>LNEW01000048.1 GCA_001464375.1 Rhodospirillales bacterium Ga0074136 | reverse complement strand
AACTCACCGCGGAATCCGAGGCGGAATCCGGCCGCACGGTCGGCTCCGTGCGGTTCATCGTGCTGATCGAGGATGCGGCGGCGCTGGCGCAGGCGCAGTCCATCGCATCCGCCGATCCGCGCGTGGTCGCGCTGGGCGTGGGTGGCGAGGATCTGGCGACCGACCTCGGCGCCGAACCGACGCCCGATGCGCTCGACCTGCCCAAGCGGATGGGCGTGGTGGCGGCGCGCGCGGCGGGCGTGCTGCCGCTGGGGTTCGTCGGCACGGTGGCGGGGCTGAAGGACCTGGATGGCTATCGCGCGATGCTGCGCCAGTCGCGCGCCATTGGCTTCGCCTGCGCGTCCTGCGTGCATCCCTCCCAGGTGCCGATCATCAACGAGGAATACGGCGCGCGGCCGGGGGAAGTGGCCCGCGCGCAGCGCCTGGTCGCGGCCTTCGAGGCAGCGCTGGCGGAGGGCAAGGGCGCGGTGGCCTTCGAGGGCGACATGATCGACAAGCCGATCGTGGACCGCGCGCGCAGGCTGATCGCGCGGGCGGGCTAGACCACCGCGGTCATCCCGCCATCCACGAACAGCAACTGCCCATGCACGAAGTCGGACGCCGGCGCGGCGAGGAACACCGCGGCGCCGACCAGCTCCTCCACCTTCCCCCAGCGCCCCGCCGGCACCCGCTTGCACAGCCAATCCGTGAAGGCCGCATCCTGCACCAGCGCGCTGGTCAGTTCCGTATCGTAGTAGCCTGGCGCCAGCCCGTTCACATTCACCCCGTGCTTCGCCCATTCGGCGCACAGCGTGCGCGTCAGCATCCGCAGCGCGCCCTTGCTGGCGGCATAGGGTGCGATGGTCGGGCGGCCCAGTTCGCTCTGCACCGAGCAGATGGTGATGATCTTGCCGCGCCCGCGCGCGACCATCCGCTTGCCCGCCGCCTGGCAGCAATACCAGACGCCGTCGACATTCACGTCCATCACGCGCCGCCAGGTCTCGGGCGGCATCTCCACCGACGGCGCGCGCAGGTTGATGCCGGCATTGGCTACCAGGATGGACAGCGGCCCGTGCGCGGCCTCGATGGCCGCAACGCCGGCTTCGACCGCCGCATGGTCCGTCACGTCGAAGGACGCCACCAGCGCGCCGGGAACGTGCGCGCGCGCCGCTTCCAGTCTCGCCGCGTCGCGCCCGTTCAGCACCACCTTCGCGCCGGCATCCGCCAGGCCCTTCGCCAGCGCCAGGCCGATCCCCTGGCTCGATCCGGTCACCAGGGCCAGCTTCCCCGTCAGGTCGAACAGCGCGCGCGACATCAGCGTTTCCCCGTGTAATCTGCGCAGCAAGGCTAGGGGGAGGGACCACGCATGGACAAGCCGGGACTGCTGGTGGTGGGCGTGCTGCCCGACTGGGACCTCGAGGCGCTGGCGCGCCGCTTCACCCTGCACCTGCTGTATGAAGCGCCCGACCGCGCCGGCTTTCTTGCGCAGCACGGCCCGTCCATCCGCGCCATCGCCACCAAGGGTGAACTCGGCGCCGACCCGGCCATGATGGATGCGTGTCCGAACGCGAAGATCATCGCCTGCTACGGCGTCGGCGTGGATGCCATCGACCTGCCCGCCGCCCGCGCGCGCGGCATCGCCGTGACCAACACGCCCGACGTGCTGACCGAGGACGTGGCCGACATGGCCTTTGCCCTGCTGCTGGCGACCGCGCGCGAGATCCGCGAATGCGACGCCTATGTGCGCTCCGGCACCTGGGCGAAGCAGGGACCGATGCGGCTGGCCACGCGCGTCTGGGGCAAGCGCATCGGCATCGTCGGCCTGGGGCGGATCGGGCGTGCCATCGCGCGGCGCGCAGAGGGCTTCGGCATGGCCATCGCCTATTCCGGCCGCACCAGGAAGGATCTGCCCTATACCTTCCACGCCTCACCGGCGGCGATGGCGCCGCATGTCGACATCTTCGTGGTCTCGGCCGCCGGTGGTGCTGCGACCGCGGGCCTGGTGGACCGCGCAGCGATCGAGGCGCTCAACCCCGGCGTCATCGTCGTCAACGTCTCGCGTGGGTCGGTGGTGGATGAGGCGGCGCTGGTCGAGGCGCTGAAGTCGGGCCGCATCGCACGCGCCGGCCTCGACGTGTTCCACAACGAACCCGCCATCGACCCGGTCTTCGCGACCTTCCCGAACGTCGTGCTCTCGCCCCACCAGGCCTCCGGCACGGTCGAGACGCGCAAGGCTATGGGCGCGCTGATGCTGGCGAACCTGGAAGCACATTTCGACGGGCGGCCGCTGCCCACGCCACTGCCATGAGCCGCGCCGTCGTCATCCACGCCGCGCACGACCTTCGTGTGGAACGGCGCGACGCCGGCGAACCCGGCCCCGGCCAGGTGCGCGTGCGAATCGCCGCCGGCGGCATCTGCGGGTCGGATCTGCACTACTTCCAGCATGGCGGCTTCGGCGCCATCCGCGTGAAGCACCCGATGGTGCTGGGGCACGAGGTCGCCGGCGTGATCGATGCGCTCGGCGCGGGCGTGACGGGTCTGGCCGCCGGCCAGGCGGTCGCGGTGAACCCGTCATTGCCGTGCGGGCGCTGCCGCTACTGCCTGGAGGGCGCCGCGCAGCATTGCCTCGACATGCGCTTCTACGGCAGCGCGATGCGCGACCCGCATGTCGATGGCGGCTTCCGCGAGGCGCTGGTCTGCGAGGCCGCGCAGGCGGTGCCCTTGCCCGATGGCCTCGACACCACCACCGCCGCCTTCGCCGAGCCGCTGGCCGTGTGCCTGCATGCCGCGCGGCAGGCCGGCCCGCTGCTCGGCCGCCGCGTGCTGGTCACGGGCTGCGGGCCGATCGGTGCGCTCGCCATCGCCGCGGCGCGGATGGGCGGTGCGCGGGAGATCATCGCCACCGACCTGTCGGACGCGCCGCGCGCGGTTGCGCTGAAGATGGGCGCCGACCGTTTCCACGCCGACCCCGATGCGCTGGCCGCCTATGGCGCCGACAAGGGCTTCTTCGACGTCGCGCTGGAGGCCTCCGGCAGTCCGCGCGCGCTGCTCGGCATCCTGCCGGTGGTCAGGCCCGGCGGGACCATCGTGCAGATCGGCATCGGCGGTGACGCGCCCGTGCCGATGTCGGTGCTGGCGGCGAAGGAGATCACCTGGCGCGGCACCTTCCGCTTCCACGCCGAATTCGCCATGGCGGTGGAAGCCCTGGCGACGCGCAGGATCGATGTCGTGCCCTTGCTGACCGAACGCTTTCCCATCGAGCGCGCCGCGGAAGCCTTCACGCTGGCCGCCGACCGGTCGCGCGCGATGAAGGTGCAGATCGCGTTCTGACGCGTGCTATCCGGCGTGGGTGCCGCGGATCGGGTAGTTCAGTTCCTGGATCCGCTTCGCTCCGCGCGCGATGGCAGCCAGGTCCGGCCGCGCGAAGGGCGCGTTGGAAACGTCCACGATCTGCACGGTGCCGGCCGGGTTGATCAGGAACAGGCCGGGTTCGGCGAAGGGCCGGTCGGTCTCCTGCGGGGATCGCGGGTCCGACACATAGAGGCCGAGTTGGCGCATCTGCGGGACGGACAGCCCATAGCCCAGTGGAAAGCGCCACTTGAATTCGGCCGCATCCGCGGCGGCCTTCTCCTGCGGGTCGGCCGAGATCGCCATGACCTGCACGCCGGCCTCGGCGAAGGTGTCGATCAACCCGTCCAGGCCTGTCAGATACGGCTTGCACAGCGGGCAGTGCTTGCCGCGATAGACGACGACCAGGCGCCAGCCTTCCATCGCCGCAGGTGCGACCTCGCCGCCGCCCAGGCGCGGCACGGCGACGGCGGGGAAGACGGCACCGGCGGCCAATGCGCTCATGTGGGTCATGGCAACTCTCCTCAGGCCCCCAGGCACGGCGCACGGCGCGCCATGCCGCCATGCAGGTCGAGCATCCGCTCGCGCCAGGCATGCACTGCATCCGAAGGCTCGAGCAGCGGCAGCGGGCTGACGCTGCGCGCCCACATGAAGCCGCCGAACACCGTGTAGTCGGCATAATCCGGCGCCGCACCGCCCAGGAAATCCCGCCCTCGCAGCGCCTGGCGCAACGGCAGCAGCGTGGCGCGGAAGGCGGGCAGGCGGTCCTCGCGCCCGGCGGTCACCTCGGCCAGCGGCTTGCTGTAGCGCGCCTCGCGGCTCTGCACGAAATACGCGCGGTCGGCTTCACCGAGCAGCGATGGAATGTCGGACACGATCAGCCCGGCAATGCCCGCATGCAGAACCGTATCCGTCCAGGCGCCGATGAAGGCGTAGGGCTCGGGGTTGCCCCGCATCAGTGACGGCGCCTCCGGGTACGCCGCATCGAGGTGCTTCGCGATGTCGAAGGAATCGACCACGACGCGCTCGTCATCCACCAGCACGGGCACCTTGTCGTGGCCGGCAAAGGCAAGCCGCGCGCCTTCGGTGAAGCGCCAGGGAACGCTGTCGAAATCCAGCCCCTTGTGCGCCAGCGCCATCCGGCTGCGCCAGCAGAAGGGGCTGAACACCCGCTGCGCATCCGTGCCGCAGAGTTCATAGAGTTGCCGTGCCATCATGCGTCTCCTGTCGTGGCCGTCCTGTGTCGGGTGCGTGGCGCGCCGCGCCCCGGCATCGATGCGCCGGGCGGATCCAGCAGCGCCAGCGCCTGGCGCGCCGCGCCGCGCAGCAGCGCCGGGTCGGGCCGCGCCCGCGCCAGGACGCGCAGCCCCATCACCGTGGTCAGCAGCAGCCGCGCCAAGTCGCGCGCGGCGCGCCCCCGCGCGATGCTCCCCGCCCGCTGCCCCGCCACCACGCAGCGGCGGAAGAAGCCTTCGAGTTCCGCGAGCCGGTCCGCCACGATGGCGCCGACCGCCGCGTCGTGCGGAGCCACCTCCAGCGCGGTGTTCACCAGCAGGCAGCCGCGCCGGTCGCACAGGGACCGCGCAACGACCTCCTGCAGGAAGGCCTCGATGGCTGCGCGCGGCGGGTGCATCGTCTCCAGCCGCGCGATGCGTTCGCGCATGTTGCCATCCAGGTAGCGATCCAGGCAGCGCGCGAACAGCGCATGCTTGTCGCCGAAGCTGTTGTACAGGCTGGCCGCCCCAAGCCCCATCGCCTGGCCCAGGTCGCGCACCGACGTCGCGGCATAGCCATGGTCCCAGAAGCGGAGCATGGCGGCATCGAGGGCGGTGTCCTCATCGAAGGCGCGGGGTCGGGCCAGGGTGGGCGGTCTCCACTGCGCGCGCAGGATATGGAACGACCGTTCCAATAACAAGCGGCGCTATTCGGCGGCCTGCCGCGCCGGCGTGTCCCGCACCACGCCGAGGCCGCGCAGGCGCGCCAGTTCCGCGGCGCCCAAGGCCGGCTCCAGCACCTCGTCATTGTGTTCGCCGATGCGCGGCGCGGGGCGCGCCAGCACGCCGGGCGTGCCGGACAGCCGCGGCACCATCCCGTGCATCGGCAGCCAGCCGCCGGGCATGTCGGCGTCCGGCACCTCGATCAGCGCCTCGCGCTCGATGGTGTAGGGGTCCTGCTCCAGCATGGCGGTGTCCATGATCGGACCGATGGTCACGCCGGCGCGGTCGAAATGCGCGACGTTGTCGGCCAGCGTGCGTTCACCGATCCAGCCGCCGATGATGGCGTCCAGCTCCTGCCAGTGCTGCAGCCGCGCCGGGTTGTTGGCGAAGCGCGGGTCGCTGACCAGATCCTCGCGATCAATCGACCGGAACAGCTTTTCCGTCATGCCCTGCGTGGAGGCCGACAGGCACACCCACCCGCCATCCCGCGTGCGGTACGCGTTGCGCGGCGACGTATTGGTGCTGCGGCTGCCCGTGCGAGGCTTGCGCTTGCCGGTGATGCGCCAATTCGCCACCTGCGGTTCCAGCACGCTGAACAGCGGTTCGAACAGCGAGACATCCAGCACCTGCCCAGCCCCGCCGGCCTCCGCATGGCGCAGCGCGATCATCGCCACCGATGCGCCATAGAGCCCGGCATAGGCATCGCCCATGAACATCGGCGGCAACACCGGCTCGCGGTCGTCGAAGCCGTTCACCGCGGCGAAGCCGGAATAGCCCTCGACCAGCGTGCCGAAGCCGGGCTTGTGGCGATACGGCCCGTCCTGCCCCCAGCCGGAGATGCGCACCACCACCAGCGCCGGGTTGATCGCGAGCAGCTCGGCGGGTGCCAGCCCCATCGCTTCCAGCACGCCCGGGCGGAAGGATTCCACGAACATCGCGGCGTCCTGCACCAGCGCCTTCACCGCCGCGATCCCCTCGGGTCGCTTGAGGTCCAGCGCGACGGACTTCTTGTTGCGGCAGATGGTCTTCCACGACGTCTCGACACCGCCCACGCGCCAGGCGCGCAGCGTGTCGCCCTCGGGCGGCTCCACCTTCACCACCTCGGCGCCGTGGTCGGAGAACACCTTGGTCAGCACATTGCCGGCGACCAGGCGCGACAGGTCCACCACCCGCACGCCGTCCATGGCGCCGCGCGCGGTGGGGTCGAAGGATTTGCGGTGGATGCCGGTCATGCCACTCCTCAGTCGATGCGAATGTTCGCGAGCTGCGCCACCTCGCGCCAGCGGGCGATGTCGGTGCGCAGCATGGCGACGAAGTCGGCCGGCGTGCCCGGCGATGGCCGCGCACCCTCGCCCTGGTACAGCCGCGCCATGTCCGGGTCGCGCAGCGCCGTATTGGCCTCCGCGTTCAATCGCTCGAGGATCGGCGCCGGCAGGCCGTGCGGCGCGAACAACCCCCACCAGATGGCGATGTCGTAGTCGAGCCCGCTTTCCTTCACCTGCGGCGCCGGCGGCGCACCCGCCGGGATGCCCTCGGCGCTGTAGGCGAGCAGCCGCACCCGTCCGTCGCGCACCACGCCGGCCGCACTCGGCAGCGTGGTGATCATCAGCTGGATATGGCCGGCGACGAGGTCCGTCACCGCCGGCCCGGTGCCGCGGTAGGGCACGTGGTTCATCTGCACGCCGGCGCGCTGTGCGAAAAACTCGGTGACGAAGTGGTTGATGCCGCCAGGGCCTGAGGTGCCGTAGTCGATCCGCCCGGGCCGTTCCTTCGCGAGCCGCACCAGGTCCTGGATGCTGCGCACCGGCAGGTCGTTGTTCACGATGACGATGAACGGGGACCGCGCCAGCAGCGCCACCGGCGTGAAGTTCTCCAGCACGCCCCACGGCACGCGCTGCGACACCGATGTCGTCGCGAAGGACGACGACGACACCATCAGCGTGTAGCCATCGGCCGGCGCCTGCGACACGGCGGTGGCGCCGATTGCGCCGCCCGCGCCGGCGCGGTTCTCGATGACGACCGGCTGGCCGAGCCGCTGTTGCAGGCGTTCCGCCAGCGGGCGCGCCACCACGTCGTTCGACCCGCCAGGCGGGAAGGGGACCACCAGGCGCACAGGCCGGCTGGGCCAGGCCGCCTGCGCGCGCACGTCCGGTGCCGCCAGCACGCCCGCCGCCGCCAGCAGCGCCCGCCGCCCCAACCCGTGGATCATCGCCATGTCGCGTTTCCTTTCCCGAACGCGCCCAGTCTCGCCCATCCGGGCGCCCGCCGAAAGGACCGGGGCCGCGCCATGAACGCCGCGTTCATCCACGCCGTGGCACACCGGACGAAGGGACCAGGAGGGTCGTTGCGCCATGCTGGAGGACAGGCCGTTCCGCGAATGGCCGATCGAACAACTGGCCGAGCAGGCGATCCTGCATGTCGCCAACCGCGCCGTTCTGGATGGCCTGGCGACCGAAGTCGCGCATCGCCCCGGCACCCGGGCCCGGGCGCTGCTGGCACGGCTGCAGCGGCTGCAGGAGGAAGCCGGCGCCGCGCCGCGCGGCATGGCCATGGCCGACCTGCGCGACCTGCTGGCCTCCGCGGCCGGGGAGATCGTGCGCCTGCGCGGCGCGCTCGCCACCGCCCAGGCGCGCCTTGCGGCCACCGCGCCGGACGGCCAAACGGGCCCGCATCGCCGCGTCTACCTCACCCCGGACGCGCCGGCCTGGCTGGTCGCCGAGGTGCGTCGCGCCTTCCGCCGGCGCTACCACCCCGACAGCCACGGCAATGCCGGCGGGCGCGGCCGTGCCGAGGAGGTCTTCAAGCGCGCCGAGGCGGTCTTCGCCGAGATCGAGGCGCGCGGCTGAACACGGCGGCGGCGGGGGCGCCCCAAGCGGGATTCCATCGTTGCGCGAACTGGGCCGGGCATTCCGCGCGCGAAAGCAGCCAAGGATTGCGCCAACCCAACCGCTGATGCGTAGAACGCCGCCAGCAAGCCTGCTAGGTCTCAAAAATAATGGAGGGACCTCTTCACAACTCGATGTCGGACACCTCGCCGCTCGCGAACAAGAAGGCCCTGACCAACTGGCCATCCTCGCGCCTGCTGGAGTTCGCCGAGGCGCATCCTCGCGACGTGGAGCTGCTTGCCTTCATCCTGGGCGAACTCGGGCGGCGCGATGTCGAGGTCGCGCATTCGGCCGCGCGGCGCGTGTCGCAGATGCTCAATCGCGCCGAGACCGGCGAAGCGCAGAACCCGACCGAGGCCGCCGCCGAGCGCGACGGGCGCGTCGAGAACCTGCGGGCGCGGCTGGAAGCCGCCGAGGCGCGGCTGCGCGAGGCCGAGCTGCGTGCCTCCGCCGCCGAGCGCGCCCTGGCCACCGAGGCCCTGCCGGCGCGCAGCAACGGCCTGCTCCGCCGCGTCCACCTGTCCGAGACGGCGCCGGTCTGGCTGGTCGAGGCGGCACAGCGCGCCTTCCGGCTGCGCTTCCACCCCGATCGCTTCGCCGACCCGGCGATGAAGGCGCGTGCCGAGGAAACCTTCAAGGAGGCGGAGGAAGTGTTCCGCCAGATCACCACGCACCACGGTGGGTGATCCCGCGGGACACGGCACGCGGATGCACCGGCCCACGCCGCCACCCGGCCATCCGTTTTCCACACTGACACCGGCGGCACGGTCGTGCGCCGGTGCGCTTCGCCCTACAGCGCCGCGGCTGCCTCGAGCACCTGCGCGGCATGCGCCTCCGGCTTCACCTTGCGCCAGATGCGCGCGATCCTGCCGTCGGCGCCGACGAGGAAGGATGTGCGCTCCATCCCCATGTAGGTGCGCCCGTACATCGACTTCTGCACCCACACGCCATAGGCCTCGGCGACCGTATGGTCCTCGTCCGATGCCAGCGGGAAGGCGAGGTTGTACTTCTTCGCGAACTTCTCGATCGGCGGCATGGCATCGGGGCTGACCCCGATCACCTCGAGGCCGATCCGGCCCAGCGCCGGCAGCGCTTCCTGCACGCCGCAGGCCTGCTTGGTGCAGCCCGGCGTATCGGCCTTCGGATAGAAATAGATGAGATAGGGCTTGCCCTGCAGCGCGTCGGAGGACACCTCGCGCCCCCCGCTCGCCTGCATCCTGAAGGCCGGCGCCTTCGTCCCCTCGGCCACGTCGCTCATGCCTGCTCCCCCTGCATGTCCGGGCGCCCCAGGCGGCGTTCGAAGATCGCGCGCACCGCCTTCGCCCGATCGGCGATCTGTGCCTGAAGGGCAGGAAGGTCAACGGGTGCGTCCTGCGGCCCCAGCGACCGGCAGGCACTGATGAGCGCGGCGGCGACGCTGTCGGGCAGCGCCTCCTCCCGCCAGCGCCCCACGGTCAGGCGCAGCGCGCCGCTGACGGTCCGCCACAGCCGCTCGGCGGCGACCAGCGTGGCGGCGTCCTCGGAATCCAGCACGCCGGCCTCGGTCAGCCGCGCGAGGACGCGGCGCGTGGTCTGCACCAGCACCTGCGGATGGGCGCGCGCATGGACCAGTTGCAGCGCCTGGGCGATGAATTCCACCTCGACCAGCCCGCCGCGGCCGAGCTTGACGTCCCAGGGGCCATCGGGCGGCAGGTCGCGCAGCATGCGGGCGCGCATCGCCACCGCATCCGGGATCGCCTTCTCGGACGCATCGGGGCGCAGCAGGGCGGCACGGATGGCGGCCTCCACGCGCCGGCGCAGCGCCGGTGGGCCGGCCACCACCCGCGCGCGGGTCAGCGCCATGCGCTCCCAGGTCCAGGCATCCTCGGCGTGGTAGCGCTGGAAGGCCGACAGCGAGACGGCGACCGGCCCCTTCGAGCCCGAGGGCCGCAGCCGCATGTCCACCTCGTACAGCTTGCCCTCCGCCCCCGGGGCGTTGATCGCCGCGATCATCTGGTGCGTCAGGCGGGTGAAATACTGGCTGACCGGCAGCAGCCGCAGCGGCGGGGCACCGCGCTTCGCGCGGCCCTCGCTGGTCTCCACCCCCTCGGCATGGTCGTAGATCAGGATCAGGTCGAGGTCCGACCCCGGCAGCATCTCCCGCCCGCCGAGCTTGCCCAGCGCCACGATCGCCAGTGCTCCCCCCTTGACCTTGCCGTGCCGCTCCGCGAAGGCGGCGGTGACATGGGGCAGCAGGGAGGACATCGCGGCATCGGCGAGCGCGGAGCGCGCCTCGCCCGCCGCATCGACATCGAGCGTGCCGTCCAGCGTCGCGGCGTCGATCTCGAACTTGCCCTCCTGGACCAGGCGCCGGGCGGCCTCCATGGCTTCCTCGATGTGGTGCGCCTGGTGCAGCAGGGCGGGCAGCGTGGCGGCGGCGCTGCCGACCGTCCCGCCGGCACCCATCAGCAGCCCCTCCAGCGCGGCGGTGTGGCGCGACAGGTGGTCTGCGAGCTGCGGCGCCGCGCCCAGCACGCCGGCGAGGCGATCGAGCAGCGGCGGATTGCGTGCCAGCAGGGACAGCACCTGCACGCCGGCGGCGAGGCGCCCGAACACGCCATCGAGGCGCTGGATCGCGGTATCCGGGTCGCGCTGCCGGGCGAAGGCGCCGAGCAGCGTGGGCATCAGCGCGGTGAGCAACTCGCGCGCGCGTTCGCTGCGGGTGGCCCGCGTGTGCCCATGGTGCCAGCCGCGCACCAGGGCGGCCACGCCCGACGGGTTCGCGTAGCCCATGGCGCGCAGCGTGGCGATGGTGCCGGGATCGTCCTCGACGCCGGTGAAGACCAGGCTGCCCTCCACCGCCTCGGCGCCCAGCGTCGGCTCGGCCTCGAACATCCGCCCGTAATGGCGTTCCACCTTGGCCATATGCGCCAGGAAGGCGCCGCGGAACGCCTCCGCATCGGCAAAGCCCAGGAAGGATGCGATGCGCGCCACGCCCTCGGCATCCTCGGGCATGCGGTGGGTCTGGCGGTCGGCCACCATCTGCAGCCGGTGCTCGAGGGTGCGCAGGAACACATAGGCGTCCGCGAGGTCGGCCGCCGCCTTGCGGTCGATCTTGCCGGCGGCGGCCAGCGCCACCAGGGCGCCGAGTGTCGTCGGGTCGCGCAGCCCGGGGTCGCGCCCGCCCCAGATCAGTTGCAGCACCTGGGCGGTGAATTCGATCTCGCGGATGCCGCCGCGGCCGAGCTTCACGTCGTGGCCTTCCACCTGCACGGTGGCGTTGGCACCCTTGCCGCCCTTGTGGGCATGGATCTGCCGCTTGATGGAATGAATATCGGCGACGGCGGCGAAATCCAGGTGGCGGCGCCACACGAAGGGGCGGATCTCGCGCAGGAAGGCCTCGCCCGCCGCACGGTCGGCGCCGACCGGGCGCGCCTTGATCATGGCGGCGCGTTCCCAGTTCTGGCCCATGCTCTCGTAATAGGTGATGGCGGCCGGGATCGACACCGCCAGCGGCGTCGCCGCCGGGTCCGGGCGCAATCGCAGATCCGTGCGGAAGACGTATCCCTCCGCCGTGCGTTCTTCCAGCAGCCGCACCAGGTCGCGGGCGATGCGGACATGGACCGCCTGCGCCCGGTCGGCGTGGTAGGCTGCCGTCGAGGGTTCATAGAGCACCATGAGGTCGACATCGGACGAGTAGTTCAGTTCCCGCCCGCCAAGCTTGCCCATGCCGAGCACCACGAGGCCGGAGTTCCGGCCGACGAGACGCGGGTCCGCCCGCGCCGCGCCGGAAAGCCTGAGCTCGCCCCGCGCCGCGGCATCGCGCAGCAGGTGTGCGCAGGCCGCGTCGATCGCCGCCTCCGCCAGGTCGGACAGGGCCCCGGTCACGCGGTCGAGCGCCCAGAGCCCGGTGATGTCCGCCACCGCGGCCGCCAGCGCGCCCTGCCGCTTGGCCTGCCGCAGGATGGTTGCCAGCGCCGGGCGCGGCGTCGCGGGGTCGATGCGCGAGAGCGGGTCGAGCGCCCGGTCGAAGGCAGCCTCCGGCCCGCGTTCGGCCAGCGCCAGCAGGGCGGTGGATTCGCGTACCGCGAGTTCGGCCAAATACGGGCTGTGCCCGCCCAGGGCGGCGACCAGCGCGGCGCCGGGCGGGCTCGCCACGAAGTCGCGCTCGGCCGCGCCGCGCTCGGCGAAATGCCCGGCGGCCAGCGCCGCGGCGGCGGGGTCGAAGGGGCGGGGCAGGCGTTCGGGGGTGAAACAGGCCGTCATGGCCGGGCAGGGAACAGGTGAGGCGGGCTGCGGGTCAAGCCGGGCACTTCCTGAACCGCCTGCTGCGATTGTGCCTGGCCGTGGTCGTGCTGACGGCGATCGGCGTGTCGGCGGTCGCCTGGCGGCTCGGACAGGGGCCGGTCGAGGTGCCCTGGCTTGCCCGCCAGGCCGAGGCCGCCTTCAACACGGCCGATGCGGCGGCGCGGCTGTCGATCGGCGATGCCGCCGTGTCGTGGGCCGGTTGGCGCGACGGCCACCGCTCGCCGCTGGAATTCACGCTGCGGCGGGTCCGCGCGGTCGACAAGGATGGCGCGGTGCGGGCCGAGCTGCCCGATGCGGTGGTGTCGCTGTCCTTCGGATGGCTGCTGCGCGGCATGGTGGCGCCGCGCGCGCTGGAGGTGCGCGGCCTCAGCCTGCGCGCGGTGCGCGGGCCGGAGGGCAGCTTGAGCCTGGGGCTGGGACTGGTGCCGCCGGGGGGCGATGCGGGTGCCGATGCCGCGGCGCCGCCCGGACCCACGGGTGCCGAGGAAGCGGTGCTGGCCATCCTGGCCGAACTCATGCATCCGCCATCCGACGATACACCGCTCTCGGCGCTGCGCCGGCTGCGGCTGCTGGATACGCAGCTCGTGGTGGCCGATGCGCAGCTCGACCGCACCTGGACGCTCGAGATCGCCGCGCTGTCATTGACGCGGCGCGAGCGTGGCGGGCTCGACCTGTCCGGCACCGGGGTCGCGGCGCTGGGGCCGGAACGCGTGCCGCTGCGGCTGTCGGGCATGATCGAGGGCGCGACGCGCGACGGGCAGGTCACGCTCAGCCTGCCGGCGATCCGCCCGGCGGCGCTGGCGCGCGCGGCGCCGGTGCTGCGCCCGCTCGGCGCGCTGGATGCGCAGGCCGCGCTGGCGCTGGATGTGCGCATCGAGGGGCTGCGCCTGCCCTCGCGCGCGGAGGCCCGGCTGCGGGTCGGGCCGGGGGCGATCGACCTCGGCCCCGGCGGGCGGGTGGCGCTGGCCGGGGCCGAGGTCGACCTGGCGCTCGATGGACGCCTGCTGCGCGTCGAGCGCGCCCTGCTGCGCCTGGCCGCGCCGCGCCCGGGGACCGCCGCACCCATCATCCAGGCCGATGCCGAGGCGCGGCTGCAGGGCGACGCCTGGTCGGGCGAGGCCCGCCTGCGGGTCGACCAGGTGCTGCTGGCCGACCTTGAGCACTACTGGCCGGCCGGGCTGGCGCCCGGCGCGCGCAGCTGGCTGGCGGAGAACCTGACCGGCGGCGTGGCGCGCGACGGCGCCTGGCGGATCGGCTTCGCCGGCGATGCCGCGACCGGCGCGGTGGCGGTGACCTCGGTCGAGGGCAGCGCCGAGGCCGAAGACGTGACGGTGCACTGGCTGCGCCCCATCCCGCCCGCCGAGGGCGCGCGCGGGCGGGCGCGCTTCGCGCTCGATGCCATCACGCTCGACATCGCCGGCGGGCGGCAGGCGGGCACCGGCATCGTGCTGCGCGAAGGCTCGGTGCGCATCGGCCTCGACAGCGACCCCGAGACCGCCGACATCTCCCTGGTCGCGGGCGGGCCGCTGGCGGATGTGTGGGCGCTGCTGCGCCATCCCCGGCTGCGCCTGTTCGACAGCCGGCCGCCGCCCATCACGACGATCAGCGGCACGCTGCGCGAGGCGCGCGTGCAGGTCAGCCTGCCGCTGCTGGAAGTGTTGCCGGTCGAGATGGTGCGCGTCACGGCATCCGGCCGGGGAACCGAGGTGCGCGTGCCGCGCGCCATCCTAGGGCGCGACATCGAGCGCGGCACCTTCGACTTCACGGCCACGACGGAAGGGTTGCGCGTGACCGGCAACGCGACGCTCGCGGGTATCCAGCTGCGCCTGGTGCAGGAGGCCGATTTCCGCCCTGGCCCGGCCGGCCAGGTGGTCTCGCGCGAGACCGCCACGGGGCGCGCGGATGCGGCGCAGATCGCCGGGCTGGGGCTCGACCCGCGACCCTTCGTGGAGGGCGTGGTCGGGCTCGACATCCGCGGCGAGACGCGGCGCAACGGTCAGGGGCGCATCCAGGTGCGCACCGACCTCACGCCTGCGCGGCTGTCTGTCGAGGCGCTGGCCTGGGCCAAGGCGCCGGGCGTGCGCGCCAGCGGCGAGGCGACGATCATGATGCTGAACGGCTCGCTCGCGTCGGTCGATGCCATCCGCGTCGAGGCGCCGGACGCGCTGCTGCGCGGGCGGGCGACCAACCCGCGCGACAATGTTCCGCAGCGCATCGAGATCCAGCAGGGCAATCTGGGGCGCAACCGCTTCACCGCCGAGATCGCCCCGCCGCGCGGCCGCGCCGATTCCTGGACCATCGGGCTGCGCGGGCCGGTGCTGGACCTGGCACCCGTGCTGGCGGCGCCGCATGCGCCGGTGACCGGCGCACAGGCGCCGAGCGGCCCGGGGACGGCGGTGGATGCCCGCTTCGACCGCATGCTGCTGGCCGGGGACCGTGCGCTGACCGGCGTGAGCGCCTCGGCGCGCGTCGATGGCCATGGCGTGATCCTGGCCGCCGAGGTGCGCGGCGGCGTCGCCGGCGGTGGGCCCTTCGACCTGCGCATCACGCCGCAGGGCGCGCAGCGGCGGATGCGGATCAATTCCGATGACGGCGGTGCGCTGCTGCGCGCGTTCGGGGTGCTGCGTACCGTGCAGGGCGGGCGGCTCGTGGTGGATGCGACCTATGCCAATGCGCGGCCCAATGCGCCGCTGACGGGCAGCGCGACGCTCGAGGAATTCGCCGTGCGCGACGCGCCGGCGCTGGCCAAGCTGCTGCAGGCCATGACGGTGTTCGGCGTGTTCGAGGCGCTGGATCAGCGCGGCCTGTCCTTCGCCAGCCTGACCGCGCCGTTCGTGCTCACGCGCGAAGCCCTGGTGCTGAACGATGCGCGTGCCTTCTCGGTCTCGCTGGGGGTCACCGCCAAGGGGCGCATCGACCGGCTGCGCGAGACGATCGACATGGAGGGCACCATCGTGCCCGCCTATGTGTTCAATTCGCTGCTCGGGCGCATCCCGATCCTGGGGCGCGTGTTCAGCCCCGAGCGCGGCGGCGGGCTGTTCGCCGCGACCTACCGGATGCGCGGGCCCCTGGCCGACCCGTCGGTCGCGGTGAATCCGCTGGCGGCGCTGACGCCGGGCTTCCTGCGCGGCATCTTCGGCATCGGGCAGGATGCGGCGGGGACGGTGCCGGAGCCACCGCGCTGACGTGACGGCGCGCGCGGCGCGTCCTAGCCTCCCGCCGACAGGCAAGGAGCACGACGATGGCCGGCATCACCAAGGGCCCCGAGGAACAGGCGCTGATCGAGGCGGCGCGCCGCGTGCTGCCCGGCGGCACCTTCGGCAACTTCGCCGCCGACATCGTGGTGGCGGAAGGCCGGGGCGGGCATGTGCGCGATGTCTCGGGCAATGACTACATCGACTACCTGCTCGGCTCCGGCCCGATGTTCATCGGCCATGGCCATCCCGCGGTGACCGAGGCGGTGCTGGCGCAGATCCCGAAGGGGACGACCTTCTTCGCCAACAGCGAGCCGGGCATCCGCCTGGCCGAGGCGATCGTCGACGCCGTCGCCTGCGCCGAGATGGTGCGCTACGTCTCCTCCGGCTCCGAGGCCGATGCCTATGCCATGCGCCTGGCGCGCGCGGTCAGCGGCCGCCCGAAGATCGTGAAGTTCGAGGGCGGCTACCACGGCATGTCCGACTGGGGCCTGATGTCGCTGGCGCCCAAGCGCCTGGCGAACTTCCCCGAGGCCGTGCCCGACAGCCCCGGCATCCCCGAGGCCGTGCGCTCCGAGGTGCTGGTCGCGCCGTTCAACGACATCGAGGCCGCGGTGCGGCTGATCGAGGCGCATCGGCACGAGGTCGGCGGCGTCATCCTGGAACCCTTCCAGCGGCTGATCCCGCCGCGGCCCGGCTTCCTGGAGGCGGTGCGCGAGGTGACGGCGCGGCTGGGCATCCCGCTGATCTTCGACGAGGTCGTGACCGGCTTCCGCTTCGCCTATGGCGGCGCGCAGGAATTCTACGGCGTGACGCCCGACATCTGCACGCTGGGCAAGATCATCGGCGGCGGCTTCGCCCTCGCGGCGGTGGCGGGGCGCGCGGACATGATGAAGCACTTCGACCGGGCGGCGGTCGGCGAGGACCGCTTCCTCACGCAGGTCGGCACGCTGTCGGGCAATCCGGTCGCGGCGGCGGCGGGGCTGGCGATGCTGGGGGTGCTGCGCGAGCCCGGCGCGTATGCGGGCGTGTTTGCCACCGGCCGGTCCCTGATGGATGGCCTGACCGGGCTGATCGCCGAGGCCGGCATCCCGGCGCAGGTGGTCGGCGAGGCGGTGATGTTCGACGTGGTCTATGCCGAGGGCGACATGCGCGACTACCGCGCCCTGGCCCGCCAGGACACCGCGATGCAGAAGCACGTGAACACCGTGCTGCGCGCGCGCGGCATCCTCAAGGGCGACAGCAAGTACTACCTGTCCACCGCCCACACCGCCGCGGACGTGGCGCAGACGCTGGATGCCTTCCGCGCCGCCCTGGCCAGCCTGCCGGCGACCCGCCGGGTGGCGTGAACGGCATCGAAAACCGATCGCGGTGTCGCTATATCCTCGCGCATGGATATCGACACCTGGTTGCCCCTGCTTGGATTCATCGGCGCGAACTTCGTCGTCGCGCTCTCCGGTGCGCTGTTCAAGCCGGGCGCCTGGTACGAGGGCCTGGCGAAGCCGTCGTGGAACCCGCCGAACTGGGCCTTCGCGCCGGCCTGGACGGTGCTCTACATCATGAATGCCGTTGCCGGATGGCTGGTGTGGCACCAGGCCGGCTTCTCGGGCGCCGGCGTGGCGATGGCCGTCTATGGCGTGCAACTTTTGTTCAACGCGGGCTGGTCGGCCGTGTTCTTCGGGCTGAAGCGGCCGGATTGGGCGTTTGCCGAAGTGATCGGGCTGTGGTTGTCGATCCTCGCCACCATCATCGTGTTCCTGCCGATCAGCCAGACCGCGGGGCTGCTGCTGCTGCCCTATTTGGCCTGGGTCAGCTTCGCGGCCTTCCTGAACCTCACGATATGGCGGCTGAACCCGGCGCGTGCCTGACGCGCCCCTGCGGAACGCCCGGCGCCGCTAGCGCGACTTCGCAAGGCGCAAGGCACGGCGTCCGGCCGGCCGCGGCCTGAGCGGCACGTATCAACGCGTGCCCCACATCCGGTCCCCTGCATCGCCCAGCCCGGGCCGGATATACCCGTGGTCGTCCAGCGCCCGGTCGATCGCCGCCGTCCACAGCGGCACATCCGGGTGCCGTTCGTGGAAATGCGCGATGCCCTCGGGGGCGGCCAGCAGGCAGACGAAGCGGATGTCGCGGCAGCCGCGCGCCTTGAAGCGGTCCACCGCCGCCACCGCCGAATGCGCCGTGGCCAGCATGGGGTCGAGCACCAGCACGGTGCGTTCCGCCACATCCGTCGGTGCCTTGAAGTAGTACTCCACCGCCGCCAGCGTCGCCGGGTCTCGGTACAGCCCGACATGGGCGACGCGCGCGGCGGGCACCAGCGCCAGCATGCCGTCCAGCATGCCCAGCCCCGCCCGCAGCACCGGCGCCAGCACCAGTTTCCGCCCGGCGATCCGCGGCGCCATCATGGGTTCCAGCGGTGTCGCGATCGGCACCTGTTCGACCGGCAGGTCGCGCGTCACCTCATAGCAGAGCAACCCCGCGATCTCGCCCAGAAGCCGCCGGAAATCGCTGGAGGCGCAGGTGTCCTCGCGCATCAGGGTCAGCTTGTGCTGCACCAGAGGGTGGGTGACGTGGTGCACTTGGCCGGTCATGCCGCGCTCCGCGCCGGCCCGATTCCGCGTGTCGCCCCGCCCATGCTGCCTCTCCCGGTCGCCGACGGGTGTTTCGCCCAATCCGCGCGGCAGGGCCAGGGTGGGCGCGCCGCGTATCATCTGCAGGTTGAATTACACCGGAAATTAATCGACTATTTAAACCGATGCCTGACACCGGATTGCGGCCCGACGCGCCACTCCCCGCCATCGCCCCGGCCGGCGAGGTGGTGGTGATCGGCCTTGGCTATGTCGGCCGCCCGCTGGCGCTGGAAGCCGCGGCCTCCGGCTTCGCGGTGACCGGCCATGATCTCTCGGCCGACGCCGGCGGCGTGACCGAGGCGGCCTGGCGCGCCACCAGCCAGCGCGGCGGTACGCTGCGCACCACCGCCGATCCTGCCGCGCTGCCGCCGGCCGCCATCTGGCTGGTCTGCGTGCCGACGCCGCTCGATGCCAGCGGGCGACCCGACCTGTCGGCCGTCGCGGCGGCCTTCGCCACCTGCCGCGCGCGCATGCCGCGTGGCGCGCTGGCCTGCCTGGTCTCGACCTGCCAGCCGGGCGCCACCAACGGGTTGTGCCGTGCCGCGCTGGAACAGGATGGCTGGCGTGTCGGGCGCGATGTGTTCCTCGCCGTCTCGCCCGAACGGGAGAATCCCGGCGATGCGCAGGGCGGGCCGCGGCGCATCCCGCGCCTGCTGGGTGCGCCCGATGCGCCCTCGATGGAGCGCGCCCGCGCGTTCTGGGAGCGTGTGACCGACACGGTGGTGCCGGTGGCGAGCCCCGAGGTCGCGGAATGCGCCAAGCTGCTCGAGAACACCTATCGCCTGGTGAATGTCGCGCTGATGGACCAGCTGCACGCCGCCTTCGCCGCCATGGGCGTGCCGACGCGCGACGTGGTGGCGGCGGCGGCGACCAAGCCCTTCGGCTTCGCGCCCTTCTGGCCGGGCCTTGGCGCCGGTGGCCACTGCATCCCGGTCGACCCGGCCTATCTGCAGATGGAGGCGCGGCGTGCCGGCGCGCCCTCGCGCCTGCTCGACCTGGCGCTGGCGGGCAACGCCGCGCGTCCGGGCCGCGTCGCCACCGCGATCGCCGAGGCTTTCGGCGGCAGCCTCGAGGGCCGGCGCATCCTGGTCGCCGGCGTCACCTACAAGCCGGATGTCGCGGACCTGCGCGGGGCCGCGCCGGTGGCGCTGCTGCATGGCCTGCGCGCGGCGGGGGCGGAGGCGCTGTGGTGCGACCCCGTGGTCGGTGTCCCGCCGCCCGACCTCGCCGAGATTCCGCGCGTGGACGACCCGGTCGCCGCGCAGGCGGAGGCGTTGGTGCTCGGCACGCCGCATGGCGCCTTCGACCTGGCGGCGTTGGCGGGGGCGGCAGGGCTGGTGTTCGATCCGTTCGGGCTGTTGCCGGCCGACCCGGGCGGACGCGTGCGCGCGGTATGAGTGCTGGGCTTGGACGTCCGGCACACGGCACCCGCGCCCGGCCACCTGACTTGGTGCCTTGTCGTTGTGCGGCCGGACGGGGTGCGGACCGGTGCCGGACCCGAAAAATGCCCCGACGCGACCGTCACGACAGACCTTGAGGGCGGCCGCGACCGACGTCACGCATGACGCGCGCCAAAGCCGGGTGACGGCGAAAAACGCCTCAGGGCGGACCCGCCTCAGCGCGCCGCGGCAAGGCGCTGCGGCAGCACCACCTGGTCGCCCACCGCGTACAGCGTGCAAGTCCCTGGCAGCCGTTCCCGCTGCGCCAGGGCGCGGCAGGCGGCCAGCGCGCGCTGCGCGGCGTCCTCCGGGCTGCGGGCACCGGCGGCGACCGCCACGCGCCCCTGCGGATGCAGCGCCATCGCCTTGGCGCCGGCCGCGCGCGCATAGCCCATCACCTCGGCCATCTCGGCCCGCCGCCGCGCGGCGATGCCGGGGACCAGCTCGGGGTCATAGGCACCCGCATGCTGGATGCGCGGCATGTCGCGGCGCCGCGCCGCCAGCGCCTCCGGCACGACGGTGTCGTTCACCGCGACGAGGATGCACGGCGTGCCGAAGGTGAGCTGGCAGCGTTCCAGCATGACCGTCTCGGCATCCTCGGCCGAGGAGAAGCCTTGGACGCGAAAACTGGTCTGCCGCTCCGGGTTCACCGCCAGCGCGCGGTTCGGGCCGGGTGCCGCCAGGTAGCCGTCGGCCGTGCTGCGCGCATGGGCAGCCGAGACATGGGGCACGCGCCGCGCGAGTTCGGCGGCGGTCGGGCGAACCGCGGCTGCGGCCGGCTGCGGCGGGGCAGGTGCCGGCGGTGCCTGCGGCACGGGCACCGGCGCCAGGGCGGCCAGCGCCGTCGGGGCCGGTTGCGGCGCGGCCAGACGCGCGCGCGCCAACGGCGCGAAGGTGCCGTTCGGGAAGCGTTCGAGATACGCGCGATAGTCGGCCTGGGTGCCGCTGGACCGCACGCTCTCCCAGAACAGGATCTCGGCGCGGTCGTCGCGCGGCGGTGCCGCGGTGGCGGCCGGCGGCGCGGCCGGCGCGTTGATCGCGGCGGGGATGAAGTAGAAGGCGCCCTCCATCGCCGAATGCTCCCAGGGCACCTGGCGGCCGCCGGTGGCCTCGCGCACCTCGCGCCGCACCTCGGCCATCATGGAGCGCAGTTCGAGCCCCGGCGTGGCGATCTTGCGCAGCAGCGCGGAGGTGAAGGGGCTGTGCACGCCGTTGCCGTCCTCGGCCACCTCGCCCGGCGCGGTGGCGAAGGCGATCAGCGTGCCGACCGCCGCGCGCACCGGCGACAGGCCCGGCGCGGTCGCGATGCCGCGCGTCGCGCTCGCCAGGCGCAGGCGGAACGGATTGTCGCGGCAGCCATCGAGCAGCACGATCGACACCCGTGCGGATTCCAGCTGCGCCAGCACACTGTCGAGGTCGAGCGCCTCGAATCGCAGGTCGCGGTCGTTGCGCACATCCGTGGTCACCGGCAGCAGCCAGTTGCGCCCGCCGAATTCCAGCGCATGGCCGGCATAGAAGAACAGCGCCGCCTCCGCGCCCACGGCCCGCTGGCCAAGCCGTCGTACCGCCTGTTCCATCGCGTTGCGGTCGGGGTCGAGCACCAGGTCGGTGTCGAAGCCCAGGCGCGTTAGCGTCTCCGCCAGCGCGCGGGCATCATTGGGTGGATTGGCCAGCGCCGGGATGGCGCGATAGGCGCCCACGCCCATCACCAGCGCCACCCGCGCGCCGGGCTGCGCCGCCGCCGGCAGCGCCGCCAGCAGCAGCACGGCGAAGGCGACGACAAGGGCGCGGAGCCGGTTCATGGCCTGCATTGCATACACGAAGACGCGACGGCGCGCAGCGTTCCGCGTCACGCGCTGCGAAGCGTTTCGCGGCCTTCAGGGCGCCTCGGCGATATCCCGCAACGCTGCGACCAGCGCCCGCAGCCGTGGCGCGAGCAGCAGCGATCGGCCAAGAGAGCGGCGTGCATCGGCACCCTCAGGCACATCCACCATCGTGGCGCCGGCTGGCGCCTGCCCGGCCAGCAGCGCCAGCACCGCGCGGTCGTGATCGGTCACCGCTTCGGGCGGTGCCGCGGCGGCCGGCGCCAGCGTGGCCAGGCCGCAGGGCGGCGCCAGCGCGGGCAACACCAGCGCCGCGTCCTGCAACAGCGCGCTGCGCCGCGCCTGGCGCGACGGGACCACGACATCCAGCACGCGCGCGATGTCCTGGTTGGCGGCGGGGTCGCGGTCATCCTCGATCAGCCAGCCGACCACCGGGCCCGCGAAGCCCGCCGCGCGCAGCGTGCCGACCCAATCCCCGCCGTCATGCGCGCGCAGCAGTCGCACCACCAGGTCGAGGCCGGTGGCATCGCCGGGCAGGCGCGTGGCGACCTCGATCACGACGCCCTCGGCCGCCAGGATGGCCTGGGCCTCGGCCAGCGCGCCGGGGACGATCGTCTCGGCGGCGCGGCGGTCGACCAGCAGCAGGCGCAGCGGCGCGCGCGCGAACGCCTTGCGCAGCGCGTCGCGGATGGCGGCGGCGCGGGCGGGCGGCGGGGCCGGCGCGGCGAAGCGGTCGCGCACCGCCACCTGCTCGGCCGCCAGGGCCGCGCGCCCGGCGGTGCGCTGCGCGGCATGCAGCCGATACAAGGCGACCGGCCAGGCCACCGAGACGATGCGCGGGCCGGCCGCCGCCGCGCGCAGCCACATCTCGTAGTCGAACACCGCCGACAGGCTGGTATCGAGCCGCCCGCCGATCCGCTCCCAGAAGCGCCGCGCGACCAGCGCCTCGGGCTGGAGGAAAAAATCGCCCGATGCCCAGCGGCCGAACACGTCAGCCAGCGCGGCGGTCGTGAAGCCCTGCGGCCCCGCCGCCAGGGCGCGATGCACGCCGAGGATCCGGCGCCCGCGATGCGGCAGCGCATAACCGTGCACGATGTCCGCCGCCGGGTCGGCGGCAAAGGCCGCGCCCAGGCGATGCAGCGCCCCCGGCGCCAGCAGGTCGTCGGCATTGATCCAGCCGAGCAGGTCGGCGTCGCTTCCGGCGAAGCCCTTCATGATGGCTTCCGCCGGGCCGCTGTCGGGCTCGCGGATCACGGCGTGCAGGCGGTCGCGGTGGCGCGCCAGGATGGCCGCCGTGCCGTCGGTCGAACAGGCATCGACGACGACATGTTCGACCGCCGGATAGCCCTGCGCGGCGACCGACAGGATCGTCTCCTCGAGCCAGGGCCCGGGGTTGAAGCAGGGAGTCACCAGGCGGATGCGCGGCCAGGCGGTGCGCGGGGGTGGTTCCACGGACGGCACGCCGACGGGCCAGGGCAATTCGCCGAAACGCGGCCAGGCTGCCTGGTCCATCGCGGCGGCGTCGCAGGCGGGCAGGGCGGCCAGCAGCACCGCGGCGCGCTGCGCATCGCCGGCCGCCAGCGCCGCCATGGCGGTGTTGAACAGCGCCGCGGGGTCGAGCGGCGCGGCGGCCAGCGCGGCCTCGAAGGCGATGCCGGCCTGCGCGGCGCGCCCGGTGGCCAGCAGCGCGAGCCCCGCCGTCATCGGCGCCAGGCCCGCGAAGCCGCCGATGCGCGCGGCGCGATCCGGCGCGCCGGCGGCCAGCGCCCCCAGGCCCAGGGCGCGCACCAGGTCGTCGCGCCCGGCATCGGCCGCGAGGCGCGCGAGCTCGGCCAGGTCGGCCTCGGGCAGGCTGGCGATGCCGGCCAGCGCGGCCTGCGCCATCTCATCCAGCAGCGAGGCGTCGGCGCCGTCGTTGAGGCTACGGCGAAACGCCGGCAGCCCGGCGGCGAGCAGCGCGCGCAGCATCACCGGCCGGGGGCTGCCGCGCCAGGCCGCGCGCAGCAGCATGCAGCCCTCGGCCACCGCGCCGTTGCGCGCCAGCGTGTCGCCCAGCATGCCGATGCGGTCGGCCAGCGCGCTGTCGGTCCGCGCGGCGGCGAGCAGCGGCGCGACGGTGGCGACCGCACTGTCCTGCGCGCCGATGCGCGCCTGCACCACGGCCATCGAGAGGCGCAATGCAGGGTCGTCCGGCGCGGCGGCGATGGCGGCGCGCGACAGCGCCAGCGTCTGCGCCGCATCGCCGCCATCCGCCGCCGCCTGCGCCAGCCGCCTGGCGTGCGGCAGCGCCGGGTCCGTCGCGTCGAGCCGCGCCTGCGCGCCGGGCGGCAGCGCGGCCATGGCGGGCTATTCCGCCGCGCGCATCGTGGCTGCCGGCAGCACGGCGGCCAGCGAGGTCCGCACCACGATCGCCGCCGGGCCCGGCGCGGCCAGCGCGGCGGCCAGCCCCGGCAGGTCGGCGGTGCTGTCGATGCGCGTGACGGGCACGCCGAAGCAGGCGCACCAGGCGGCGAAGTCCGGGTTCTCCAGCGTGGTGCCCGAGACGCGGCCCGGATGCGCCTTCTCCTGATGGATGCGGATGGACGCGTAGGACCCGTTATCCGACAGGATCATCTTGAGCGGCACGCCGCGCGCCACCGCGACGGCGAATTCGCCGCCGGTCATCAGCGCCCCGCCATCGCCCACCGCCGCGATCACCTGGCGGTCCGGGTAGCGCAGTGCCGCCGCGACGCCGGCCGGCACGCCGAAGCCCATCGCACCCGAGACCGGCGCGAGCAGCCGCTGCGGCGGCGTCCAGGGCACCTTGCGGTAGAAGGGCGCTCCGAAGGTGCCGGCATCGAGCGTGATGATCGCATCCGGCGCGGCGACCTCGCCGATGCGCCGCGCGACCTCGGCGAAGGCCACGCCATCGTCGTGCTGCGCGGGGCGGATACCGGTGTCGGCGACATGGATGGCGCGCAGCCGGGCGTTCCACGCCGTCCGTGCGGCGGGGCAGGCAGGCGCTTCACCCGCCAGGGCCGCGATCAGCGCCGTCGCATCGGACGCCAACGCCATCTCGGCGGGGAATTGCCAGCCGAGGAAGCGCGGTTCCGCACACACATGCACGAGCCGCTGCCCCGCCGCCGGCCAGCTCCAGCCCTGCGAGGTGATGTCGGTGAGCCGCGTGCCCAGCGCCAGCACCAGGTCGGCTTCGGCAAAGGCCGCGCGCTGCCCATCCGGGTTGCGCAGGCCAAGGTCGCCCGCATAGAGCGCGTGGTGGTTGGGGAACAGGTCCTGCCGCCGGAAGGAGACGGCGACCGGCAGGCTCCAGGCCTCCGCGAAGGCCAGCAGCGCCTCGCGCGCGCCGGGGCGGTCGAAGGCGTGGCCGGCCAGCAGGATCGGCCGTTCCGCCGCCCGCAGCATTGCCGCCAGCCGCGCGACATCGGCCGCTGCCGGGATCGCCGGGGCGGGCAGGGTGGCCGGCACGTCGACCGCGAAGCAGGGCTCGGCCAGCAGGTCCTCGGGCAGCGAGAGCACCACCGGCCCCGGAACGCCCTGCATCGCCATGGCATAGGCGCGGGCGATCAGTTCCGGCACCTGGCTGGCCTCGGTCGCCTCGCCCACCCACTTGGCGATGCCGCCGAACATCCGCGCGTAGTCGATCTCCTGGAAGGCGTTGCGGCGCAGGTCGCGCTTCTCCACCTGGCCGACCAGCAGGATCAGCGGCGTGGCATCCTGCTCCGCGGTATGAACGGCGATGGACGCGTTGCAGGCGCCGGGCCCGCGCGAGACCAGCACCACGCCGGGCCGCCCGGTCATCTTGGCATCGGCCACGGCCATGAAGCCGGCACCGCCCTCGCTGCGGCAGGTCACCAGGTCGATGGCGGGATGCGCGTGCAGCGCATCCAGCAGCGCGATGTAGGATTCGCCGGGCACGCAGAAGGCGCGGTCGATGCCCTGCTCAGCGAGGAAGTCGATCAGGCGTTGGGCGGCGGTCGGCATGCTGTGGCGGTTCCCCTGGACCTGCTTCCGATAGCGCGGCGCGGGCCGATGATCCATGCCGGGGGCTGGCGCATGCGGCCGTTCGCGCTAAGAAGTGCGGGTTCATCGAAGGCACGGACGGACATACCGGCCGGCCCGCAACCAGTTGCCAGGGAGATTTCGTCCATGACGCCGACCCGACGTTCCACGCTCGGCCTTGCCCTTGCCGGGCTCGCCGCGCCGGCCCTCGTGCAGGCGCAGGGCTCCGCCTGGCGGCCGACCCGCCCGGTCCGCCTGATCGTGCCCTTCGCGCCGGGCGGTTCGAACGACATCGTCGGCCGCATCATTTCCGAACCGGTCGGCCAGATCCTCGGCCAGCCGCTGGTGATCGAGAACCGCGCCGGCGCCGGCAGCGTGATCGGCAGCGAGGCGGCCGCCCGCGCCCCGGCCGACGGCTACACCGTGCTCATCAACAGCGCGCACGCCACGGTGCCGGCGATCGTCGCTCGCATGCCCTACAATGCCGTGACGGATTTCGAGGGCGTCGCGGTGGCCGGCTTCTCGCCCCACACGCTGGTGGTCAACCCGCGCGTCGAGGCGCGCACCGCAGCCGAACTGGTCGCGCTGCTGCGCGCCAATCCGGGCCGCTACAATTTCGCCTCGGCGGGCATCGGCTCGGGCGTGCACCTGGCGGGGCTCGTGTTCGTCAACAAGCTGAACCTGCAGGCCGAGATGGTGCACTACCGCGGCGGCGGGCCGGGCGTGGCGGCGCTGGTCTCGGGCGAATCGCAGTTCGGCACGCCGACCATGGCGTCCTCGCTGGGCCAGATCCGCGGCGGCGGCGTGCGGTGCCTCGCCGTGCTGTCCGAACAGCGCAGCCCGGCCCTGCCGGATGTGCCGAATGTGACGCAGGCCGGCATCCCGGGTGTGGTGCATGAGGAGTTCTTCCCCATCACCGCGCCGAAGGGCACGCCGCCCGAGATCGTCGCCGCACTCGGCGCCGCCTTCCGCCAGGGCATCACCCAGAGCGCGGCGCGGCTGACCGAGCTGGCCGGCGTGACCCCGCGCGCCGGCTTCGAGACGAATGCGCAGGTGATGACGCTCGTGCGCCAGGGCGTGGACGACTACACGCGCATCCTGCGCGCGGCTGGCGTCCAGCCGGAGTGATGCAGGCCCCCGGGCGGCCCGCGACGGGGCCGCCCGGGTGCTTCGCCTGCGCCAGGACCTTCGAAACGAGGCCGGCCGCCAGAAGCCGCGCCACAGGGAGACGACTGCCATGACCACCCGCCGCGCAGCGCTTGCGCTTGCCCTTGCCGCCCCCGCCATCGCCCACGCCCAGGCCGGCTGGCGGCCGACACGGCCGGTCCGGCTGATCGTGCCCGCCGCGCCCGGCGGGTCGAACGACATCGTGGGACGCATCATCGCCGAGCCGGCCGCGCAGATCCTCGGCCAGCCCATCATCATCGAGAACCGCGCCGGGGCGGGCAGCGTGATCGGCTCCGAGGCGGCCGCGCGCGCGCCGGCGGACGGCCACACGCTGCTGATCAACAGCTCGCTCGCGACCGTGCCGGCGATGGTCGCGCGCATGCCCTACAACACGCTGACGGACTTCGAGGGCGTGGCCGTGGCCGGCTTCTCGCCGCACCTGTTGGTGGTGTCCCCGCGCGTCGAGGCGCGCACCGCCCAGGAATTCGTGGCGCTGCTGCGCGCCCATCCGGGCCGCTACAACTATGCCTCGGCTGGCCTGGGCAGCGGCCCGCACATCGGCGGGCTGCTGTTCATGAGCCGCATGAACGTTGAGGCCGAGACGGTGCATTACCGCGGCGGCGGCCCCGGCGTCGCGGCGATGGTCTCGGGCGAGGCGCATTTCGGCACGCCCACGATGGCCTCCGCGATCGGCCAGGTGCGCGGCGGCGGGCTGCGGGCGCTGGCGGTGCTGTCCAGCCAGCGCAGCCCGGCGCTGCCCGACGTGCCCAACGCGACGGAAGCCGGCCTCCCCGGCGTGGTGCACGAGGAGTTCTTCCCCATCGTGGCGCCGAAGGGCACGCCGCCGGAGGCCGTCGCGGCACTGGGCGCGGCCTTCCGCCAGGCGATCCAGCAGAGCGCGGCGCGGCTGGCCGAGATGACCGGCGTCGCCCCGCGCGCCGGCTTCGAGACCAATGCGCAGGTGATGACGCTGGTGCGCGAGGGCATCGAGACCTACACGCGCATCCTGCGCGCCGCCGGCGTCCAGCCGGAGTGACGCAGCCGCCGGGGTGACGTGAGACACTGCAACAAGGCCGGCCGACAGACGCCGCGCCATAGGGAGAACACCACCATGACCACGCGCCGCGCAGCCCTTGCGCTTGCCCTCGCCACGCCCGCCATCGCCCGCGCCCAGGCGCCATGGCGCCCGGACCGCCCGGTGCGCCTGGTGGTGCCCTTCGCCCCCGGGGGCGCCACCGACGTCGTCGCGCGCGCCCTGTCCGAGACGGTGGGCGGCCTGCTCGGCCAGACCATCGTGGTCGAGAACCGCGCCGGCGGCGCCGCCGGGCTGATCGGCTCCGAGATGGTCGCCAAGTCCCCGCCGGATGGCCACACGGTGCTGCTGCATTCCAACGCCCATGTGATCGCGCCGAACCTGGTGGCGCGCATGCCCTACGACGTGTTGGGGGACTTCACGGCGGTGGCGCATCTGGGCCGCGTGCCGCAGGTGCTTGTGGTCAACAACCGCCTGCCGATCACCACCATGGCGGAACTGCTGGCCTGGCTGCGCGCCAATTCCGGCAAGGTGGACTTCGCTTCGGCCGGCATCGGCAGCGGCAACCACCTCGCCTCCGAGATGTTCCGCGCCGCGGTGCCCGGCGTGCAGATGGAGATGGTGCAGTTCCGCGGCGGCGGGCCCGCCATGGCGGCGGTGATCGCGGGCAATGCGCATATGTGCATCGACCCGATCGCCTCGGCGGTCGGACATATCCGCGGCGGCAGCGTGCGTGCCATCGCGGTGGCGGGACCCACGCGCGCGGCGATCCTGCCGGATGTGCCCTCGGCCAGCGAATCCGGCCTGCCGGCCTGGAACGCCGAGGCCTGGTTCGGCGCCTTCGTGCCGGCCCGCACGCCGCCGGCAGCGGTGGTGGCGCTGAACACCGCCTTCAATACCGGCATGCAGCGCCTGGCGCCGCGCCTGGCGGAGATCGGCGTCGAGGTGCAGCCGCAATACGCCACGACCGCGGCCTTCGACGCCTTCGTGCGGGCCGACTTCCCCCGGGTGGCGGCGGTCCTGCAGGCGGCGGGGGTGCGGCCGGAATAGGCCGCGCCATCACGCCGGGACTGCGCCGGGCGGCGCAATCCCGGCCGGTCGCTACGACCCGCGCTGGAGCAGTGCCACCACGCCGCGCTGCCAGGCTTCCCAGGCCTGGTCGGCGGCAGTGCCGGCGGCATCCGCCTCGCGGCTCGCCTGGTTGAGCCGGCGGCGCGCTTCCTGTTGCTCGGGGCCGGTGCGGTCCTCGGCGGCCTGGCGGGCGCGGGCAAGGGACTGGTCGGCGGAGCGGTAGGCGCGCGCGCGCAGCCGGGCCTCGTCGAGCTGGCGACGCAATTCCTGCATCGCCTCGATCACCGCCGCGAGGTCGGCGCGGCCGGGCACGGCCTCGGGCGTGCGCGTGAGGATCTCCTGCAGGCGTTCCATCGTGCCGGGGCCGCCGGGCAGGCGGCGCAGGTTCTGCTCGATGTCGAATTGCTGCCAGCGCAGCAGCATGGGTTCGCCCAGCGCGGTGTCCCACAGCGGCGTGTCCTGGCGGATCGTGCGCTCGAAGGGCAGGCGCAGCGTCTGCGCGGAGCCATCCATCACCGCCTCGTGGCGCAGGCCGAAATCGCCCTCGCTGACGATGGTGAAGCCCGGTGTCGCGCCGGCGCGGCGTGGCACGTCGATGACCAGCGTGCCGCGCGCGCCGCGCGGGTCGATGGCGATGGCGGTCTCCTCGCGGCGCAGCAGGTCGATGGCGAGGAAGCCGCGGCGCAGCGCGATGCGCGTGACGCGTTCGGTGGTGGTGCCGGCCTGCGAATACTGCACGTCGCGGTCACGCGCGAAGGCGAGGATGCGGCCATCGCCGGCCGGCATGGCGCGGATTTCCGCATCGCCCAGGAAGACGCCCGCTTCCGGCCCCTCGGCGCCATAGACCGTCGCGAGGCCATCGGGGAGCGTATGCGCCGAGGCATTGCGGATGCGCACCGCGCTCAGCGGGTGGCGCGCGTTCAGGTCCTGGATCCACCACACGCGCTCGGCCGGCAGGCGGACATCCAGGAAGGGGACATTCGCCGTTTCGCCGCTGCGGATGGTGACCGGTTCGGCCAGCACGAAGGCGACGCGCCCGGCCGAGGCCTCGGCCGTCGCGGCGGCGGCAGGCTGTGCGGGCGCGCCGCCGGCAATCGTGCCGGGCGCATCCGGGGCGCGCGCGCGCGCGGCCATCTGCGGCGCGGCGGCGCTCGATTCCAGCATGCGCCCGACCAGGGCGGCGGGCGCGGGGGCGGGGATCGGGACAGGCCGCCCGCCGGTGTCGGGGGTGACCATCACCGCGCCGGCGACGCGCACCGGCATCTCGGGCCGCGCCACGGTGATGGGCTGGTAGATGCGCTGGCGGAAGGCCGCGGCCTCGCCGGACACCAGGGCCAGGCGCACGCCGTCCCAGTCGGAGCCCGACGCGTTCTCGACCACCGCCCAGCCTTGCAGCCGCGCGTTGGTCGGCGTGGTGGCGGGCGCGCCGAGCGGCGGCACCAGCAGGCGATAGGATGGCTTCCACAGCGGCGCGCCGGCGACATACAGCACGGCCACCTGGCGCGCGCGGTCGGCGCGCAGGCGGATCTCGATGCGGCGTTCGTCGTTGGATCGCGCGGCGGCCAGCGCCTCGGCGGCGCGCGCGACGCGCCCGGCCAGCGCGCTGTCGGTCAGCGTGACCTCGTCGCCTTCGCGCAGGAGCACGGTGCGCAGGCCGGTCGGCGTGACGAGGGTGAGTCGCAGGCCGCCCGGCGTGCCGGCGACGGGCGGCACCTCGGCGGCATCGGCGATGCGCCCGCGCGCGCCGCCGGCCTCGGCTTCCTGGCCACGCAGGGCCGCCAGCAGGCGCACGCGGCTGTCGAAATCATCGGGGCGCACGGGCAGGCCGCGGAAGGCCTCGCCGGCCAGGTCGCGGGCGGGCAGGCGCAGGCCTTCGACCGTGCCGGCGGTATCCACCACGATCAGGCTGCGCAGCAGGTCGTCGACATCCTCGGTCGGCGCGCGGAAGGTGACGGAGCCATCGGCCGGGACCTCGCCCGCGCGTTCGACCTGCGCCAGGCCGGCGGAGGAGAGCGTCACGCTGCGCACCGGCAATTCGGTGGCAAGCGCGGTGGTCGCGCACAGCAGGAAGGCGAGTGTCAGGCGGCGCATGGCGTTGTCCTCTCCGCGGGGGGCGGAGGGTAGGCAAAGGCGGGGTGCGCGGTCCAGCGAGCCGGCGGTGACACCGTGAAGCGGTTCAGCCGGCCAGCACGATGTCGAACTGCGCGAGCAGCGCGCGGGGTTCGATGCGATCGGCCGGGAGGAACGGGATGATGACGGCATCGCGGGCGCGCGGGTCACGGATGGAATTCAGCAACCCGTCGCGGGCGTTGAGCGGTTCGCCCGCGACATACATCTGGGTGACCAGCGCCGCGCCGCCCGGGCGGGTGACCTGCACATGGATATGCGGCGTGCGGCCAGGATAGGGCGCGGGGCGCAGCGTGCGGAAGGCGTAGGCGCCGGCGTAGCCCTGGAAGTTCGCGTCGAAGCGGGCGGTGTCGGGGGCGCGCGGGTGGCGGTAGATGCCGGCGGCGTCGCACTGCCAGATCTCAACGAGCGCGCCGGGGATGGCGCCGCCGGCGGTGTCGGTCACGCGGCCGCGCAGATGCGCGACCGTGCCCATGGCCTGCGCGGCCGCGCCCTGCACGCGCACCAGGTCGGCATCGGTGTCGGCGGGGAAGGCGACCGGGTAGAAGGGGCCGCGGGTCTGGCGCGGGGTTTCGATGCGCGCCTGCGCGAGCGCCGGCAGGGGCAGCAGCAAGGCGGCGCCGAGCAGCGGGCGTCGCAGGATCCGGGGCTGGGTCATGGCATCATCATGCCGCGGTTCGTCGTCGCGCGGTGTGTCGAAGCGCAACGCCTCACAGCAACGCCGGGATCAGCGAGAGCACCAGCAGCACCGCCATCACGATGTTGAAGCCGCGCAGCGCATGGTCGGTGCGCAGGAGTCGCGACGCGCCGGCGCCCAGCACCGCCCAGACCAGGCAGCAGGGAAAGCAGACCAGCGCGAAGGCGGCGGCGATGAGCAGCGTCTCGGCCAGGATGTCGCCATCCGGCGTGGTGAAGGCGGGGATGGCGGCCAGCGCGATCATCCAGGCCTTCGGGTTGACCCATTGGAACAGCGCGGCGCCGACGAAGCCGAGCGGCGGGCGGGGCGGGCCTTCGCCCGGTGCGCCGGCGCGCGCGATCCGCCAGGCCAGCACCAGCAGCCAGGCCGCGCCACCCCATTTCAGCGCGGTGTGCAGCAGCGGTGCGGCCGCGAAGGGACCAGCCAGGCCGAGGCCCACGATCAGCAGCATGGCCGCGAAACCGAGCGTGATGCCGAGCATGTGCGGCACCGTGGCGCGCACACCCGCATTGGCGGCGCCGGCCGCGACCATCAGGACGTTCGGCCCCGGTGTGACGGACATGGCGATGGCGAAGCCGAGCAGGGCGAGGGTCTTGTCCATGGGGCGATGTTAGGTCAGTAATACTGACATACATCAGCGCTCTTGCCGGGGCGGCGTTGCGCGTGTCGCATGGCGGCGTCTGACCCGAGGAGGATGCGATGGCTGACGAGACCCCCGAGCAACGGCTGGCGGCGCTGGGCCTGACCTTGCCGCCGGTGCCCAAGCCGATGGGCAGCTACGTGCCCTGGCGGCGGGAGGGCGACATGATCTGGACGGCCGGGCAGGGGCCCCGGCGCGCGGATGGCGTGCCGGTGCGCGGCAAGGTGCCGACCGAGATGAGCGTGGAGGAAGCCTACGGCCATGCGCGCGGCGTCGGGCTGGGGTTGCTCGCAGCGGCGGCCGAGGCGGCGGGGGGCTTGTCCAGGCTGCGCTGCGTGAAGGTGCTGGGGATGGTGAATGCAACGCCGGAATTCGGCGATCATCCGAAGGTCATCAACGGGTGTTCGGACCTGTTCGTGGCCGTGTTGGGAGAAAATGGCCGGCACGCGCGCTCCGCGGTGGGGTTCGTGAGCCTGCCCAACCAGATCCCGGTCGAGATCGAGGCGATCTTCCGTGTCATCGACTGACGATGCCGACCCGGCGGCGCAGACGGAGGCGGTTGCCGCCGCGCTCGCGGTGCTCGACGCGCACATCACGGCGCTGAACGCGCGCGATGCGCCGGCGATCGCCGCGACGCTGCATTTCCCGCACTACCGGCTGTCGCCCACGGCGATGAAGATGTGGGAGACGCCGGCGAGCTACCTGGCGGATTTCCTGGCCCGCGCGGGCGCCGGCTGGGCCGCGAGCGCTTGGGAGTTCCGCCGCCCGGTCGCCGCCTCGGCCGACAAGGTACACCTGGATGTGCAGTTCGCGCGCCAGGATGCGGGCGGCGCGGTGACCGGGCGCTACCGCTCGCTGTGGGTGGTGACGCGGCGGGACGGGCGCTGGGCGGTCGCATTGCGATCGACCTTCGCGCCCTGACCATCAGACCCGGTTGCGGGTGACCAGGCGGCCGGGCTTCTCCCCGGTCGCCCCCTTGCCGGCGACGTAGGTGGGCGTGCCGTTCGCCCAGACCTCCTCGATCCCCTGGCTGACCTGCTTCGGTTCCTCGAAGGTCGCGCGGTCGATGACGGTGTCCGCATCGAACAGCACCAGGTCCGCATAGGCCCCCTCGCGAATCTCGCCGCGATCGAGCATCCCGAACAGCGACGCCGTGCGCCCCGTCATCTTGTGGATCGCCGTCTCCACGCTGAACAGACGCAGCTCGCGCGCATACAGGCCGAGTACGCGCGGAAACGTCCCCCACAGCCGCGGATGCGGATGCGCGTCGTGCGGAATGCCGTCCGACCCGATCACCGACATCGGATGCGCCATGATGCGGCGCACGTCTTCCTCGTCCATCTGCCAGGTCACCTGGCCGGCGGGCAGCAGGCGTTCGGCCGCCTGGCGGATGTCGGTGTTCCAGCCGCGCGCGATGTCGCTCAGGACCTTCCCCGCCATCTCCGGATGCGGGATCGACCAGGTGATCATCACCTTCACGTCGTCGCGCAGCCGGTCGGGCATCAGCACGGTGGACCCGGCCGGGTAGGGGTACATGTCGAAGAACATGTCCTGGGTCTGGTTGATCGCCTCGATCAACGGCAGCGTCTGCGTCGAGCGCCCGTAATTCTCGGGCATCGAGCATTTGTGGTGGCTCACCCACACGGGCACGCCCACGCGCTTGCCGATCTTCGCCGTCTCCTCGATCGAGGCCAGGACGCGGTCGGCCTCGTCGCGCATATGCGTGACATAGATGCCGCCCATGGCGCGCAGCGGTTCGGCGACGGCAATCACTTCCTCGGTCGTCGCGTGCATGTTGGGCGGGTAGTACAGGCCGGTCGAGAAGCCGGATGCCCCCTCGGCCAGCGAGTTCTTCACCCGCAGGCGCATGTGCTCGATCTCGGAATCCTTGGCCACGCGCATGACGTCGCCGTCCATGGCTTCGACGCGCATGGTCTGGTGGCCGACCAGGGCGTAGGTGTTCACCTCGCTCCCGCGCTTCTTCAGTTCATGCGCGTAGTCGCCGAAGGAATCGAAGCGCCA
>LNEW01000047.1 GCA_001464375.1 Rhodospirillales bacterium Ga0074136 | reverse complement strand
AACTCGGTCAACCTCGTGTTCGATATGGTGCTGACCAGTGGCAGCTTCCTCGAGAGCGACTTCCTGAACGCCGCGACCTCGAGCGGCGCGGGTGGCGCCCTGGTCGGCCAGATGGGTGCGCACATGATTTCGCTCTCGGTGAACAGCGCGACGTGCCCGCAAGGTGGCTGCAGCGACTCCGGTTTTGCCGTAGGCAGCTGGAACGCGCCCCCCGTGAACGTCCCCGAGCCGGCCACGTTGGCCTTGTTCGGCATTGGTATCGCGGGCCTCGGCCTCGTTGCGCGGCGGCGTCAACGGCAGGCCTGACCGCCGGCAGGGCGCAGCCACGCCGGTCCATGTGCTACCCTCGGGATTTCTGACACTTCGGCGGCGCCTTCGGGCGCCGTCATCGTTTTCCGCCCCTCCCCGCGCTGGCGCGTCCGGCCGCGAAGCGCCATTCTCTCACCATGCCCCGCCGCATCCGGGTCGCGCAGGCCCCGGACGGGCTGCTCGCCTACGCCATTCCCTTCGCCCCCGAGGCCCTGCCCGCCGTTGCCCCGCGCGACCTGGTGGCCGCCTGGGACCACGCCCGCGCCGCCGCCACCGCCGAACGCTGGGGCGCGCCGCGCCGCCTGCTGTTCCGCCGCCCCGATGGCGATGCCCAGGAATTGCTGCTGGCCGATGCCGACGCCGCCTGCTGGGCGGAGGCCGTGGATGCCCGCCACGACCTCTCCACACCCGGCGGCCTGGCGCTGTGCCTGCGGCTGCTGGCGCTGGTCGATGTGCTGGCCCGCGCGCGGTGGCTGTCGGGGATGTACAGCGTGACGGCCGAGGGGATCGATCTCCATCCGGAACTGCTGCGCGCCGCCGCCGCCATGCCCCTGGACGCCGCCGCGCGGTTCGACGAAACGGGGCTCCGGCGGCTATTGTCGCGACCGATTCCCTCCGGAGCATCCGCATGACCCGCCTGGCGCCCCTGCTGTCGCTTCCCGCCGCGCTGATCCTGGCGGCCTGCGCCACCGCCGATGCGCCGCGCAGCCTGTCCGCGGCCACCGCCGGGGCCGGCACCGACAGCGCGCTGCGCGCATCCTGCACGGCCGAGGCCGAGCGCGCGGTGAACTTCCGCGAACGCGGCCAGTCGGCCCGCGACGACCAGGCCATGTTCATGACCGACCAGACCAACAACATCCCGACGCTGCGGGTACAGGCCGAACAGTTCAATCGTCGCGTGCTGCGCGAGGATCTGATCCGCGAATGCATCCGCGCCAACACCGCCGGGCCGCAGCCGCAGGACCCCGCCACGCCGGCGGCGCGCGGCCGCCGGAGCTGACGGCGCGGGCATCGCCCCGCCATGGCCTCGCTCGGAACGCTGTCGCGCGCGCTGTCCCACCGCAACGCGCGCATCTTCTTCGGCGCCTCCCTGACCGCCTGGACAGGGTTGTGGATGCACCGCATCGCGGTGTCCTGGCTGGCCTGGGAACTGACCGGCAGCGCCTTCTGGGTCGGCATGGTGGCGTTCTGCGACCTCGCGCCCGCCGTGGTGGTCAGCCCGATCGCCGGTGCCATCGCCGACCGCGCCGACCGGCTGCGCCTGACCATGCTGAGCCAGGCCGCGATCGGGCTGAACGCGGCGTTGATCGCGCTGCTGGTGGCACTCGGCTGGATGGATATCTGGCTGCTGCTGGTGCTGGAGGTGCTGGGCGGCATCGCCGCGTCCTTCGCCCAGCCGGCGCGGCAATCGCTGATGCCGGGGCTGGTGCCGCGCGCTGACCTGCCGGCGGCGGTGGCGCTGAATTCCCTCACCTTCAACGTCGCGCGCTTCATCGGCCCGGCGCTGGCCGGGCCGATCATCGCGGTGGCCGGCGTGTGGCCGGCCATTGCCGCCAATGCGGCGGCGTATTTCATCGCCACGCTGACCACACCCATGCTGCGCGTGGAGGCCTCCGCGCGGCGCGGCCATGCCGCGACGGCCAGCCTGATGGGCGAGACGATGGATGGCATCCGCTATGCCGCGCGGCATCCGGGGCTGGGGCCGATCCTGCTGTTCGCCGCGGTCTCGGCGCTGCTGCTGCGCGGCGTGCAGGAGATCCTGCCGCCGTTCGTCGACCGCGCCTTCGGACGCGGGGCGGAATCGCTGGCGGTGCTGACGGCGGCCTTCGGGGTCGGCGCCTTGATCTCGGGGCTGCTGGTGGCGTCGCGCGGGCGGCTCGAAGGCACCACGCGGCTGGCCATCCTGGGTGTGCTGGCGCTGGCGCTGTCCACCGCGGGCTTCGCCGCGACGGGCTGGTTTCCCTTCGGCGTGCTGTGCGCGGCGCTGATGGGCGCGGCCGGGTCGGTGCACGGCATCAGCGTGCAGATGCTGGCGCAGAACGCGTCGGATCCCGCCATGCGCGGGCGGGTGCTGAGCCTGTGGGGGCTGATCACCCGCGCCTTCCCGGCGCTGGGCGCGCTGATCCTGGGTGCGGCGGGCGAGGTCTGGGGCCTGGCGCTGCCCACGCTGATTGCCGTCGCGCTCTCGCTGCTCGTCGTCGCCTGGGGCCTGGCGCGCCTGAAGGCGATTGCCGCCGCCCTCGAAGGGCCGCCGCCCGACCACGCCAACGGCTGATCCGCAGGAGTGAGCATGCTCGATACCGCCATCATAGGCATGGGCCGCTGGGGCCAGACGCTGGTCGACAGCGTGCAGGGCCGGAACGATGCGGGGCTGCGCTTCGTGGCGGGCTGCACCGGCCGGCCCGAACGCGCCGCCGAATGGGCCGCGCGCCAGGGCGTGCGCATCCTGCCGGATTTCGATGCGGTCCTGGCGGACCCGGCGGTGCAGGCGGTCGCCATCGCCTCCCCGCACCAGATGCACGCCGACCAGGTCGTCGCGGCGGCGCGGGCGGGCAAGCATGTGTTCGTCGAGAAGCCCTTCACCATGACCAAGGCCAGCGCGCAGGCGGCGGTCGATGCCTGCCGGGCGGCGGGCGTGGTGATGGCGCTTGGCCACAACCGCCGCTTCCTGCCGGCGGTGGCGACGATGAAGGCGCTGCTCGCCGATGGCAGCCTGGGCACGCTGCTGCATGTCGAGGGCCAGTTCAGCGGCCCCGGCGCGATCGCCTACAAGCCCGGCATGTGGCGCGCGAGCCGCGCCGAGAGCCCGCTGGGCGGCATGGGCGGCATGGGCATCCACATGGTCGACATGATGGTGAACCTGGCCGGGCGCATCGCCGAGGTGACCGTGCAATCCCATGCGCGGGTGATCGACAACGGCCTCGATGACACCACGGCCGCGCTGTTCCGCTTGGACTCCGGCGCGACGGCGAATTTCGCCACGCTGGCCTATGCGCCGCGCTACTGGCGCATCGCGTTGTTCGGCACGGACGGCATCGCCGAACTGCTCGGCCACGAGCACCTGACCTTCACCCCGCGCGAGGGCGAGGGCTGGGTGCGCGACTTCCCCAAGACCGACATCGAGGCCGCGGAACTTGCGGCATTCGCCGCCGCGGTCGCCGGTGGCCCGGCCTATCCGCTGCCGGTCGATGACGCGGTCCATGGCGTCGCGGTGTACGAGGCGATGATCGGCGCGGCGGCCTCGGGCAGCACCTATCGCGTGGCGTAGAGCCGCGCGGGGTGGATCGCGCTGCCTGCCGGCTGTGGCTCCCGGGCGTGGCAACGCCGCAGGGCGACTCGGATTGATGTCGAATTGACGGCCGAGGCGTCGGCGGCTGGGCGAATCAGTGGTGCCGGCGCCAGGGCGGCGGGCCTACACTGCACCGGTATCGCCCGGAGTTTGCGATGATCCCGCGTCGTCTCGCCGGCCTGTCGCTGCTGCCGCTGCTGGCCGTGCCGCGATCCCTGGGCAACGCCGCGGCGGTCGCCGGGCCGGAGCCCCGGCGCCAGTGTGGCGATCCGGGCGGGCGCTTCATTGCCTGTGAGGCGTTGCAGGACAGTATGCCACTGGCCAATGGCGGCCGCTGCCCGCTGTGTGGCGGGCGGCACCGCGTGCCGGTCACGCCGTGAAGCGTTTCCTGCGCGCACGCCGTGGCGTGGTGCAGGATGGCGCCATGAACATCACCCGCCGCGGCATCGCCGCCACCGCCCTTCCGCTGCTGCTGCTCGGCGCCGGCCTGCGCGCCGCGGCCGCCAAGACCGCGGGCCCCGCCATGGCCGATGCCTGCACGCCCGGCGCGCCATCCAAGGCCTGCGCCGAGGCCAAGGCGCGCTTCGTCGCCGATGGCGGGGACGACGCAATCGGTTGCGCGCATTGCGCCAGGGCCTCGAAGGACAAGCGCTGAGCGACCGCAGGGGTATGCCCCGCTTGGGCGCGTTCCCCCGCGTTGCACTGCGCCGGGCTTTCAGGGATGCGGTGCCGGGCGCCCCGCGCGCCCTGGCATGATACCGGCATGAAAACGACCCGCCGCTTCGCCTGCACCGCCGCGCTGCTGCTGCCCGGCACCGCCTTCGCGCGGCGGCCCGACCTGCCGGCCCTGCCCGCCGCCGAGGCCTGCGAGGCGCCCGGGCTGCACGACGCCCTGCGCGCAGACCTGGTGCGTCGCGCCGGCCCTGCCCCGGTGCCCACCGCCACCACCCAGGACCTGGCGCAGGCCCGCTGCCCGCGCTGCGCCTGCGCCCTGTTCGGTGCCGAGGCCGCGCCAGGGGTCATTCCCGACCTGCGCAACCTGTTCTAGAAGCGAGCCGCGCGCGAGCGCACACCGCCCCCGCGCCCGGGGCGACCATTGCCCCCTGCGCCCGGGGGCGCAGGCAGCAAAGGAACGGCCCGCATGAGCAAGATCACCCGCCAGGGGACCAACAAGATCCTCTCGACCTCGGTCGAGTACCACAACTTCGTCTACCTCGCGGGCATCACCGCCGACGATCTTTCGAAGGACATCAAGGGCCAGACGGCCGAGGTCCTGGCCAAGATCGACGCCGCGCTGGAATCCAACGGCACCGACAAGACCCGCCTGCTGACCGCGACCATCTGGGTCAAGCACATCGCCGACCGCGCCGCGATGAACGAGCTCTGGACGCCATGGCTGGCCGAAGGCCAGGCGCCGGCGCGCGCCTGCGTCGAGGCGAACATGGCGGATCCTCGCCACCTGGTTGAGATCATGGTCACCGCCTGCCGCTGACGGATGACCCGACCGCTGCATCGGTCGGAAACCTTTCCTCGACTCTGACGCTCAACGCCTGGTGCCATGCACCGGGCGTTGTTGCTTTCCGGCCACCACACTGTGGCGGCGTCCAGATCCTGCCCGATTTCCGGGAATATCTTCCCGATACGGCCCTGGCGCGGCGCGTGATGCGCGCTAATCACCGCTGATTTCCCCCTGTTACAGACCTTCGGGTTGCCTGCTGCCCGCCTGGGTTGTTAGCCACGTCACACGGCGGGACGCTCCGGCATCCCGCCAGGGGACCTGGGGGCACTGGGGACATATGACGGTAAGAAGCACGGCGATCGCGCTGGCGATCCTGTTCGGTGGATTCGGCTTGGCGACGCATGGCGCCGAGGCACGAACGCCGGATGGTCGACAGGGCAAGCCATCGACGAGGGCCGCCGCCGCACCGGCGCCCGCCGCCGCGCGGCGCGACGCCGCCCGCCCCGCCAACCCGACCAACCGCGCCACCGCCCAGCGCGGCCGAAACCAGGCGGTGCGCGTTGCCGCCACCGGCCGCGGCAATGCCACCACGCGCAATGGCCGCCGCGGCTACGTCGCCGGCGCTGGCCGGTCGGGCGGCATCTCCTGCGTGCCGTATGCGCGCCAGGCGACCGGCATGGACATCAGCGGCAATGGCCGTGACTGGTGGCACAACGCCGCCGGCCTCTATGCACGCGACAACCGGCCCTCGGTCGGTTCCATCATGGCCTTCCCCGGGTCGGGCGGCATGCGCTCGGGCCATGTCGCGGTGGTCGAGCGCGTGATCTCCTCGCGCGAGGTGCATATCCACCACGCCAATTGGGGCGGGCCGGGCATCCGCCGCGGGTCGATCATGCGCGGCGTGTCGGTGATCGACGCCTCGCCCAACAACGACTGGACGCAGGTGCGCGTGCAGGTTGGCCACAGCGCCGAGAACTACGGCCGCACCTATCCGGTCTATGGCTTCATTCACAACCGGCCGGACGTGACCGGCGGCACCATGATGGCGGGGCGCAACCCGCTGCGGGTGAATGCCGCGCAGGCCGCCGCCCTCGGTCTCGAGGAAGTGGCGCAGGCCCCCGCCCGCCGGCGCTGATCGGCGCTTCGTCCCCACGCATGGGCCGCCCCGGCGACGGGGCGGCCTTTTGCGTTCAGGCCGCCGCGATGTCCCGGCTGCGGTCCCACAGGTTCGGCACCGCCGTGTTGTCGTAGCCGGACACGAAGCGCTTCTGCGCCCCCGTCTCTGGGTCGAAGACGCTGCGGATGATGGCGCCGATGTTGCCGCCATAGACATGGATGCTGATGGAGGCGCGGTCGGGCAGCGCGTTCTCGACCACATGGATGTCGTAGGTGTCGGCGCTGACCGCCACCACCTCGCCCTGCTTCAGGCGATCCACCTGGCCGGGGCGCATCGGGGTGCCGGCGACCATCTCGGTCGAGACCTCCTCCCCGCGCAGCATGCCCACGAGGCCCCAGACCGTGTGGTTGTGGACGGGCGTGCGCTGCCCGGGACCCCAGACGAAGGACACGACGCAGAAGCGTTCCAGCGGGTCACAATGCAGCAGGTACTGGCGGTACCGCGGCCCTGGTTCTGCGCAGGCATCGGGCAGCCAGGCATCGTCGGCGATCAGGCTGCGCAGCAGCGCGCCGCCCTCGGTCAGCCAACGCGTTTCGCTGGCGCCGTCATCCGCCAGGCGCGTCATGGCACGGATGAAATTCCGCAGCGGTGCGATATCGGTCATCGTGGTGCCCCTTCGCATATCCAGGCATGATGGGAACAGGATTCCACGGCAGACGGAAGGCGGGGAATGCACGAACATCGGCGCGACGGTGCGGAGATGCTGTTTCTCCGCGCGGACTCCGTCATCCCCAACAATCCGCGCCTGCCGGTGCTGCTGCATCGCGGCGCCGTGGCCGCGGGGGATGCGGATGCGGCGGAGGCACTGTTCCGCCGCCATGGCTGGCGCCCGGCCTGGCGGAACGGGATCCACGGCTGGCATCACTACCATTCCAATGCGCATGAGGCGCTGGCGGTGGTCGCCGGGCATGCGCGCGTGCAGCTGGGCGGCGAGAGCGGCGTGACGATGGACCTGTCGGCCGGCGACGTCGTGGTGCTGCCGGCCGGCACCGGGCATCGCAACCTGGGATCGGATGCCGGGCTGCTCGTGGTCGGCGCGTATCCCGATGGGGCGGACCCACCGGACCAACTCCACGGCGCGCCGGAGGAGGCCGCCCGCGCGCGCCACGCCATTGCCGCGACGCCCGACCCGGCCACGGACCCGGTGACCGGCGCACCCTATCCGCGCGGCTGAGGCGGGCCTGCCCTGGGCCGGGGCGATCGGCCGGGTACTGAAGCGTGGTGATGCAGCGTGGTGATGCGAACGGCGACCCGGCTCGCGGCGCGACGCAGGGCAGGCCCCGCAGAAGCACGCCGCGCCGGGTGGCGGGGCGGGCCGGTTTCGCGCGAATGCACCGTCGCGGCTGGCGGGGGCGCGAGGCGCGCTCCCCGCCGCGCCGTCATGCGGCGGTGAGCACGATGCGGCCGACCACCTTGCCATCCTTCAGCCGGTTCAGCGCGGCATCGGCCTGGTTCAGCGGCATGGTCGTGATGGGAATGGCCGGCAGCGCACCGGATGCTGCGATACCAACCAGTTCGCGCAGTTCCTTCACATTGCCCACATAGGAGCCCTGGATGGTCAGGGCGCGGATGGGCACCAGCGGAAGCGGGATGTTCATCTCGCCGCCGAACAGCCCGACCTGGATCAGTTTTCCGCCCTTGCGGAGGGAGTCGAAGGCGAAGCGGGCGGTCTCGGTGCCGTTCACCAGGTCGATGATGGCGCCGACGGCGCCACCCGCGGCGGCGATGATGGCCTTGGCAGTGTCTGCGCCCGCCGCCAGGACGGTGTCGGTCGCCCCTGCGGCCTTGGCGGCATCGAGCTTCGACTGCGCCACGTCCACCACGACGATCCGCTTGTGGCCCTTGGCCTTGAGCACGGCGATGGCATTCAGGCCGAGGCCGCCCGCGCCGACCACCACGATCGGGTCGTCAGGCGCCATCGGCATGACCTTGTTGATTGCGCTGAACACCGTGATGCCCGAACAGGCATAGGTCGCGGCCAAAGCAGGGTCGAGGCTGCCGACCGGGACCAGGTGGCGCGGTTCGGGCGCGAGCACGTGCGTCGCGTAGCCGCCATTCTGGTAGACGCCGAGGCTGCGCGGGGTGAGGCACATGTTGTCCTCGTCGGCCAGGCACTTGTCGCATTTGCCGCAGCCGACCCAGGGGAAGACGATCATGTGGTCGCCGACCTTGAGCCCGGCGGCATTGGCCTCGGGGCCCCATTTCAGGACGCGGCCGACGATCTCGTGGCCCATGGCGAGCGGCAGCACCACGCCGCGGTCCTTCAGGTGCATCTTGCCGCGCGAGCCGAGGTCGTACTCGCCCTCCCAGATGTGCAGGTCGGAATGGCAGACGCCGGCATGGGTGACCTCCAGCAGGACCTGCTTGCCGGTGGGCTCGGGGGTGGGGAGCTCGATCTCCTGGAGTGGCTTCCCGGTCTCGATGACGGCCCAGGCGCGCATGGTGGTTCCTCCGGTGGGTGCGTTTGTGGGCGGCATGGGACCAAGGGGGGTGGCGCGGGTCAAGGGCGGGCGCCACGCACGATCAATCCCGCAGGTGCTGCCGCAGGAACGCCACCACCGCCCGCACCCCCTGCCCCGACGCATCGTTCAACACCGCCGGATGCGCCCCGCCCGGCAGCATGACCAGCCGCCCGTCCCGCGCGCCCGCCACCATCCGCAGCGCGTGCCCGGGCGGCGTGACGCGGTCCTGTTCGCTCGCCACCACCAGCACCGGCGCGCTGATGCCGGGCAGGCGCGACAGGCTTTCGAAGCGATGCCGCAGCAGCCAGTCCGTCGGCATCACCGGGTACATCCCGCGCGCCAGGTCGGCCACCGAGGTGAAGGGGCTTTCCAGCACCACCGCCGCGATCCCGGGCCGGTTCTCCGCCAGGCGGGTGGCGACGCCGGACCCCAGGCTTTCCCCCCACAGCGCGATCGGCTGGCCGGGGAAGCGGGTCTGGACCCAGGCCAGCAGCGTCGCGGCGTCGGCGGCGATGGTGTCCTCGCCCGGCCGGCCGGGATTGCCGCCGTAGCCGCGGTATTCCGCAAGGACAACCGTGTAGCCGGCGCGGTTCAGCAGCACGCCGAGGCCGCTGCGGTCCTCGGCATTGCCGCCATTGCCGTGGAAGTGCAGCACGACGGGTGCGCGCGGCCCGGCGGTGGCGGTCAGGAAGGCGAGGTCCAGCCCGTCCTGCGTGCGGATGGTCTGCCGTTCCCAACCCTGCGGTGCGGCGATCACGCGCGGGTCCGGCAGGAAGATCAATCGTTCCTGCCCCGCCCACAGCGCCCCCACCAGCAAAAGCGGCAGCCCGGCAATGATGGCAATGGCCGTCAGCAAGCGACGCATGGTCTCGCGGTCCAGGACACCGTGTGTCCTGGCGGGGTCCAGGGGCGGCGCCCCTGGCCTTCTACTTCGGGTTCTCGCAAGGCACGCTCCCCATCGCGGCCCCTGCCAGGGCGCCGACCCCTGCCCCGATCAGCGCCCCCCGCCCGGCATCGGCGGAGGTGGACCCCGCGATGGCCCCCACCCCGGCCCCGATCGCCGCGCCATAGGCAGCGCCGGTGCCCGGGTCCTCGCAGACCGGCGCGGCTGGCAGGGGTATGGGCACCGGTTGCAGCACGACGCAGCCGGCCAGCGGCAGGGCGAGAAGGAGACGCTTCATGCCCGCACACTGCCACGCGAAGCGGGCGCGGGTGTGGCGTGTTTCAATCCGGGCGGATGTTGTTCTCGCGCACCACGCGGGCCCAGGTGTCCATCTGGCGGGCGACGAAGGGGCCGAAGACGGCCTCGCCCTGGGGGTCGAGGTCGATGCCCAGGCCGATCACGCGCTGGCGGATCTCGGCTATGTCGAGCGCGCTGCGGATGGCGGCTTCCATGCGCTGCTTGACCGCCGCCGGCAGGTTGGCCGGGCCGAGGAAGCCCCAGAAGGCGCGCGCGTCGATGCCCGGGATGCCGGATTCTGCCAGGGTCGGGATGTCGGGCATGGAGGGGGATCGCGTCGCGCCGGTCTGCGCCAGCGGGATCAGCGCGCCGGAATCGATGTGCACGCCGATGGCGGGGCGGGTGGCGATGGGCAGGTCGACCTCGCCCGCCACGGCGGCGACCGACAGCGGCCCGCCGCCGCGATAGGGCACGTGGACCAGGGTGAAGCCGCCGGCGCGCTGCGCCAGGGACATGGCCAGGTGCGCGAGCGACCCGTTGCCGATGGTGCCGTAGGTGACCGTCTCTGGCCGTGCCTTAGCCGCTTCGATCACCTGCGCCATGGACCGGTAGGGCCGCGTGCGATGGGCTGTGAGGACCATCGGCGCGGTGCCGAACAGCAGCAGCGGCGTGAGGTCGCGCTGGGTGTCGAAGCCGATGGTCGGGATCAGTGCCTGGTTCACCGCATGGGTGTCGAAGACCAGCACCCAGGTATTGCCGTCCGGCGCGCTGCGCGCGGCCGCGGCGGTGCCGAGCGCGCCCGAGGCGCCGGCGCGGTTCTCGACCACGATCGGCACGCCGAGCTCGGCCTGCAGGCGCGGCTGGAGCATGCGCGACAGGGCGTCGGTCGACCCGCCCGGCGGGAAGGGCACGATGATGCGGATGGGGCCGTTCGGCCAGGCGCCCTGCGCGCGGGCGATGGCCGGCGCGGCAAGCAGCATCGTTGCCGCCAGAAGCGGGCGTCGCTGGATCATCGTTGTTCTCCTCCCCGGGTGTCCGGCATCGAGGGTGACCGCGGTGCCGGGTCCGTCAAGAGGGCGCGCGGGTCAGCGCTGGCCCGGCCCTCGGCCGAGGGCAGCCAGCGCCGCGCCGGCGGTCGGGATGCGCGGCGGCTGCGCCAGGCGGCGGAGCGTCTGCTCGGGGCCGGCGGTGAAAATACTGGCCGGCAGGGCCTGCGCGGCGGCGGCCCGGTCATTGGCATCGAGCGCATCGGCGGCGCGGGTCAGACCGTCGATCACGCCCTGCGCCGGGGCGCTTGCGGGAATGCCGAGCGCCTGGCGTCCCTGGTTGCGCGCCTGGGTCAACTGGACCGTCGCCGAACTGGTCTGCCAGCGCGCATCGACCGGCACCGCGCCGGCGAGGAATTCGATATCGGCGATGGCGCGGGCCGCGGCCGCCGGCTGGTTGGGCTGCGGGCGGCGGAAGAAGGCGGTGGCGTTGTTGCCGGCGCGCACGATCGGGTCGATCACGCGTTCGCCCGGCGCGGCGCTGGCGGGGATCGTCGGCGGCGGCGCGGTGGGGCCGCAGGCGGCGAGGGCGAGTGCCCCGAGCAGGATGGTGCGACGGATCATGGCCGTTCCTCCGCGGATGGGTTGAAGTCTGTCACATCGGTGGTCTCGCGTCTTGTTTTCGCTCAACGCGGGCGTCGGGTTAGCCGTAGCCGGCCTCGCGGATCTTGCCGCCGAGGACATTGACCTGGACGGCGAGCGCGGCGCTCTCCTCCTCGCGCAGGCGGGTGCGCAGGCCGGTGGCGGCGGCTTCCATCTCGCGCAGCAGGGATGGCAGGCCAGGGGGCGACTCCGCGCCGGCGGACAGCCGCGCGGCGATGCGTTCCAGCCCGTCGAGGTTCACGCCGAGGAAGCGCCGCGCCTCCTCCAGCCGTTCGGGGCGGCGTTCGAATTCATCGAGCACGGCGGCGATGGCAAGCGCCACCGGCAGCAGGCGGGGTTCGGGCAGGCGCTGCGCGGCATCGGCGATGCCGCGCAGGCGGGCGCGGGCATCATCCAGCGGGCGCGGCGGGGGCGGGAGCGCGGGTTCGGGCGGCGGCGGCGGCGGGGCCGCTTCCTGGACGCCGGAATACAGCAGCCTGGTGCCACCCCAGGCGCCCACGGCCAGCACCAGCGCCGCCACGGGGCCGGCATCGGCACCAAGCCAGGCGACGCTTGCGACACTGCCGCCCATGGCCAGCGCGGCGAGCCCGGCATCGCCGGAGCGGCCGCGGCGCATCAGCCAGGCGGCCGCCAGCGGGAAACCGAGGCCGAGCAGGCAGCCCAGCAACGCCACCTCGCGCCCCGCGAACAGGTTGAACATGGTGGCGGGCAGCAGCGGCAGGATGGTGAAGGGCAGCAGCCAGCGCCGCCAGAAGGCGGAGATCATGTCGGCACCACCGCCATGATCGAGCGGAACAGCGCCAGCAACCCGGCGATCCACATGGTGCCGCCGAGCAGGAAGAAGCCGACCAGCCGCGCGCCGAGCGGCGGCGGGGCGGTGGGCGGGGCCATGGGTGCGTTGCGCAGGGTCATCACGGGGCCTTAGATCGCCCCCCTGCCCCGGCCGATCAAGGCGGGGCGTGGGGGAAGCATGGCATGGAACGCATCGCGGTGGTGGGCGCGGGTCTGATCGGCAGCGCCTGGGCGATGGTGTTTGCCCGCGCCGGGCACGGCGTGCGGATCTGGGACCCGGCACCGGGGGCCAGCGAGGCGGCCATGGCGGTGATCGGCGCACGCCTGCCCGACCTGCACGCGGCGGGGTTGATCACCGAGGCCCCGGGCACGGTCGCCGCGCGGATCGCGGTGGCGGGGACGCTGGAGGACTGCGTGGCCGGCGCCGACCACGTGCAGGAGAACGGGCCGGAGCGCGTCGAGGTGAAGCGGGAGAGTTTCGCGCGGCTCGATGCGCTGTGTGGGCCGGATGTGGTGCTGGCGTCCTCGACCTCCGGCATTCCGGCCTCCGCCTTCACCGAGGGGCTGGCGGGGCGGGCGCGCTGCCTGGTCGCGCACCCGGTCAACCCGCCCTACCTGGTGCCGCTGGTCGAACTGGTGGGTGCGCCCTGGACCGATGCGGCGGTGGTGGCGCGTACGCGCTCGCTGATGGAGCGGGTCGGCCAGGTGCCGGTGACGGCGCTGAAGGAAACGCGGGGCTTCGTGCTGAACCGCCTGCAGGCGGCGCTCGTGGCAGAGGCCTTCCGGCTGGTGCGCGACGGGGTGATGTCGGTCGCGGATGTCGATGCCTGCGTGAAGGATGGGTTGGGCCTGCGCTGGTCCTTCATGGGGCCGTTCGAGACCATCGACATGAACGCGCCCGGCGGCGTGGCGGATTATGCCGCGCGCTTCGGCGCGCTGATGGGCGGCATCACCGCGGAACAGGCGCCCTATGACTACGACGCGCCGACCGTGGCGGCGGTGGATGCGGCGCGCCGCGCGTTGCTGCCGCGGGCGGGCATCGCCGACCGGTCGGGCTGGCGCGACCGGCGGCTGATGGCGCTGGCGGCGCACAAGCGCGGCCAGCCCGGCTGACCGGCCTGCCCGATGCCCGCGGGCCGGCGCCGATGGCGCGCCGCGCGCGGTGGCATCGCGTGACACCGCGGTGCGGCGCGTCCATGATTCGCGCGTCGATGGGTCGGGAGGCGACGATGCGGCGGCTGGCGGGACGGCGGCGGGGCGGCACGCCATGAAGCGCATCCTGCCCTGGATCCTGTTGCTGCTCGGCCTCGCGCTGCTGGCTGGCGGCGGCTACGCGGCGTGGCGCGAGGTGGAATTCCGCCGCGGCGCGATCGAGACCGACGGGCGCGTGGTCGAGATGATATCCAGCACCAGCCACGACCGCGAGCGCGGCACCTCGCGCACCTACGCCCCCGTCTTCACCTTCGCGCTGCCCAGCGGAAAGCTGCAGCGCGCCGAGGGCGGCGTGTTCGCCAACCCGCCCTGTTGCCGGGTGGGCGACACCATCCGCGTGCGCTACCGGCCGGAGGCGCCCGAGCGCGCGCAGATGACCGGCTTCATGGAGAGCTGGTTCGTCGCCAGCATGCTGGGTGGCTTCGGGCTGGTGCTGACGCTGATCGCCTCCGCGGTGATGCGCATGGCCAAGCCTGGCTTCGCGGGCGTCGCACCACCGCTGCCGGCGCCTGCCGGCCCGATGCCGGGCGCGCCGATGACCTTCAGCGTGCCGCTGGCGGGGCTGCGGCGCATCGACACGCCGGGCGGGCCGCGCTGGATCCTCCAGGCGCGCTGGGCCGACCCGCGCAGCGGCGTGCAGCGGCTGTTCGAAAGCGAGCCCCTGCCCTTCGATCCGGTGCCACAGATGCGCAGCATGTCGGCGGTGAGTGTCGCCTTCGATCCCGGCGTGCCGGACGGGCCGTCCTGGATGGACCTGTCCTTCCTGCGCGAACCCGACGCCGACGCCACGGTGGTGCAGCGGCGCGGCTGACGGTTACGCCTGCAGGAACCCCAGCGTCTCGCCCTCGAACACGCCGCAGGTGAGCGGCCCGCCCGACCAGGCGGCGGTGTCGAGGCAGATGCGGTTGTCGCGCAC
>LNEW01000046.1 GCA_001464375.1 Rhodospirillales bacterium Ga0074136 | reverse complement strand
AAATGCTGGCATTCCTTCATCCATCCCTTGGCGTCCACGACGCCGTAAGCGTCCACCTTTATCAGGGCCATGCGGCGGCGAGCGAGCGTCGGGAGGTGCTCTTCAACCAAACCCACGATCTTCTGCTTCGCACTTTGCAGGGCTTGTTCCTGCTTCTTCGCCTTGCTCACACCCCAAAACACGCGGTTTAAACTCCCGGTTGATTTGCCCTTTATACTTTAGGTTCTGCGATTGCGCGATGGTGGTCGTCGAGAAACCACGTGGACGCGGCGCTCTGACATCTCATGTCGCCTTGATGTTAAAGGGACAGTGAACAAGCGCGTAGGTGCCCTTATGGACGACTGGTCCACCCCCGCATACATCTGGATCCTCGTCGGGCTGGTGCTGCTCGGCGCGGAGACCATCATCCCCGGCGTCTTCCTGCTGTGGATCGGCCTGGCGGCGGTCGGTACGGGGCTGATGCTGTTTGCGGCCGCACCGCCGTTCTGGGTGACGGTGGCGACCTTCGTGGTGCTGCTGGCGGGTGGCATCGCGGTGGCGCTGCGGCTGCGCAAGGCGCAGCACCCGCGCCCGCGGGTGAATACACCCGATGCCGGGCTGATCGGGCGCTTCGGCGTGCTGACCGACCCGGGCACCGCCGGCCCGCGCGTGCGGGTGGGGGATTCCGACTGGGCGGCGCGGCTGCCGCGCGACGTGGCGGAAAGCCCGGCCGGCACGCGGGTGCGGGTGGAAGGCGTGGACGGCACGACCCTGGTGGTGCGGCCGGAATAGGCTGCCGCCACGTCACGGAATGTGACAGGCCTTGACCCAGGCATGCGCGCAGGCCACGTCAGCCATACCATGGACATGCACCGCCGCCCGCCCGTGATCGACATGACGCCGGAAGGCGAATTCCGCGAACCCGTCGCGCCACGCGCCGCCGGTCCGCTGGACCGCGCCCTGGCACGCATCGGCGCCGCCGGCATCCTGGTGGCGCTGGTCGCCGGCGGGCTGCTGCTGGCGGGGCTCGCCATCCTGGCCATCGGCATCCTGCTGCCGATCGCGCTGGTGGCGGGGTCGATCGGCGCCGTCTCGCTGTGGTGGCGCATGCGCCGCGCCCGGCAGAACGGCACGACGCCCGAGGGCGTGCGCTTCGTCGTCATCCGCCGCTGACGCGGCCGCCCCGCCGGTCCATAACCGCTCCCGACTAATTGGGGAGTGTGGCGCATGGCGCTGTGGGTTCGCTTCGCGCGGAAGGATGGCGCGGTCGGGTTCGGCACACTGACGGATGGCGGCATCGCGGTGCACGAGGGCGATGTCTTCGCCGCGCCCATGCCGACCGGCGAGGTCATTGCCCGCGATGCGGTGCGGCTGCTGGCGCCCGTCACGCCCGGCAAGTTCATCGGGCTGTGGAACAATTATCGCGAGATGGCGGCGAAGACCGGGGCTGCGATCCCCGACACGCCGCTGTGGTTCCTCAAGGCCGGGACCAGCCTGCTCGATCCCGATGGCGTCATTGCCCCACCGGCCGGCTATGCGGGGAAGGTGCTGTACGAGGGCGAGCTCGGCCTGGTGATCGGGCGGCGCTGCAAGGATGCCGAGGAGGCGGAGGCGGCCGGCGCCATCTTCGGGCTCACGGTGGTGAATGATGTCACCGCGCTGGACCTGCTGAACGCCGACCCGTCCTTTCCCCAATGGGCGCGGGCGAAGTCCTGCGACACCTTCGGCCCGGTGGGGCCGGCGATCGCGACCGGGCTGGACTGGTCGGGGCTGCGGGTGACGGTGGCGCTGAATGGGCGCGTGCGGCAGGATTATCCGACCGCCGACATGATCATCCCGCCGGCGCGGATCGTCGCGATGCTGTCGCGCGAGGTCACGCTGGAGCCGGGCGACGTGATCGCCTGCGGCACCTCGGTGGGTGCGCTGCCGATGCGCCCGGGCATGGTCGTCGAGGTGACGATCGAGGGCATCGGCACGCTGCGCAACGTCATGGCCGCCTGACGGTCCGGAGGGGCGTGGCGCCCCTCCATCCGCGTCATTCAGCCGCCAGCGCGACCCCGTTCGCCGAGAGCCCGAACGCCTCCGCCAGCAGCGAGTAGGATCGCCGGCGGGCGGTGGCGTCGTGGCAATGGGTGATGACGGCGAATTCGGCGATGCCGCCATGGGCGGCGGAGAGGGCTTCGAGCTTCGCCCTCACCTGTTCCGGGGTGCCGACCATGGCGGATTCGCGCATGCGCTCGATGCGCGCCAGTTCCAGGTCGTTGTAGGGATGCGCCTCGGCTTCCTCGACGCTGGGCAGGGGCAGGTACAGGCCGCGGTCGCGCTTGAGGCGCCACAATTCGCGCGAGCGGAACAGGCGCAGCGCCTCGGCCTCGGTATCCGCCACCAGGCAATAGACGCCGAGTGCGGGGTGCGGGGCGGCCAGCCGGCCGGGCATGTCGGGCTTCGCTTCGAAGGTCTGGCGGTAGACCGCGATGGCCTGTTCCGAACCGCCGCCATCGGTGAAGAAATGGGCGTAGCAGTAGGGCAGGGCGAAGTAGCCGGCGACCTGCGCGCCATAGTCGGAACTGCCCAGGATCCACATCTGCGGGCGGGTATCGACGGCGGGCTGGGCGATGATGGACCGGAAGGGGTGGCTCTCCGGCAGGCCGTCGCCATGCCAGCCCAGCACTTCCATGACCTGCGAGGGGAAGCGGTCGGCCGCCTGGTTGGCATTGGGGTTCAGCGCGAAGGCGGTGCGCCCGTCCGAGCCCGGGGCGCGCCCGACGCCGAGGTCGATGCGGCCCGGGGCGATGGCTTCGAGCACGCGGAACTGCTCGGCTACCTTCAGGGAGGCGTAGTGCGGCAGCATGATGCCGGCGGAGCCCACGCGGATGCGCTGGGTGGTGGCGGCGATGGCGGCCATCAGCACCTCGGGCGCGGTGCCGGCGTGCGACGCGCTGTTGTGGTGTTCGGCGCACCAGTAGCGGCGGAAGCCGAGTGCATCGCAGTGCTGGGCGAGGGCGATGGTCTCGCGGATCGCCTCGCCGGGCGTGCGGCCGGAGGCAACGGAGGATTGGTCGAGGGCGGAGAGGGCGAAGCCGGTCATGGGCGGGAGTTAAGCACGGCGTGGCCGTGCGGGGAGAGGGTAGGCGGCAGGCCCGGGCCCCGCTGCGCGTGCGACGGGGCGGCCGCGTCGGTTACGGCGCGGCCGGACCCCCGCTCAATATCGCACCTGAAATGGCAAGATATCGGTGTAAGATATTGATATCATGATGGCGATGAACGGCATCCTTGGTTCCGCCTTGGTCGAGATGCGTGCCTCCGCGCCGATCAGGCGATGGCGCGTTCGCTGCGCAGGGGAATGACGTCCGGCCGGGCCGGAGTCTGCGTTGGGCGGCGGCAGGCGTGGTCGCCGAGCATCGCGTCCAGGAAGGCGCCGATCGGCGGTTCCTCGCTGCGCCGGACCGCCGGTGGCTCGACATAGAGGCCCAGCAACTGCCGGATCTCCTCCAGGCGGCGATAATGGATGGAACCGCGAAGCTCCGCCAGGATCATGCGCTCTTCGCTATGGAGTGCTGCAACCAGGGATTCGTCCATTTTGTCCCCCTCGTACTGGCCCTGCGTGTATAAACTAACGACTCAATTAACATAAAATCAACACCTTGCTACCGGACACGAAATCGGGACTTATCCCAGGATCTGGTGTCGGGTGGGCCTGCACCGTCCCAGATATGGTTCGCGCAGTGGTTGTGCCCATTTTCGTGGCAGCCGCCATGGGTGTTTTCCTCGCGGACTATGCTTCTTGCTTGCGACACTGTTGCCGGTGGGCCACGGTATCGTGATCCGCCCGGGCCGCGCTGGGCTCATGCGGCGATCGTCCGGCGCTGGCGGCGGCTATCCGGGGCTGGGCATGGGGGTTGATCCCGCCCGCCGCGGCGCGATGATCCGGTCCGGAACCGCGGAGCGGCGGGACATGGGGGCACCGATGGTCGAAGGCGGACGTACGTGACCGGCGGGCCGCCGCCCGATGCCGTTGTGCTGGTCGTCACCGGGCTGCGCGGGCCGGCCGACCTCCAGCGGGTTCTGGCCGCCATCATGGGCGCCGATCCGGCAGCGATGACCTGGGTGGATGGGCCGCGCGGCCTGGTCGCGGTGCGATCCGGGCTGCCGGCGCGGGCTTTGCGCGATGCCGCGGCGCGCGCGGGGTTTGGCGTCCGGGTGCAGGGCGGGCGGCCCGGCGTGGGTGGGGTCCTGCTGCGCACGTTGCTGTTCGCCGTGGGCGGCATCGCGGTTGGCCTGGCGCTCGGCGTGCTGCTGGGCCTGGGAAATTCGATGTTCAACCCCGACTGCACCCGGCCGGGTAGCACCATCGGCGTGGGGCTTTTCGGTGGGCTGGGGGCGCTGCTGGGCGGGCCGATCGGGCTGGTGGCGGGGCTGGTCAGCGGGCTCGCGCGGCGGGGGTGATCGGGCGGCGCGTCAGGGCACCGGTGTGAACCGGGCGCGCGTCAATGCGCAGCGTGATCGGGCACGCAGCAATGCGCCCATGGAACCGGGCGCGCATCAATGCGCCCCTGGACCAGCGCGCTTCAATGCGCGACGCCACCGAACACCGCGGTCAGCAGCGCGAACAGCGCGCCGCCGGCCAGGAAGCCCACCAGCGTCCCGTTGATGCGCACGTATTGCAGGTCCCGGCCGACGCGCAGTTCGATCTTGTCGGCGATGGTGCGCGCATCCCAGTTGCCGACCACCCCTGCGATGAAGTCCGACAACTGGATCTGGGCGGAGGGCAGCAGGCGGATCAGCACGCCCTCGACCGCCCCGTTCAGGCGGGCACGGGCGGCGGGGTCATCGGCCAGCAACGTGCCGGCATTGGCGAACAGGCCCGCCAGCAGGGCGACGGTGCGGCCATCCTCGCGCGCCGCATCGACCGTGAGTGCCGTGCGCAGGCGCGCCCACACATCGGTCAGCCAGATCGCGACCGAAGGATGCGACAGTGCATCGCGCAGCACGCGGCCGATCGCCTCGGCGCGCTCGGGGTCGGTCTCCAGGCGGTCGATCTCCTGGCGCAGCCATTCGCCGAAGGCAGCGCGCAGGTCGGAATCCTCGGGCTCGACCTTGTCCAGTTCCGCGTTGATGGCGTGCAGGACCCGGTTGGCCATGGAGGCGCCGGCCAGCCAGCCGATCAGCGCGCCGCCCTCGGCCCGGATGCGGCTGGCGATGGCGGTGCGCAGCGCATCCTCGCGTTCGGTCAGCATGGCCTTGATGCGTCCGACGGCGAGGGAGAACACCTCCTGGTGGCGCCCTGACGCCACGAAGGCGCGCAGCACGCGGGCCACCAGCCGCGCGCCGGCCGGGCCCGAGACCATGCGCGGCAGCAGGCGCAGCATCAGGCGCTTGGCGCGCCCATCCTCGAGGCTGGCGAGGATGCGCGGAAGACTGCCCGCGAGCGCGATCGCGGCCGGCCGGGACGCCGCCGGGTCGGCCAGGAAGCCCTGCAGGATGCGCGCGAGGTCCAGCCGCCCGATCACCCGGCGCACCTCGGCCTCGGTGATGACATGCGACGCCACGAAGCGCCCGAGCGCGCGGCCGAGGCGTTCCTTCTGGTTCGGCACGATGGCGGTATGCGGGATGGGCAGGCCCATCGGCCGGCGGAACAGCGCCGTCACCGCGAACCAGTCGGCCAGCCCGCCCACCACGCCGGCCTTCGCACTGGCCTGGAGCATGTCGGTCCAATAGCCCGGCGGCATGTGGTAGGTGCCCCAGAGCAGCCCGCCCATGCCCACCAACATGCCGGTGGCGAGCGCGCGGTGGCGGGCCAGCGCGCGGCGCAGGTCGGCATCGGGGTCGGTCGCGGGGCTGCCCTGCATGGGTCGCGGAGATAGGGCCCCGCGCTGCCCTTGCCCAGCCCGGGGCGCATGTTACATCATATCGTATCATGTCCCGCTTGACCGATCCCTTGGCGCTGTCCTCCAGCGCGGCGTCCCGCCTGGTGCTGGCGGGCGGCGTGGCGCTGGTGGTGTGGGCGGCGGTGGCCTGGGCGATGGCGGCATGAGCGCGCGGCGCGCACCGGCCGGTCTGCGGCTGGACAACCTGACGCTGGTGCATGGGCGCCGGGCGGCGGTGCATCATGTGTCGGGCCGCTTCGCGCCGGGCAGCCTGACCGCGGTGGTCGGGCCGAACGGGGCGGGCAAGACCACGCTGCTGCGCGCGCTGGCCGGGCTGCACAAGCCCGAGAGCGGCGCTGTGGCGCATGAGGGCACGGCGCGCATCGCGCTGCTGCCGCAACTGGCGGCGCTGGACCGGGCCTTCCCGATCGCCTGCCGGGACGTGGTGATGCAGGGGCTGTGGCCGCGGGTCGGCGCCTTCCGCGGCGTGCCGGCGTCCGAACGCGACCGGGCGGAACAGGCGCTGGCGGCTGTCGGCTTGTCGGGCTTCGAGAAGCGCCCTGTGGGGTCGCTGTCCGCCGGGCAGACGCAGCGGCTGCTGTTCGCGCGGCTGCTGGTGCAGGACGCCGACATCCTGCTGCTGGACGAACCCTTCAACGCGGTGGATGCGCGGACCTCGGCGGACCTGCTGCGGCTGGTGCGGGACTGGCACGGGGAAGGGCGCACGGTGGTGGCGGTGCTGCACGACCTCGACCTGGTGGCGCGCGAATTCCCGGACACGCTGCTGATCGCGCGGGATGCGATCGCCTGGGGCCCGACGGGGCAGGCGCTGTCCGCGGCGAACCGGCTGAAGGCGCGCATGATGGCCGAGGCCTGGGGCGAGGAAGCGGAACATTGCCATCGCGCGGCGTAAGCCAGCGCCATGCATGACCTGCTGATCGCCCCCTTCGTCGAATTCGGCTTCCTGCGCCGCGCGCTGGTGGGGTGCCTGGCGTTGTCGGTCTCGGCCCCCGTGCTGGGCGTGTTCCTGGTGCTGCGGCGCATGAGCCTCACGGCGGATGTGCTGGCGCATGGCGCGCTGCCGGGCGTCGCACTCGCTTTCCTGCTGGCGGGGCTGTCGGCGCCGGCGCTGTGGTTGGGCGGGCTGGTGGCGGGGCTGCTGGTGGCGGTGGGTGCGGGCGCGCTGTCGCGCGCCACGGGCGGGCGGGAGGATGCGACGCTGGCGGCGCTGTACCTGGTCGCTCTCGGCCTCGGTGTCGCGTTGATCTCGATGGGCGGCGGGTCGGCGGAGCTGTCGCATATCCTGTTCGGCAGCGTGCTCGGCGTTGACGATGCGGCGCTGCTGCTGATGGCCGGGGTCGCGACGCTGACGCTGGTGGTGCTGGCCTTCGCCTGGCGGCCGCTGGTGCTGGAATGCTTCGACCCGGCGTTTGCAGCGAGCGCGGGCGCGCGCGGCGGGGCGTGGCACCTGGCGTTCCAGGCGATGGTGGTGCTGAACGTGCTCTCGGCCTTCCAGGCGCTCGGGACGCTGATGGCGGTTGGGCTGATGATGCTCCCGGCGATCGCGTCGCGACATTGGGCGCGGGAGGTCAGCGGCATGGCCTATGCGGCCGTCGGGATCGCGCTGGCGTCGTCGGTGGCGGGCATACTCGTGTCGTATCACCTGGATGTGCCGACCGGCCCGGCCATCGTGCTGGTGGCGGGCGGCGCCTGGGCGGTTTCGGTGCTGGCGGGGCCGGTGGATGGGTTGCTGCCGCGGCTGGTGCGGCGGGGGCATCTGGCGGGCTGAGTGCGCAGGCTGCATCCTGCGCGGCGGAAACGCCGAAGGACCTCCCGCATGGGATCGCTGCTGTTCTCGCCGCTGACGTTGCGCGGCCTGACCATCCCCAACCGCGCCGTGGTGCCGCCGCTGTGCCAGTACTCGGCCATCGAGGGCATGGCGAATGACTGGCACATGGTGCAGCTCGGCCGCTTCGCGGTGGGCGGCTTCGGGCTGGTGTTCAGCGAGGTGGTGTCGGTGCTGCGCGAGGGGCGCATCACCCATGGCGATGTCGGGCTGTGGAACGACGACCAGGTCGCGCCGCTGAAGCGCATCACCGACTTCATCAAGGCGCAGGGCAGCGTGCCCGCGGTGCAGCTGGGCCATGCCGGGCGCAAGGGGTCGATGCAGCGACCGTGGGAGGGCAACGGCCCGCTCGGGCCGGAGCAATTCGCGCGCGGCGAGACCACCTGGGACATCGTCTCCGCCGTTGGCGCGCCGATCGCGGAGGGGCACCTCGCGCCCGCCGCGCTCGATGCCGGCGGCATGGCGCGCATCCGCGATGCCTTCGCCAGCGCCGCGAAGCGCGCCCACGCCGCGGGGTTCGAGGCGGTGGAGGTGCATTGCGCGCATGGCTACCTGCTGCACCAGTTCCTCTCGCCGCTGTCGAACACGCGCAATGACGGCTTCGGCGGGGACCTCGCGGGGCGCATGCGCTTCCCGCTCGAGGTCATCCGGGCGGTGCGCGAGGCCTGGCCGCAGGACCGGCCGGTCTTCGTGCGAATCTCTGCCGTGGATGGCGCCGATGGCGGCTGGACCATGGAGGACAGCATCGCCTTCGCGCAGGCCATGCGGCCGCTCGGCGTCGATGTGGTGGATTGTTCGTCGGGCGGCATCGGCGGCAGCGCGACGGGATCGAAGCGCATCCCGCGCGGCTATGGCTTCCAGATCCCGTATGCGGCGCAGATCCGCCGCGATGCCGGCCTCGCCACCATGGCGGTGGGGCTGATCATCGGCCCGCACCAGGCCGAGGCCGTGCTGGCGGAGGGCGAGGCCGACCTGGTCGCGATCGGGCGCGAGGCGATGGCCAACCCCAACTGGGCGCTGATGGCGCGCGGCGTGCTGGAACCCGGTTCCACCGAGGACGTGTTCGCCACCTGGCCGCCGCAGCATGGCTGGTGGCTGGAGAAGCGCGCCGCGGTGATGGACGTGCTGGGCACGCCGCCGGCTTGATGCGCGTCAAGGCGCGCGCGCCCGGCTGAGCCCAGCCTGACCGCAGCGTCACGGGAGGGGTCGGCATGGCGGCGGCAGCGGCGGAGGGCGGGGACGGGGTTCGGCGCTGGATCGGCCTCGGGCTGGCCATCGCGGTGCTGGCGGGTGTCGTGCTGATGCCTCCCCTGGCCGGGCTGCCGGTGGCCGGGCAGCGCGCCATCGGCATCCTGCTGTTCGCGGTGGTGCTGTGGGTGACCGAGGCGGTGGACCTGACGGTCTCCGCCTTCCTGATCGCCGCGCTGATCATCCTGCTGGTCGGCACCGCGCCGGATCCGGCGGATGCCAACAGGCTGGTCGGCCTGTCGCGCGCGCGGGACTGGGCGATCGCGGGCTTCGCCAACAATGCGGTGGCGCTGGTCGGCGCGGCGCTGGTGTTTGCCGCGGCGGTGACGGCGACGGGGCTGGATCGGCGCATCGCGCTGGTGACGCTGTCGCGCGTTGGCACCAAGCCACGAGGCATCCTGGCGGGCACGCTGATGGTCGGCGTGCTGCTGGCGTTCCTGGTGCCGTCGGCCACAGCGCGTGTTTCGGCGGTGGTGCCGATCGTGCTCGGCATCATCGCGGCCTTCGGCATGCAGCGGGACAGTCGCCTGGCGGCGCTGCTGATGATCGGCTCGGCGCAGGTGTGCTCGGTGATGAATGTCGGCGTGCTGACCGCCGCGGCGCAGAACGCGACCTTCCTGGGGCTGATCGGGCGCGCCATCCCGGGCGCCACGGTCACCTGGCTCGACTGGTTCATCGCCGCCGCGCCGTTCTGGCTGATCATGGTGCCCTTGACCGGCGTGATCCTGTGGCGCTTCCACACGCCCGAGAGCGAGGTCGGCACCGGCGGCGAAGGCGCGGTGGCGCGCGAGCTGGCCGCACTCGGGCCGATGAGCGGTGCGGAATGGCGCACGCTGCTGACCGCCGCGGTGCTGCTGTGCGTCTGGGCCACCGAGCAGCGGCTGCATGTGCTGGATACCGCGTCGTCCACCATGATCGCGGTGACGGTGCTGCTGCTGCCGCGCATCGGCGTGATGAATTGGAAGCAGACGCAGGCCTCGGTGCCCTGGGGCACGCTGATCCTGTTCGCGGTGGGCATCGCGCTCGGCACCGTGCTGGTGCAGACGCGGGGTGCGGCCTGGATGGCGGGGATGATCGTCGATGCCTTCGCGCTGCGCCACGCCACCCCCTTCGTGATCGTGGCGGTGATGTCGGCCTTCCTGATCGTGGTGCACCTGGGCTTCGCCTCGGCCACCGCGCTGGCGGCCGCCTTCATCCCGATCGTGATCAGCGTGCTGCAGGAGGTGGCGCGCGCGGGCGTGCCGGTGAACGTGGCGGGGGTGACGATGATCCTGCAATTCGCCGTGTCCTTCGGCTTCATGCTGGTGGTGAGCGCGCCGCAGAACATGGTGGCGTTCGGCACCGGCACCTTCGCGGCGCGCGACTTCACGCGGTCGGGCGTGGTGATCACGCTCGTGGGGTATGGGCTGCTGCTGCTGCTGACGCTGACGTGGTGGGACTGGCTGGGGTATGTGCAGGGGTAGCGCGCGGTCCGCCAGGGCGGCGTTGCGGGCGCGGTGAAGCCGCCATCCGGTCGCGCCGCGCCGGTCAGTACTCCCACTCGAAGGACAGCCCCAGCCGGTCGCCGCCCTCGCTGCCGCCACCGGTCTCCGCTTCCAGCCGCACGCGGGGCAGGATGTCCACCTGTACGCCGACGCGCGGCGCCCCGCCCTCGGTGCCTTGCCGCACGCCCAGGTACACGCCGTCGGCGACATAGCGGCCGGATTCCAGCGTGGCGCCCTGGCTGCGGGTACCGTCGCGGCTGCGTTCCTCGCCCACGCTGAGGCGGTCGAGGGCCAGGGTGCGGCGGATGCGGTCGAGGATGCCGCCCGCGCTGGGCGTGTCGATCCCCGCAGCACCCGCCAGCACCTGCGCCAGTTGCGCGATCTGGAAGGGGCTGAGCTCGTTCGCGCGGCGGTCGAACAGCAGGCGCGACAGGATCTCGTCCTGCGGCAGTTCCGGCGTCGAGGAGAATTCCAGCTTCGGGTCGTTGGCCGGGCCGGTGATGGCGACGTTGGCGGTGACCTCCCGCGCGCGGGCGGAGGCCAGGAAGTCGAGCGTCGGGATGAAGGTGCCGGCGTTGAAGGCGACCTCGCCGCGGCGGAAATCCAGCCGGCGGTCGAATACCGAGACGCTGCCGCGGCGCAGGTTGAGCCCGCCGCTGATGGCGGGCGCGGCGATGGTGCCGGCGATGGCGAGCGTGCCGCCGAATTCCGCATCGATGCCCCGCCCGCGCACGAACACCGCGCGCGGCGCCGCGACGGTGACCTCCAGCGCGATGGGCGGCAGCGTGCTGTCGGCGCCGGGCGGCGCGGGCGGCGCCAGGGGCGGCGTGCCGGCCGGCCGGCGGCCGCGTTCGCGCACGCCGGGCAGGGTCTGCACGCCGGCGGGCAGGCGCTCGGGCACGGTGATGTCCATGCGGTTCACGGCGATGCGCCCGGACAGGCGTGCGTCGTCCATGATGCGACCGGCCAGGCGCAGGTCGGCATCGAAGACGGTGCTGACCAGGTCCGACCGCAGCGGGCGGGCGTTGCGGGCGGTCAGCGTGATCTCGACCGGCAGGCCGGCTTCGGCGGGGGAGATCGTGCCGGTGATCGCCACCGTCCCGCCGCCGGCGGTGCGGGCGTCGAAGCGGTCGATCAGCACGCGGTCGCCTTCGCCGCGCAGCGTCGCCGCGATGTCGGTCAGCGTGATGCCCTGCGCCAGGTCGCGGAACGACCCGCCGGCCAGCGTGGCGCGCCCGGCGATGCGCGGCGCGCCGAGCGTGCCGGTGGCCTCGGCGGTGATGGTGGCGCGGCCGGTCACGCGCTGCGCGCCGGCGGCCAGCAGCGGGCCGGCCAGGGCGGCGAGATCGGCATTGGCTTCGAGCCGTGCGGCCAGTGGCGCGGTGGCACCGAAGCCGCCGGTGACGCGCGCCGTTCCGGTGGCGCGCAGCGCGGCGCCGGCATTGGCTTCGAGGCGCAGGTCGGCGCCGCGGGCGCCTGCGGTGCCTTCCACCACCACGCGCGCGGCGGGCAGGCCGCGGAAGGCCGGGTCGGCGTTGCGCAGGCCGGTGGCCTGGATGCGCAGGCGCGCGGCGGGGTCGGTGGTGGGGCCGGTGATGCGGGCCTCGCCGGCGATGGTGCCTTCGACGGTCGCGCCGGGTGCCGCGAGGGCGGCGATGGCGGCGACGGGCAGCGCGGTGAGTGTGGCCCGCAGGTCGGCGGTGTCGGGCCCCCAGCGGCCTTCGGCGCGCAGCGTGCCGCCGCGGCTGGTGGTGATGGCGAGGCTCTCGATGGCGATGGCGCCATCCGCGCCCACCGCCACGCGCGCGGGGGCGGCCAGGCGCAGGCTGTCGGCACCGCGGCGCAGCAGCAGGTCGGGGATGTCGATGCGCCGCGCGGTGCCGTCGGGTGCCACGCGGATGCGCGTGGTCAGGCGGGCGTCGTCAGCGCGGGCGTCCAGCGAGGCTTCCAGCGCAGCCAGGGTGCCGTTCGCCGCCAGGCGGCCCTCCAGCGCGGTGCCGGCGATGCGCGCCTGCGGCACCTCCAGCGTGGCGTCGAAGCCCTGCGCGCCGTCGCGCAGGTCCAGCGTCGCGCGCAGCACGGCGCGGCCGGCCATGGGCGTGCCGGCCAGGGCCGAGAACGGCGCGAGGTCCGCGATATCCAGCGTGGCATCCCCCACGAAGGTGGCCGCGCGTGGGTCGAGCAGGCCGGCCGCATCGAGGCGCGCGGGGCCGAAGACGAAGGCCAGGCGTTCGAGGCGCAGGCTCTCGCCCTGCGGCACGCCGTGCAGGTCGAGCGTGACGGGCAGGCCGGCATAGGTGGCGCGCAGCGTGCCCTCGGCGCGCGGGGCCGACAGCGGCGTCGCGATGGACAGCGCGAGCTCCGGCGCCTCCAGTACCTGGCCGTCGCGTTCCAGCCTGGCGCCGCGCGCGGTCAGCGCGATGGAGGGGTCGGTGCGCGGGCCGGTGAACCGCGCCTGCGCGTCCAGCCCGCCGGCAAGGCCGGGCACCAGCGGCGCGAGGTCGACGACGGTCGCGCGCAGCGTGGCGTCGAGGGTTTCGCCGACATCGCCCTCCGCCGTGACGCGCAGCGCGGCGCCGTCGATGGCCAGCGATTCGATGCGGTCGGGCAGCGTGGCGCGCAGGGCGATGCGCGGGGCTTCGCCGAGCGCGGCGGCGAGCGCCGGCGTGTCGCTGCCGAAGCCCTGCACCGCGACGTCCAGCGCGACGCGGGGTGTGCGCATCGCACCCGTGGCGCGGGCCTCGGCGGTCAGCGATGTCCAGCGCGCGGCGGGCGGCAGCAGCGGGCCGAAGGCGTCGCTGGCGGCCACGGTCGCGCGCGCCGTGACGTCGAGCGTCTCCGCGCCGAGATCCGCGCTGCCCTGCGCGGTGACCTCGCCGGTCGGCGCGCGCAGCGCGAGGCGGCGCAGCGTGACGCGCCGCGCGGCGTCGATGCCGGCATCCAGCGACGCCTCCACCGGCATCGCGACGGCGCGCAGGTCGTCGGGCAGCAGCGGCGCGGCGGCGATGCGCAGGTCCAGCCGCGCGGCGGCGGCGCCATCGGGCGCGGCGCTGACCTCGCCCTCGGCGATGACCGTCACGTCATCGCCCAGCGCGGCATCCAGCACCAGGCGCGCGCCGGACGCGGGACCATCGATCGACAGGCGCGCACGTGCGGCGCGGTCGGGCAGGCCGAGCGCCGTTGCCAGCAGCCCGCCAGCCGGTTCGCTGGCGTCCAGATGCGCGACCAGGCGGTCCGCGCCGGGGGCGAGGTCGAGCACCAGCCGTGCCTCGGCCGGCACATCGATGCGCCGCGCGTCGAGGCGTGCGGACAGGCGGCCATCCGCCAAGGCCGCCTCGCCCTGCGCCGCCAGCACCGCCGCGACGCCCAGCACCGGCGCGCCGAGTTCGATGCGCGCGATTTCGAGGCGATCGAGATGGATCGCGACCGGCAGCGATGGCAGCGAGGGCAGCAGCGGCGCGTCGGGGTCGGACGGCGGCGGCGGATCGGTGGCCGGCGGCAGGCGATGCAGCGCGACGCGCTGCGCCGTGACGCTGGTGATGCGCAGGTCGCGGCGCAGCAGCGCCGTCAGGTCGAGCGCGACCTCGGCGTCCTCGACTTCCAGCCAAATGCCGGCAGCATCCGCCATGGCCAGGCGCGCGAAGCCCAGGCGACCGGGCAGCGGCCCTGTCAGGCCTTCCACCGCCAGCCCCGGCACCAGCGCGCCGGCATGGCGGGCGAGGAAATCGCGCCCGCTTTCGCCATTCACCCATGCCAACCCGCCCACCAGCAGCACGAGCGCCAGCACCGGCAGCGCGAGCAGCGTGAACAGCGTGACGCGCAGCGCGCGCCGCAGCACCGGCAGCGCGCCGCGAAACGCCGTCAGCAGGGCGGCAGGCACGCGCCGCATCTCAGAACGCCTGCCCGATGCCGACATACAGCCCATAGGCCGGGTCGCCGCGCTGCGGGTTCAGCGGCACGCCGACATCGACGCGGATTGGCCCGATCGCCGTGAGGTAGCGCAGCCCCACGCCGGCACCGACGCGGAAGCCGCCGGTGCCGGGCACCGCATCCTCGCCCACCGCGCCGGCATCGACGAAGACCACGCCGCCCCAGGGGCCGGAGATGCGCTGCCGCCATTCGACCGAGCCCTCCAGCAGGCTCGCGCCGCCCAGCGGCTTGTTGCCGGCATCGCGCGGGCCGATCGACTGGAAGGTATAGCCGCGCACCGACCCGCCGCCGCCGGCGTAGAAGCGCTTGTCGAGGGTGATCTCGTCGCGCGTGGCACCCACCGCCGCGCCGATCGCGGCGCGCAGCGCAAGCACCCCGCGCTGGTCGCCGGTGACGTCGACATACGTGCTGCCGACCGCCAGCAGCCGCGTGTAGGTATTGCCGTCGCGCACCGACCAGTACGGCGTGGCGGTGACGGAGGCGCGCGCCCCGCTGGTGGGGTCGAGCAGGCTGGTCGTGCCATCCCAGCGCACCCCCGTGACGAAGCCGACCAGCGTGAAGGGGTCGAGCGTACCGTAGCGGCCGATCCGCCCGCTCTCGAATTGCGGGCCGGCCTGCAGCGCGAGCCGGTCGTTCAGCCGCCGTTCCGCCAGCGCGGAGGCGATGATGGCGTCGCGGTCATAGGCATCGAGGCGTTCGCGCACCGCGCCGGCGCGCGCGGTCAGGCGGATGTCGCGGCGCCAGATCTCGGGCAGCGTCAGGGTGGCGAAGGCACGGTAGGTGGCGTCGGTGAAGGACCCCGCCGCCAGGCGCGCCACCTCGGCCTCCAGGCGCAGGCGCTCGGCGCCGCCGAACAGGTTGCGGTGTTCCCAGAACAGGCTCGCGCCCAGGCCGTAGTTGGTTTCGTAGGAGACGCTGCCGCCGACCGCGCGCAGCGGCCGCTCGGCCACGCGGAAGGTCACCGGCAGGCGATTGCCCGGTGCCAGCGAGGCGGCGGGTTCGACGCGCACGCTCTCGAACACCCCCAGCGCCACCAGCGCACGGCGCGCGCGTTCCAGCGCGGCGGGGGAATAGTCGCGCCCTTCGACCTGGCGCGCGACGGTGCGTTCCAGCAGCCCGGTATTGGTGCGCACCTGGCCGACCACATCGGGGGTGGCGAAGGTGGCGCGCGGGCCGGCGGCGAGCCGCCAGGTCACGTCCATGGTGCGGCGGTCGTGGTCGACCAGCGCCTCGCGCCCCGCCACGGCGGCGAGCGGATGGCCGGCGCGGCGCAGCGCTTCGCGCATGGCGGATTCGGCCGACAGCACGGCCTCGGGCCGCGCGCGGTCGCCGGGGGACAGGCCGGATTGGGCGGCCGCCGCGCGCACCGGGGCGGGGTCGGCGCCGGTGGCGGGGTCCACGGTGATGCGGCCGATGCGGTATGGCTCGCGCGGGACCAGGCGGAACACCACCGGCACCGGGCCGGCCGCGGCCTGCAGGCGGGCGGGCAGGGCAGCGTCGTCGGGGGCCAGGCCGTCGATGGTGGCGAGCACCTCGCCACCCCAATAGCCCTGGGCGCGCAGCGCATCCATCAGCCGCGGCAGGTCGCCGCGCACGCGCGCCACCAGGCCGAAGGCGTCGGTGGGGGCGCGTTCCCGCAGCGTGACGGTCTGCGCGACGGCGGTGGCGAGCGGCACCAGGCCGCTGTCATCCGGGGCGATGATCTCGGTGGTGTAGGGCAGGGAAGGCGGTTCGGGCGCGACCGCTGGCGGGGCCGGCGGCGGGTCCTGCGCGACGGCGGGCAGCACGGCCACGGCCAGGACCAGCAGGGCCAGCATCGCGGCCAGCCGATGGGCGATGGTGCGGCACGGCCGGGCGGGATAGGGTTGGGGGGTCATGCACACCGATCTCGCCGCGACCCTTACATCCTGGCGCCGCCATCTGCACGCCAACCCGGGCCTTACCCTTCACGAAGGCGAAACGGCGGCCTTCGTCGCCGCCCGCCTGAGGGAAATGGGCATCACCGACATTGCCGAGAACGTCGGCGGGCATGGCGTGGTTGCCACGCTGAAACGCGGCGGGGGGAATCGGTCGGTCGGGCTGCGCGGCGACATGGATGCGCTGCCGATCCAGGAACAAACCGACGACCTGCCGTGGAAGTCGACCGTTCCGGGCGTGATGCATGCCTGCGGGCATGACGGGCACACCACCGCGCTGCTGGGTGCGGCGAAGCTGCTGCTGGACGACCCCAGCTGGACCGGCACGGTGCACCTGGTGTTCCAGCCGGCGGAGGAAGGCGGCGGCGGCGCGCGCAGCATGATCGCCGACGGCCTGTTCAGCCGATTCCCGATGGAACGCATCTTCGGCTGGCACAACTGGCCCGGGCTGCCGGTGGGCACCATCGCGGTGCATGACCGCGCCGTGATGGCGGCCGGCGCGCGCTTCGAGATCGTGTTCGACGGCCATGCCGGGCATGCGGCGCTGCCGCACCTGACGCGCGACCCGATGGTCGCGGCGGGGCATGCGATCGTCGCGGTGCAGTCGATCGTCGCGCGCAACCTGGACCCGCTGCATGGCGGCGTGGTGAGCGTCACGGTGGTCGAGGGCGGCGAGGCGCAGAACCAGATCACCGCGCGCGTCACGCTGAAGGGCACCGCGCGCTGGCTGCGCGACGAGGACCAGGTGGTGATCGAATCCGGACTGCGGCGCATCGCGGATGGCATTGCCGCGACCTTCGACGTGCAGGCCAGTTTCTCCTTCCGCGCCGGGGTGGGCGTCACGGCGAATACGCCGGCGGAACGCGAATTGGCGGCGCTGGCGGCCGCCGCCGTCAGCGAATGCCGGCGCGACCTGCCGCCCGCCATGACCGGCGAGGATTACGCGTGGTTCCTGCGCGACGTGCCGGGCGCCTTCGTGTGGATCGGCAATGGCCCGGCCGAGGGTGGGCGGGAATTGCACAACCCGCGGTATGATTTCAACGACGCGGTGCTGCCGGTGGCCTCGGGCTTCCTGGCGGAAGTGGCGAAGCGGGCGCTGGCCGGGACCTAGCGGCGCGGGCTTGCGTGCGTGGCGGCGGGGGCCTTCGCGCCCGCGGGCGGCGCTTGTGCGATGCCTCCCGCCCGCGCGGCGCGCGGTGTAGAATCCCGCCATGCCCTTCGACCCGCCCGCCGGCCTGGATGCACTCGAGGCGCGGCTCGCCGCATCGCTGGAACGCCTGCAGGAACCGGCGTCGTCCTGGGTGCCGCAGACGCGGGCGCCGGATGGCACGGCCGCGCTGGATGTCGCGGTGCTGGGCGCGGGCATGGCGGGGCTGGCGGCGGGCTTCGCGCTGAAGCGCGAGGGCGTGGCGCGGGTCGTGCTGTTCGATGCCGCGGCCGAGGGGTCCGAAGGCCCCTGGGCCACCTATGCCCGCATGCGCACGCTGCGCAGCCCGAAGCAACTGGCGGGGCCGGCGCTGGGGCTCGATGACCTGACCTTCCGCGCCTGGTTCGAGGCGCAGCACGGCGCGGCGGCGTTCGACGCGCTGGGCAAGATCCCGACGACGATGTGGATGGACTACCTGCGCTGGTATCGGCGCGTCGCGGGGCTGGATGTGCGCAACGGCGTGGGGGTGGCGCGGATCGACCCGCAGGGCGCGCTGTTCCGGCTGGCGCTCGGCGATGGTGGCGCGGTGTTCGCGCGGCATGTGGTGCTGGCGACGGGGCGCGACGGGCTGGGCGGGCCGCGGCTGCTGCCGGGGTTCGATGCGGCGTGGCGCGGGAGGTTCTGGGCGCATTCGGCGGATGCCATCGACTTCGCCGCGCTGGCGGGCCGGCATGTCGTGGTGGTCGGCGCCGGGGCATCCGCCTTCGACAATGCCGCGGCGGCGCTGGAGGCCGGCTGCGGGCGGCTCACCCTGCTGCTGCGGCGCGCGGCGCTGCCGCGGGTGAATTCATCGAAGGCGCTGGACAGCCGCGGCTTCTGGCACGGGTGGTTCGACCTGCCGGCGGCATGGCGCTGGCGGCTGATGCTAGCGGTCGAACGGCGCCAGACGCCGCCGCCGCATGAGAGCGTGCGGCGCGTGGCGGAACACGCCCATGCCTCGCTGCTGACCGGCGCCGGGGTGGAGGGCGTCGCGCGGGAGGGCGACGGGCTGGTGCTGGCGACGCCGCGCGGGGCGGTGCGCGCGGATTTCGTCATCCTGGGCACCGGCTTCCTGCAGGATGCGGCGCTGCGGCCGGAGCTGTCGGCGATGGCGGGGGAGATGCGCTTGTGGCGCGATGCCTATACGCCGCCGGCCGAGGAACGCGACGCGGCGCTGGGGTTGAACCCGTGGCTCGATGAGGGCTTCGCCTTCACCGAGCGCGTGCCGGGGTCCGCCCCGCACCTGGCGCGGCTGCACTGCTTCAACTTCGCCGCCACGCTGAGCCACGGCAAGGTGACGGGGGATGTGCCGGCGATCAGCGTCGGCGCGCAGCGGCTGGCGCGGGCGGTGTGCGGGCGGCTGCTGGCGGCGGATATCGGGGAGCACGCCGCGCGGCACGCGGCGTTCGACGAGGCGGAGATCAGCGGCGACGAGTGGCCGGGCGTGGTGCTGTAGGCGCCCGCCCCGCGGCCTCACGCAAGCCGGCGCCTGAGCCAGGCGCCGGCCTCCGCCACCGCACGGTCCGACGCCTTCACATGGCCGATCGCGCGCAGGAAGCCGTGCAGCACGCCGGGGAAGGTGGTGGCCTCCACGCTGACGCCGGCGTCGCGCAGGCGGGCCTCCATGGCGTGGTTCTCGCCGGACAGGACATCGAGTTCCGCGACATGCAGCAGGCAGGGCGGCAGGCCGCGCAGGTCGGCGCGCAGCGGCGCGGCCAGGGGGTGCAGGCGGTCGGCCTCGCGCGGGGCGTAGCAGCGCCAGTAGAAGTCCATCTTCTCCTGCGTCAGCGTGTGGCCGGTGGCGAACTCCAGGTAGGATGGCGTGTCGGTGCGGCTGTCGAACACGCCGTAGTTCAGCAGCAATCCGCGCAGCGCCAGGTCCGGGTCGGTCTCGCGCAGCAACAGCGCGGTGGCCATCGCCAGGTTGCCGCCGGCGGAATCGCCGCCGACCACGATGCGGGTCGGGTCCAGGCCCCAATCCGCGCCGTGCTGCGCCACCCAGCGCACCACCGCGGCGCATTCCTCCAGGGCTTGGGGAAAGACCGCCTCGGGGCTCAGCGCGTAGTCCGGGCCGACCACGGCGCAGCCGGCGGCCTGCGCATAGGCGCGCATGATGTGGTCATGGGTGTCGATGCTCCCCCAGACCCAGCCGCCGCCATGGACATAGACCAGCACCGGCAGGGGCTTGTCGGTGGTGGGGCGGTGCACCCGGCAGGCCAGGCGCCGGCCGCGGATCGACAGCCAGTCGGTGCGGCTTTCGGCCAGGCGCGGGCCGCCGGCGGCCAGCGTGAGGCCCGGGCCGTCATTGGACACCCGCGCCGCATCCATCGGCATGCCGAGCACCACGGGGGGGAAGGCGCGGCCGCGCTGTTCCATCATCGCCGCGAAGGCGCGCATCTCGGGGTCCCAGCGGTCCTGGTTCATCGGCCTGCATTCCCTTGGTGGTGAGGGCCAGTGGAACCGCCGGCGCGATCCGCGGCAAGGGGGGGCGAGGGGGCTTCGCCACGCCGCGGCCACGCCGGACGCCACGCGGTCGCCGCCAGCACCGGCCTGTCGCGGGATGCAGCGCGGCCCGTCCCGGCCTGCCATACTGCCGCGCCGGCACCTGCGACGTTGCGAGACGGGGGCGCAAGCATCATGTTGCACCGCACAATGCCTGATGCCTTCACCTTGCCCGCGCGCAGTGGCGGGTTCCGCGACCGGGCGCTGCTGCGGCCCGAAAGTGTCGTCCTGCTGTCCGACGATGCCAGCCACGAGGCGCCGGTGCTGGCCCGCAACCTCGCGGCCGGGCGCTTCCGCGGGCGGCTGATGGCGGTCGGCGCGTCGCGGGAGGGGTTCGAGCCGGCGGAATCCGTCGATGCCCTGCCGGTCGCCCCCGACCTGGCGGTGCTGTGCGTCGCACCCGGCGCGCTCGGCCCGGCAATGGAGGCGCTGGCCCGGCGCGGCTGCTTCGCGGCCATGGTGCCGGGGCCGGCGCCGGACCTGGCGGCGCTGTCGGCGCGCACCGGGGTGCAGGCGCTGGGGCAGGGATCCTTCGGGGTCGCGGTGCCGGCGATCGGGCTGAACGCCACGCTGTCCCACATCGCGCCGGCCAAGGGGCGGCTGGCGCTGGTGACGCAATCCTCGGCCATCGCGCGGGCGGTGCTGGACTGGGCGGCGGCGGACTCCGTGGGCTTCAGCCACGTGGTGGGCATCGGCGGCAACCAGGGTTTCGGCTTCGCCGGCGTGCTGGACTGGCTGGCGCGCGACCCGGGGACGGGGGCGATCCTGCTGGATATCCGGCGTATCAGGAACCGGCGGCTGTTCGTCTCGGCGGCGCGGGCGGCGGCGCGCACGCGGCCGGTGGTGGCCATCCGCGCCGGCGGTCGCCTGGCGGATGGCTCGGGCCTGGCGGATGCGGTGATGGAAGCCGCGCTGCGCCGCGCCGGCGTGCTGCGCGTGGCGGGGCTGGAGGATTTCCTGGCCGCGGCCGAGACGCTGGCGCGGGTGCGGCTTTCCCCGCGCGCGACCGGCCCGGGCGACCGGATCGCGCTGGTCACCAACGGCGTCGGGCTGGGCGCGCTGGCGGCGGATGCGGTGCTGGCCGGTGGCGGGCGGCTGGCCGACCCGGGCGATGGCGGGCTGGCCGCGGTCGCGCTGGGGCTGGCCGAGGGGTGGTCGGGGCGCAATCCGCTGGTGCTCGGCCTCCATGGTGGGGCGGGGCTGGGCGAGGCGGCGGCAATGCTGGCGGCGTTGCCGGATGTCGATGCCGTGGTGGCGCTGCATGCCCCCACGCCCGCCGAGGATGCGGCGGTGGTGCGGGAATCCCTCGCCGCCGCGGTGAAGGCGAGCCGCGGCGCACCGATCCTGGTGGGCTGGGTCGGGCAGGCGACCGCCGGCGCGCAGCGGGCCGCGCTGGCCGAGGCGGGGGTGGCGGTGTTCGCCACGCCCGAGGCCGCGGTGCGCGGCGCGCTGCACCTGGCGCAGGACCGGCGCAACCGCGCGGCCGCGGCCGAACTGCCGGCGCGCGACGTGCTGGACCTGGCACCGGACCGCGCGCTGGTGGCGCGCATCCTGGCCGCGGTGCGCGCGGCCGGGCGTCGCGCGCTGACCGAGGAGGAGGCGCTGGCGGTGCTGGCGGCCTATGGCGTGCCGACCGTACCAGGGCGCGCGGTGGCCGGCGCGGAGGAGGCCGGGGATGCCGCGGGGATGCTCGGTTTTCCTGTCGTTCTCAAGGTATTGAGCCCGAATCTTCCGCGCAAGACGGAGGTGGGCGGGGTGGTGCTGGGCCTGGCTTCGCCGGCGGCGGTGCGCGATGCGGCGGCGGCGATGGCGGATCGGGTGGCGCGGGCGCGTCCGGATGCGCGCATCACCGGCTTCCTGGTGCAGCGCCAGGCCGGGCGGGGGCAGGAACTGCGCCTGCGCCTGGGCGAGGATGCGATGTTCGGGCCCTGGATCTCCTTCGGGCGCGGCGGCACGGCGGCGGATATCGACCCGGATGAGGGCTTCGACCTGCCGCCGCTGAACCTGGCGCTGGCGCGCGGGCTGATCCGGCGCACCCGCACGGCGCGGCTGCTGGAAGGCTGGCGCGACCATCCGCCGGCGCATATCCCGGCGATCGCCGACGTGCTGGTGCGGCTGTCCCAGGTCGCGGTGGATTTTCCCGAGATCGAAAGCTGCGGGATCAACCCCTTGCTGGCTGATCCTGAGGGTGTGCTGGCGTTGGATGCGTCGCTCGTCCTGCGCCCGGAGGGGCAGGTGTCGCTGCTGGCCATCCCGCCCTATCCGGCGCAGTTGGCGATGCCCTGGCGCGGGCGGGACGGGCGGGCGGTGCTGCTGCGCCCGATCCGCCCGGAGGATGCCGCCGCCCATGCCGAGGCGTTCCGCCGGCTGTCGGCCGAGGATGTGCGCTACCGGTTCTTCTCGGCTCTGGGGGAACTGAGCGCCACGCAGATCGCCCGCATGACGCAGATCGACTACGACCGCGAGATGGCCTTCGTGGCGGTGGAGCGCGGCGTGGACGGACCCGACCGGACGGTGGGCGTGTCGCGGCTGATCCGCGACCCGGGGGGTGCCGAGGCGGAGTTCGCGGTCATCGTGGACCCGTCCTGGAAGGGGCAGGGGCTGGCACGCGCGCTGATGGAGCGGCTGTTCGACTGGGGCCGCGAGGTCGGCGTGCGCGAGGTGGTGGGCCAGGTGCTGGCGCAGAACGCGCCGATGCTGGCCTTCGTGCGGGCGCTGGGCTTCGTGGCGCGGGGCAGCGCGGAGGATGCGGACGTGATGGAGGCGCGGTTGGCGCTGGACGCCGCCGGCCCCCCGCCGCCCGCCGCGGCGCCCTGACCGGCGGTCAGCCGGGGAAGGCGTCCTTCAACATGGCGCGCACGCGCGCGGCGGCTTCCGGGCCCTTGAGCGCATCGCGCCAGGCGCCCTCAGCGACGCGCTGGTGGGTGCCGATCGCCTCGTCGGCGCCGGTGATGAAGGCGACGCCACTCGCGGTGGTGGGGTGGGCGTCGGGGGCGAAGGCGCTGCCCACCACATGGGCGCGCTCGCGCCCCCGCATCACCATGAAGGGGCCGGTCGGCTCGGCGCCCGAGATCAGGCCGAGCTGCAGGCCGATGGGGACGGATTCCAGGGCGTCGGCAATGGCCTCGGCCTCGGCGCGGGCGGCCAGGCGGCAGCGCATGCGCGCGCGTTCCGACAGCGCCAGGCCCGGTGCCACGCCATCGACCAGCATCCGGCGCATCGAGCCCTCGCCCAGGATGGCGGTGATGTTGGGCTTGCGCGACTGGTGCAGCTTCTTGCGGGCGGTCAGCAGGCCGAGCATCTGCTCGACTTGGCTGCGCGCCAGCAGGCGGTCGGCGGAATTGTCGGCGGCCTCGGTCCAGGCCTCGGCGAGGGCGCCGTCGAAGGCGTCGGTCGAGACGGGGTAGACCAGCGCACCGCCGACCTGGAGCACCTGGTCGGATTGTTCCTCGATCTGGCGGAGGCGTTCCTCGAAGGCGGCGGGGCGGCCGAAATACTCGACGCCGATACCCAGCAGCGACAGCGGGGAGATCTTCAGCAGTTCGGCGAGGCGGCGAATGGTGTCGAGCTTGATGACCTCGCCTTTTTCGTAGCGATAGAGCGCGGCACGCGACACGCCGAGGCGCGCGGCGATTTCTTCCGCACGCAGGCCGGATTCCAGGCGATAGGCACGCAACTGCTGACCGATTTCGGCGAAACGCATGCGACCCTCCAGGGGGGTAAGGCGAATCATATTAACGGAAAGTGCCTCGGCTTTCGAGACACAATCTCACTAGCCGGGTTCCGGCGCGGTTTCGCGCGCTGGTTCCAGCCCCGGATGCGGGTCGCGGGCGCGGCCCCGGCATGCGCCGAAGCCGCGTGGCGCGCGCCTCAATGGTCCTCGGCGACCTTGTGGGCGGCCAGGGTTTCGAGCGCCTTGACCAGGCCGGAGTGATCGAGCTCGCCGCCGCCGGCCGCCGCCACGGCGGCGAACAATTGCTGGGTGGAGGCGGTGTTGGGCAGCGCCACGCCCAGGTCCCGCCCGGCCGACAGCGCCAGGTTCAGGTCCTTCTGGTGCAGCCGGATGCGGAAGCCGGGCGCGAAGGTGCGCTTGATCATGCGTTCGCCATGCAATTCCAGGATGCGCGAGGTGGCGAGCCCGCCCATCAGCGCCTGGCGCACCTTGGCGGGGTCGGCGCCGGCCTTGGAGGCGAAGGTGAGGGCCTCGGCCACCGCCTCGATGGTCAGGGCCACGATGATCTGGTTGGCGACCTTGCAGGTCTGGCCGGCGCCGACCGGGCCGACCAGGGTGATGTTCTTGCCCATGGCTTCGAACAGCGGCTTGGCGCGGGCGAAGGCGGCGTCCGAGCCGCCGCACATGATGGTCAGGCTGGCCTGCTTGGCGCCGACCTCGCCGCCGGAGACCGGGGCATCGACGTAGTCGCCGCCCTTGGCCGCGATCTTCTCGGCGAATTTCTTGGTCTCGGTCGGGCTGATCGAGGACATGTCGATCACCAGCGTGCCGGGCTTCAGGCCCTCCGCCACGCCGCCGGCGCCGAACAGCACGGCCTCGACGTCGGGGGTGTCGGGGACCATCAGGATGACCGCCTCGGCGGCGGCGACGGCGGCGGCGATGCCGGGAGCCACGGCGAAGGCCGCGCGGTCCTCGGCGGTGAGGCTGGCGCGCTCGACCACCGTGATGTCGTGGCCGGCGGTCTTGAGGTGGCCGGCCATCGGGCGGCCCATGATGCCAAGGCCGATGAAGGCGATCTTCATGCGTTTCTCTCCGGTGCGGGTGCAGGGGGCCGCGTGCGGCGCCTCGAGCGAGACATAGCGCAGGCGTTGCGCGGCGAACATGCGGGCGACTGACGGCGGCACGACTCGCGTATTAAGGGCGACGCAAGGAAATTCTTGCTGACGTGCCTCTATCGCAATGGTAGAGTAAGACATTCGCCTGGTCCAAAAAATGACCCTGTTTGCTACCCGCCGTCTGCCGAACGTCCTGGCCATCCTGCTCGCGGGGTGCATCGCCATGCCCGGGCTGGCGCGGGCGCAGGACAGCTTCGTGCGCGAAGCCGATTTCCTGACCGGGCGGCCCCTGCTGTCGGTGCTGGGCTCGGGCATCGGGCACCGCCCGGCCAGCCTGACGCTGGAATTCTCCTGCCCTGATTCGGCGGTCTGGAGCCTCGACCTGCGCGGCACGGCCTTCCCGGATGGCGCGCCGATCACGCTTGACCTCGGCGGCGCGACCGGCGGCTGGCACGAGGTCCGGCTGCTGACGGTGCAGCGCCCCGATGCGGATTGGCTGCGCCTGGGTGTCGACGAGGCATCCTTCCGCGCGGCGCTGGCGCGCGCGCGGGCGGCGGATACCGCGCCTGACAGCGCCGCCGCCGTGCTGCAGGTCGGCCCGGAGGTGGGCGTCGCCGTCGGGCTCGACAGCCTGGCGCGGGAGATCGGCGACCTGGCGCATGACTGTGCGTCGCGGCGCTCGGTGCAACTCCGCGGGGGCGTCGCGCCGCAAGGCGCGCTACGCCCGGTAGGGCCGCAAGGCGCGCTACGCCCGGTAGGGCCGCAGGCGCGCTACGCCCGGTAAGGCCGCAAGGCGCGCTACGCGCGGTAGGGGCGGAACCAGCCGAGCCCGGCCACGGTGTCGCCGTCGCAGCCGATCCAGCCGCGGAAGCCCAGCGCGTCGATGCGGTCGAACACGAAGGGCCAGTTGACCTCGCCGGTGCCGGGTTCGTGGCGGCCGGGCGTGTCGGCCACCTGCATGTGCGCGATCAGCGGCAGGTGCTTCTCGACGCGCTTGACCACGTCGCCCTCGGTGATCTGGCAGTGATAGAGGTCGAACTGCATGCCGAGCCGGTCCGGGCCGACCGCGGCGATGATGGCGGCCGCCTGGTCGGTGGTGTTGAGGAAGAAGCCCGGAATGTCCCGGTGGTTTATCGGCTCGATGATCGGCTTCACGCCGGCCTTCGCGCATGCCTCGGCCGCCCAGGCGAGGTTCGCGCCATAGACGGCGGTCATGGTGTCGTGCGCGACGCCCTCGGGCGCCAGGCCCGCCATGACGTGCAGGCGCGGGCAGGACAGCGTGGCGCAATAGTCGAGTGCCTTGGCGATGGCGTCGCGGAATTCCTGCTGGCGGCCGGGCAGGGCGGCCATGCCGCGCTCGCCCTTGGTCCAGTCGCCGGGCGGGGCGTTGAACAGCACCTGCTGCAACCCGTTGTCCTTGAGGCGCGCGGCGATCTCGGCAGCGGGGAAGTCGTAGGGGAACAGGAACTCCACCGCCTTGAAGCCGGCGCCCGCGGCCGCGGCGAAGCGGTCGAGGAACGGCACCTCGGTGAACATCATCGACAGGTTGGCGGCGAAGCGCGGCATGGTGGTTCCCCCGGGGGCGAGCAAGGCGGCGGAGGCTATCGCCGGATCCACCGCGGCGGAAGCCGGCGTCTCGCGCGCAGGCGGTGCTTCGGGCAGGATGGCGGCGATGACGATGCATGCACGGCGCACGGCGCGACTGGTCGGGATCGCGGCGCTGGCGGCGCTCGCTGTCGCGTGCCTGCTGGTGCTGCGGCCCTTCATCTCGGCGCTGCTGTGGGCGGTGATCATCGTCTTCTCGACCTGGCCGGTCTTTGCCTTCCTGCGGGAGAACGGCCGCTTTTCCGCCGGCGGCGCGGCGGCGGTGATGGTGGGCGCGATGTTCCTGGTGGTGGGGCTGCCGCTGGTGCTGGCCGCGCCGACCAGCCGGGACGAAGTGGAGGCGCTGACGGCGTCGATCGAGGCGCTGCTGGTAGACGGCTTGCCGGGGTTGGGCGCGTGGCTCGCTGGCCTGCCGGTGGTGGGGGGGTGGATCCGCGGCTGGCTCGGCGATGCGGAATTCGACCTGCTGGGCCTGGCGGGGTTGCTGCGCCCCTATGCCGGGACCATCACGCAGCAGAGCGTGACGGTGCTGCTGGCGGTGCTGTCGGGGCTGGCGGAATTGCTGCTGGCGATCCTGCTGGCCTTCTTCTTCTACCGCGACGGCCCGGCCATGGCGCACCGCGTGACGGCGCTGATGGCGAAGCTGGGCGGGGCCACGGGCATCCGCATGCTGCAACTGGCGGCGGACGTGACGCGGGGCGTGGTCTGGGGGCTGGTCGGCACGGCGGTGGCGCAGGGCGTGCTGAGCGGGATCGGCCTGGCGATGGCGGGCGTGCCGCAGCCGGTGCTGCTGGCGGTGGTGGCGGGGGTGATCTCGATCCTGCCGGTGGGGGCGCCGCTGGTCTGGATCCCGGCCAGCCTGTGGCTGTTCACCCAGGGCCAGACGGGCTGGGGGATATTCATGACGTTGTACGGGGCGCTGGTGATCTCCTCGGTCGACAACTTCATCCGGCCCTGGGCGATCGCGCGCGGGGCGAACCTGCCGCTGCTGCTGACGTTGCTGGGTGCGCTGGGGGGGGTGTTCGCCTTCGGCTTCCTCGGATTGTTCCTCGGCCCGGTTGTTCTTGCCGTGGGCTATACGTTGCTGCTGGAGTTCGCCGGGGGCAGGCAGGAAAAGGCGGAAACCCCTTCCCCCCCGCCGCCGGGGGCCGTATAGCCGCCGGCTTCCGGGGGACGCCGGACCGGCGGATCGGGACCGCGCAACAAAGGGAGTGCAAAGGATGCGGAAGCTGCTGATGGCAGCCGCGCTGGCCGTGGGCCTGGGCGCGGGCATGGCGGAAGCGCGCACGGTGCGCTGGGCCGCCTCGGGCGATCCGAACACGATGGACCCGCACAGCCAGAATGTCGGCACTGTCACGATGGTGCTGCAGCAGATCTACGATCCGCTGATCCAGCGCACGCAGGACCTTGGCCTGGCCCCCGGCCTGGCAACGCGCTGGGAGCAGGTGGAGCCCAACCGCTGGCGCTTCTGGCTGCGCGAGGGCGTGAAGTTCCATGAAGGCCAGGCCTTCGGCGCCGATGACGTGGTGTTCTCCATCACGCGCGCGCAGCAGCCGACCTCCAACTACGGCATCTATGTGGACACGATCGACCGGTCGGTCGCGGTCGAGCCCATGGTGGTGGACGTCATCACCCGCGTGCCGGACCCGATCCTGCCGAACAAGATCGCATCGCTGTTCATCATGTCGCGCGCCTGGTCCGAGCAGCACAACGCGACCCGCCCGCAGAACACCCGCGCGCGCGAGGAGATGCACACCACCCGCGCGACCAACGGCACCGGCGCCTTCCGGCTGCAGCTGCGCGAGCCCGACGTGCGCACCGTGCTGGCGCGCAACAACGACTGGTGGGGCTGGCAGGAGCCCGCGAGCCGCGAGGGCAACGTCACCGAGATCGTGTTCCGCCCGATCTCCTCGGATGCGACGCGCATCGCCGCGCTGTTGTCGAATGAGGTCGACTTCGTGCTCGACCCGCCGCTGCAGGATTTGAACCGGCTGCGCGCGGCGCAGGGCATCCGCGTGCTCGAGGGGCCGGAGGTGCGCACCATCTTCCTGTCGATGGACGTGCATCGCGACCGGCTGCTGTATTCCGACGTGACCGACCGCAATCCGCTGAAGGACCTTCGGGTGCGCCAGGCGCTGTATCATGCGATCGACATCCAGGCGATCCATCGCACGACCATGCGCGGGCAGTCGGTGGTGACCGGCACCTTCTTCCCGCCGCAGGTCAACGGCTACACGCAGTCCGAGGATGTGCGCCTGCCCTACGACCAGGCGCG
>LNEW01000045.1 GCA_001464375.1 Rhodospirillales bacterium Ga0074136 | reverse complement strand
TGGTCGATGTCGTGCAGACCGTCTCGCGCCTGGTGCCGCTGCGCATCGTGCAGCGCAGCTTCGGTTTCCCCGGCCCCGACGATGCGACGATGCTGCGCTGGTCCTGGGCCACGCAGGCGGACATGTTCCACAACATCGCGAACGTGAAGGCCCGGCACGATGCCTGCGTCCTGGCCGGCAGCGAGATGCGCGCCTGGGTGCGCAGCTTCCTCGCGACGCGCCGGCCCTGGGACCAGGCGGCGGGCGAGGACACGGTGTCGCGGCTGCTGCGGCTGACGGCCGGCGGGCTTTCCGGTCTCGACCCCGAGCAGGTCGTGAGCAACGTCTGTGGCCTGCTGGTCGGCGCGATCGAGACGTCGTCGCAGGCGATCGTCAACGCGACCGAGCAGATCCTGCTGCGCCCGGAGGTGGCGGCCCGCGCGCTGCGTGCTGCGCGCGGCAACGAGGAAGCGGCCTTCGACGCGATCGTATGGGAGGCGCTGCGCTTCAACCCGATGACGACCTTCGTGATTCGCACCGCGGCCACCGATGCGGTTCTCGGCCCGGGCACGCCCTACGAGACAGCGGTCCCCGCGGGCACGCGGATCGCGGCCGGCATCGGTTCGGCGATGTTCGATCCGGGCGTCTTCCCCGATCCGGACGCATTCCGCGAACGGCGGCGGACCGCCTACTTGCATACCGGCTTCGGTCCGCACGAGTGCCTCGGCCAGTTCGTCGCCTATGCCATCATCCCGGAGACGATCCGACAGATCCTGCTGCTGCCCGGCCTGCGGCTTCGCGACGGGGAGGGGAGCCGAGTGGACTTTGCGGGAGGGCCCTTCGCCGAGCACTTCGTGCTCGCCCACGGAGCGGCGGGGTGACGGAACGGCAGCGCAGCCGCGATGAGCTGCGCACGCACCTTGTGCCGGACACCCGGATCACGTGGCAGGTGTCCGCATAAGCGCCCCCTGGATCCTCGTCCTCGTGCCCGACGCGTGCCGGCGGGCAGTGCCGTTTCGGCCTCGCTTGGTGACGGCCTCCCCTGTCTCATACCTGGCGGACGAGGTTTCACCTTGGTCCGTCAGGTATCAATCCACCCGCGCCCCCGAAGCCCGGATGATCGGCGCGAACGCCGCCTCGTTCGCCGCGCGATAGGTCGCGAAATCCTCCGGCGTGGTCCACCAGGGCGTCGCCCCGTTCTCGAGAAAGCGCCGCTTCAGGTCATCCGCCTCCAGCGCCTGCTTCGTCAGCGCGTTCAGCCGCGCCACGATCGCCGGCGGCATCCCCGCCGGGCCCATCACGCCGCCCCACGACGTGATCTCGAAGCCCGGCAGGAATTCCGCCATGGTCGGGATCTCGGGGGCCTGCGGGCTGCGCTGCGCGCCGGTCACCGCCAGTGCGCGCACCTTGCCGTCGCGATGCAGCGCCAAGCCCTGCGGGATGTTGTCGAAGATCATGTGCACGCGCCCGCCCTGGATATCGACATGCGCGGGGGCGGCGCCGCGATAGGGCACGTGCAGCATGTCGACGCCCGCCATGGTCTTGAACATCTCGCCCGAGATGTGGACCGTCGTGCCCGACCCCGACGACGCATAGGCGAAGCGCCCCGGATTGGCGCGCAGCAGCGCGATCAGTTCCGGCACCGACCGCGCCGGCACGTCGTTGTTCACCACCAGCAGGTTCGGCAACTGCCACAGCCCCGACACGTAGGAGAAATCCCGCGTCGGATTGAACGGCAGGCGGCTGTACAGTGTCGGCCCGATCCCCAGCGGCGCGACCGACGCCAGCCCGATCGTGTTGCCATCCGGCGCCGCGCGCGCGATCGCCTCGGTGCCGATGTTGCCGGCGGA
>LNEW01000044.1 GCA_001464375.1 Rhodospirillales bacterium Ga0074136 | reverse complement strand
CGGCCGCGCCGGCATCGGCAAGGCGCAGCCTGATCCGGTCGAGGGCCGGTCCGCAGGCGACCCGTTCGGCGCAGGCCCCCGGGCGCGCTGTCGCCGCGAAATCGGGATGCAACGCCACGACCAGCCCGGAATTCGCGAACTGGTCGCGGTTGCCGCAATCGAGCCAGGACTCCGCGGGCGCCCCGTTGGCGAAAAGCACGTCATGCTCGTCGAGCTCGACATGGAAGTAGCGAACAATCCGCGTCGCGCCGTCGCGCTGGATACTCACGCCGTCGACGAGCGCCTCCGCCGGTACCAGCGCGCCATCAAGATAGAGCGCGTGGTCGGGCGAGACCACGAGGTCGCGGTGCGGCACACCCGGCCCGAGCGCGCCGGCCAGGATGCGCACCGGCAACACGGCCATTGGGCGCGGATGGCGGCGGCAATCCACGCTACGCCGCCCGATCCAACGCACGGGGCGCAACCAGGGCCCCTGCAGCCCGAGCGTGACAACCAGGTCCCCCGCACGCAGCGCCTGCACGGGAACCTCACCGCGCGCCGTCATGATCCGCGTGCCGGCGGCGAAGCAGGGCACGGCGACCGAAACGGGGTCCGAGCCGTTGTTGTTGTACTGGATCCATTCGACGTCGTCACCGACATGGTCCGTGCCGTCGTCGCTGCCGCTCAGCGTCACGTTGTCAGTGACCCGCCAGCCGCCAGCAACCCTCTCCCAGGTGTAGTCCTCGGGCGCGCCGTTGAAGACGACCGTATCCATGCCCTCCCCGCCGACCATGGTGTCGTCACCCGGCTGGGCATCGAGGAAGTCGTCGCCGTCGCCACCATCGAGCACGTCGTCACCCGACCCGCCCGCGAGGTCGTCGTCGCCGGCGCCGCCCGAGAGGCTGTCGTTACCCTCGTTGCCAACAAGCTGGTCGCGGCCGCCGAGGCCCGTCAGCGTGTCGTCCCCATCCCCGGCGAAAACGGTCGGCACGGGGTCGCCATCGTCGTTGAGGTTGTAGTCGTCGCCCTCGGTCCCGACCCAGCTATCCGGTCCAGTGCTTGGCGCATTCGGATCGCGCGGCACACCATTCGCATCGTACCAAGTGCCGGACATCACGCGCTCCTCGCCAAGATCGGCTGGGAGCGAGTTTTGCCCAGCCGTTTCTCAACTAAGGCGCGATTTTCTAGATTCTCAACATAAAGTAATTGGTTTCACGCCGCTTTCACGCGGGCAGATCACCGCGCCCGCTCCAGCACCGAGACATAATTCGCCACCGCCGCGCCGCCCATGTTGAACACGCCGCCCAGGTCGGCCTTGGGGAGCTGCATCGCCCCCGCGGTGCCGGTCAGTTGCATGGCCGCCAGAACGTGCATCGACACGCCGGTCGCGCCGATGGGGTGCCCCTTCGACTTCAGCCCGCCCGAACGGTTCACCGGCAGCCGCCCACCCGCTGCCGTCCAGCCATCGAGTACGGCGCGCCCACCCTGCCCTTCGGCGGCCAGGCCCATCGCCTCGTATTCGATGAGCTCGGCGATGGTGAAGCAGTCATGCGTCTCGACGAAGGACAGGTCGGACACACCGACGCCTGCCGCGGCATAGGCGCGCGCCCAGGCCTCGCGTGCGCCCTCGAACCGCGTGATGTCGCGCGCGGCGATCGGCAGGAAGTCGTTGACCTGCACCGCGGCGCGGAAGCGTACGGCCTTGGCCAGGCCGGCAGCGGTCTCGGCATCCGCCATCACCAGCGCCGCCGCGCCGTCGCTCACCAGCGAACAGTCGGTGCGCTTGAGCGGGCGCGCGACATAGGGGTTCCTCTCGCTCTCGGTGCGGCAGAAATCGTAGCCGAGATCCTTGCGCATCTGCGCCCAGGGGTTGTCCACGCCGTTGCGGTGGTTCTTGGCGGCGATGGCGGCCAGCGCGTCGGATTGGTCGCCATGGCGCTGGAAATAGGCTTCCGCGATGCGCCCGAACACGCCGGCGAAGCCGCCCTCGATGTCCTGCTCGGTCTTGCGGTAGGACGCGGTCAGCAGGATGTCGCCGACCTTCGGGCCGGGCGTGGCGGTCATCTTCTCGGCGCCGACGACGAGTGCGAAGCGCCCGCGACCGGCAGCCAGGAAATCCCGTGCCGCATGGATGGCGGCCGATCCCGTGGCGCAGGCATTCTCCAGGCGCGTGATCGGCTTGAAGCGGAGCTCGGGCACCGATTGCAGCACCAGCGACGCCGGGAAACCCTGCGGCGTGAAGCCTTCGCCGAAGACGCCGACGAAGCCGGCGTCGATCTCCTCGGGCCCAATCCCGGCATCCTCGATGGCAGCGCGCGCCACGCCGGCCATCAGGGATTCCAGGTCGGGCGCATCCTCGCGCTTGCCGAAGGCGGAATGGGCCCAGCCCACGATGCAGGTATCGGTCATGGTGCAGCCTCCGTGTGCGGGGCGGCCGTGCCCTGGGCCGGCCTCGTCGCGCATGCGCGACGATAGCGGATCGGCCGCCGTGCGGGAAACCGCTCCGGGCTCAGGCGGGGCGGTCCGCCTTGAAGGGCAACGCGGGATCAGCAGCCGGCGTCAGCGGCGATGCGGCGAGCCGGTCGCGCCGGCTGCCCACCACGGCGGGCGGCCCGGCCTGTGGCGTCGCGGACGGGCGCCAGCCCATCACCTCGGCCCGCCAGGCGAGCATCGCGCGCAGCGTGGCGTCGGGTGCGGCACGGGGGGCGCAGGCGGGCGCACCGGGCTCGGGCGGCGCGGTCTCGACCGCCGCGCCGGCGGCGAGCACGGCGTCATGGCCGGCGAGCACGACCTGCACGGCGGCGCGGGCAGCGCCTTCTTCCGCTACGATACCGAAGCCGTCCACCAGATCGCGTGCGGCCACCAGGAGGCCGTCCAGCAGCACGGCGTGGTCAGGCGGCAGCACCAGGTCGTCCTGCGGGGCGCCATCGGCCAGCGCGCCCGCGCGCAGGCGCACGAAGGGTCCGGGGAGCATCACCCGGCGTGCTTCGATCACCGGCTGGAAGGGCGCCCCGCCACCCACCGCCAGCACCAGCGCGCCGGGCGCGAGCGCTTCCACCGGCACCTCGCCGGTCGGGGTGAGGACGGGCGTGCCGATGGGCAGGCCGAGCAGCGGCGGGGTATTGGGCACGCAGGCAGGGTTCCTCGGGGCGGACGGCGCGGGCGCGGGACGCCGCGGCGTTTCACTTCGCGTGACCGGGGCGCGACGGTCAACCGGCGTGCATCGCGCGAGGAGTGCGCCCGTGTGACAGCGGCGCGCCAAGCCGCCAGGCGCGACACGGGTCCGACGCGGCGGACGAGGGGATTGGCGCGCCCTGAGGGATTCGAACCCCCGACCCACGAGGTAGAAGCTCGTTGCTCTATCCAGCTGAGCTAAGGACGCCCGTCGCGCTCATACCACGGCGCGGGGTGGTCAGTGCGACCAGTTCTCCGCCCGGCCGAAGCGGAAATTCTCGGCATAGACCTTGGGCTTCATGGCGGCGCGCGCTGGCGTGGCCTCGACCTCGTAGGCGATGCCCTGCGCCTGGGCGTAGGCCACCGCCTGCTCGCGGGTGTCGAAATGCAGCCGCACCTGGCCAAGCATGTCGCCCGACCCGTACCAGCCGGTGAGCGGGTCCAGTGCCTTCGCCTCGGACGGTTCGAACAGCAGCATCCAGCCCTGCGCCTTGGCGCGGCCGGACTGCATCGCCGACTTCGGTGGCTGGAAGATCCGGGCCAGGCCCTTGCCGTGCGCCATGCGTACCGTCCTCGAAGGTCGAATCGGGGCGACTGGATTCGAACCAGCGACCCCTTGGTCCCAAACCAAGTGCGCTACCAGACTGCGCTACGCCCCGTCGCGGCGCACCCTATGGAAGGTGCCGCGCCGGGGCAAGCCGCGCGTCAGGGCGCCGAGCCGAAGATCCGATGCAGCACCCGGTCGCCGGCACGGATGTCCATGCGTTCCGTCACCCCTGCCCCAAGCTCGAGCGTCGCGCGCACCGGCCCCCCCGACGACACTGTCGCGAGCGAGAGCGGCACCGTGCGCTCGGCGATGCGATGGATGCGCCCGTCGGCGGCGATGAACACCATGTCCAGGCTGGTGATCGTGTTGCGCATCCACATGCTGCTTTCGCGCGGTGCGCCCCAGTCGAACAGCATGCCTTCGTCGGGCTTCACCTCGGTGCGGAACATCAGGCCGATCATCTGATGTTCTGGGGCCACCGCCATCTCGACAGTGAAGGGCAGGCGCCGCCCGTCGCGGGTGACGATGACGAGAGGCTCGGTCGCCAGGCGCGGCTGCGGGCGGTCCACGCCGGGCTGGGCGCGCAGCGGCAGGGGGGCCAGGGCAGCGAAAGCGAGGATGGCGCGGCGCAGGGTCATGGCGCCGTCATGCCACGCCGGCGCGGTCGGCGGGAAGGCCGGCCAGGGCGGCGGCGGCGGCGCGGCGCACCACCGCGCGCACCACGCCCGGCCGCGGCGCATCGGCCAGGGTTGTGAACCAGTGGTCCGGTGGGTCGCGCCATGCGGCGCGCGGGGCGGCTGCCGGGCCGCCGGCGGGGTGAAAGGCCAGGCTACGCAGCACCGCCTCGGCCGCCGGCGGCAGGCGGTCGGGCATGGCGTGGCCGGCCAGCACGCCCCACACGCCGGCCCAGCAGCGCGCGACCGACCAAGGGTTGTAACCACCCCCGCCCAGCACGATCAGCCGCGGCGCCAGTGGCAGCACCGCCGCCACCAGGGCGCGATGCGCGTTGTTGGACAGGCTGAGCTTCGCCAGCGGGTCCTCCTCCAGCGCATCGGCGCCGCATTGCACCATGATGGCCTGCGGGCACAGGCGTTGGATGATGGGCAGGATCGCCGCGTGCAGCACCCAGGTCATCTCGCTGTCGTTGAAGCCCGCGGGCACCGGGATATTCGCGGCATGACCGCCCGCGCGGTCCTCGCCCTGCCCGGTGAAAGGCCAGCGCCCCGCTTCGTGGATGCTGAGCGTGAACACCCGCGCATCATCATGGAAGGCATCCTGCACGCCATCGCCATGATGCGCGTCCAGGTCGAGATAGAGAATGTTATTCAACCCCAGGTTGAGCCATGACAGCAGCCCCAGCACCGCGTCATTCAGGTAGCAGAAGCCGCTCGCCCGATCGGGCCGGCCGTGATGCGTGCCGCCGCCGGGCACATGCACCACGCCACCCTGCGCGGTCAGCCGTGCGGCGAGCAGCGTGCCGCCCGCGCCGGTGGCCGGGCGGCTGAACACATCGCGGAACACCGGGTTGCCGTCGGCGCCGATGCGGAAGCGCGCGCGGTCCTCGGCGCGGACAGCCTGCGTCTGTTCGGCGCGCAGCAGGGCTTCCAGGTAGTCGCGCCGATGAAAGCGCAGGAGGTCGTCGATGCTGGCCTTCGGGCTGTCGCGATACTGCCCCGGCGCCACCCAGCCCAGCGCGCGCACCAGGTCGAGCATCGTCGACACGCGCGGAATCGCGAGCGGGTGCTTCGGCCCATAGGTCGAGCCGCGATAGATCTCGGAGCCGATCAGCAGCGGGGTCATGGCGTTGTCACGTTGCAGATTGGGGCGTGCAGCGCTTTCGTCCAATACAACCGCATGGACCGATGACGCGCCCGCGACTAGCGTTTCATCGCGTCCGCGATTCGGCCCGCGGCGCCGGCAGGGCAGCCCGGGCGCCCGCGTAGCTGGAGGTGGCCCTTGCGTTTCAGTGACCTGATCGTCGCCCTTGAATTGATCTCGCGCCATGACGCCGACGAGGCGCTGGAGCGGCAGGCGCGCACCGGGCGCAAGTTCGGCGAGGTGCTGGTGGAGCTCGGCATGCTGAGCGCGCACCAGGTGCACGAACTCGAGGACGGCCTGCCCGCGCCACCCGACAGCGTGCTGGAGCTGGGCATCGAGCCGCGCATCGTCTTCGACATCATGGTGAAGTTCCTGAGCACCGCGGGCCAGGGCAATGCGGCCACCATCGCCGAGACGCTCGCCATCTCGCGCCGGCTCGCCTCGGTGCTGATCGAACAGGCGCGCGCGCAGGGCATCGTGGAACTGAAGCCCGGCATCGTCGCCGGTGAGTTGCGCATCGAACTCACGCCGCGCGGGCGGTCCATGGCGGTCGAGGCGTTTGCCAACAACGCCTATATCGGGCCGCTGCCGGTCTCGTTGAAGGAATACTCGGCGCGCGTGCTGCGCCAGACGATCCGCAGCGAGACGGTCACCGCCCATGCGGTGCTGGGCGCGATGCAGCCGCTGGTGGTCAATGATGAACTGCTGGCGAAGGTCGGCATCGCCGCCAATGCGGGGCGGTCGATCCTGCTGTACGGCGCGCCGGGCAACGGCAAGACCTCGATCGCCGAACGCATGGTCAAGGTGTTCGGCGCCATGGTGCTGATCCCGCATTGCTTCGAGGTCGGCGGGCAGATCGTGAAGGTCTACGACCCGTCGGTGCACAAGCGGCTGGGCACGCGCATGGAGGCCACGATGGCCTCCAGCCTGCTGGCCGACGAATTCGACCCGCGCTGGATACCCTGCCGGCGGCCCTTCGTCGCCGCGGGCGGCGAACTGAGCCTCGACATGCTCGACCTGAAATTCGAGGAGACGGCGCGGTTCTACGAGGCGCCGCTGCACGTCAAGGCGATGAACGGCGTGCTGCTGATCGACGATTTCGGCCGTCAGCTGGTGCGCCCCGAGGCGATGCTGAACCGCTGGGTGGTGCCGATGGACCGGCGCATCGACTTCCTGAAGCTGCACACCGGGCAGTCCTTCCAGATCCCGTTCGACCAGTTGCTGGTGTTCTCGACCAACCTGTCGCCGCGCGACCTGATGGACCCCGCCTTCCTGCGGCGCCTGCCCTACAAGATCAACGTGCACGGCCCGTCGCCCGAGGAATTCGCGGCCCTGCTGCGCGCGAACGCGGGGCGGCACGGCGTGGCCTACACCACCGAGGCGGTCGCCTATACCATCGACCAGGTGGTGCAGCACGGGACGCCGCTGGCCTATTACCAGGCGACCGAGATCCCGCAGCAGATCGCCGATTTCTGCGAGTTCCTCAACCGCCCGATGATCGCCGACGAAACGACGATCCGCTTCGCGCTGGGGAACTTGCTGGTCAACTGACGGGCGCGCCCGTGCCGGGCGGGGCCATCCGCGTCAGCGCAGCGCGATCTCCACGCGACGGTTCTTTTGCCTTGACCAACTACTCGCCCGCTATCCCTGCCCATCCGGGGCGAAGACGGCTGAACCGCGTGCCAACGCACGGGACGCAGGCTTTCCTGCTTGCTCACTGAAGCGTCTACTGTCGAATTCGACCCTCGATGCTGAACGCCGTCACGCAGCCGCACGTCTGCTGAATGTACAGCGATGTCGCTGTTTCAGATCTCAGTTGGTACCCAATAAGAAATGGAAGGCCTGCCGCGCTGCTACAGAAACCGGGACTCCCGCTCGGCGCGCTGGTGAGAGGCACGCGATAGTCCGTTCCGAAGACCGAGACCACATCCTGCGGTGTGATGCACGGATATGTCGATGGAGGGACAAGTCTGATCCGCACCGACGATGTCGGCGTTGCAGGCGGTCGTGGGACAACCCTGTCGACGGTCGAGGCAATCCGCTGCTCATCCATGCCGCGCGAGGCCCATCGAACGCGCATGAAGGTCCCTCTCGGCACAACCATCGCTTGATCGCTGACAAGTCCGAGCAGCGGCTCGTAAACTTCAGCATCCGCAGGATCATCACTCAGAGCGAGCGCCCTGATACGACCCAACAGATCGGGCACGGGGACCGAAAGGACGTCGACAACTCGCCCCCGACTTTCGATCCAAGATGATGCGCTGTCCGCCGCGCAGCCGGCGGCGACCAGCACGACCGAGAGAGTGGCAGCAACCTTGATGGGCCCGGCAGCGGCCTCATTCGTCTGTAGTGCGCGGATCTCTATCGCTCCCCGTCACTGCGCACGCGCAAGTTTCTAGAGACGAAACCGCGCCGCGCGCAATCCAGAGTGGAATGTCAGCCCTGGGGCATCCCCTCGGGCACCACCGTGCGGATAAGGCTCGCGTCCAGCGCCTCGTAGTCGTGGTAGCCGATCGTCTCGTACAGTTGCGCGCGGGTCTGCATGCGCCCGACCATGTTCTGCGTGCCGCCGTCGCGCCTGATCGCGGCGTACAGATCCTCCATCCCGCGCGCCGCCACGCGCAGGTGGCTCACCGGCCAGATCACCATGGCGTAGCCCATCGCCTCGAACTCGGCGGCGGTGAAGAAGGGCGTACGGCCGAACTCGGTCATGTTGGCCAGCAGCTTCACGCCGGGCATGCGGGACGCGAATTCCTCGAACATCTCGCGCGTGGTCAGCGCCTCGGGGAAGATCGCATCCGCGCCGGCATCGAGGTACATCCGCGCGCGCGCCACCGCGCCGTCCATCCCCTCGCTGGCGGCCGCATCGGTGCGCGCGATGATCACCAGGTGGCGCCGCGCCTTGCGCGCCGCCGCCACCTTCGCCGCCATGTCCTCGGCGGAAGCGAGCTTCTTGTCGTTCAGGTGCCCGCACTTCTTGGGCAGCAGCTGGTCCTCCAGATGCACCGCCCCTGCCCCGGCTTCCTCGAAGCAGCGGACCATGTGCATGACGTTGAGCGCCTCGCCATAGCCGGTGTCGCCATCGACCAGCACCGG
>LNEW01000043.1 GCA_001464375.1 Rhodospirillales bacterium Ga0074136 | reverse complement strand
GCTTCCTCGCCGCCGAGCATGGCCGCTGGGGCGATGCGGTGCGGCGGTCGGGCGCACGGCTTGACTGACTTTTATTCAAAGGGTTGAGGTATGCAGTTCAATCACATCGCGAACCGCCTGAGCCCCGCGCATTTCGACACCATCGTCGAGATGCTGACGACGCGGCTCGGCTTCGTGGTGTTGCGCCGGACCGAACGCTCGATCTGGCTGCGTCAGGCGGGCGCCACCGTGGACCTGCAATTCAGCCGCAGCGACACGGCGAACCGCGATGCCGACAAGCTGCGCTCGCAGGTCGCCTTCCTGAGCGAGACGCCGCGCGAGGACCTCGAAGCCCTCGCGGCCTGGCTGCGCGACCACGGGCTGAACGCGACCGTCGGAGCCTATTCCGATCGTGAGTTCTACCTCGATGCCCCGGCGGCCTTCGTGGATTTCGTCATTGAGGCGATGCGCCCGGAACTGGCCGACTACCCCCTGGCCGACTGACCACCACGCCACGCTCCGCCCGCTTTCGAGGCAATCCACGCTCGATTGCTGGGCAGCGAGCCGCCAGCCGCGCCGGAAAACCGCGCCCGCCCACCTGCATCGGCCTTGCGCGCCTGGCCGACCTTGCCGCAGGAAAGCGGTCCGGCCGACCACCACCGGCCACCAGGGAGACATCCGATGGTTCCAGGATTCACGCGGCGCGCCGCACTGCTCGCCGCCGGCGGCACGCTGGCCGCCCCCGGCCTCGTCCAGGCCCAGGCGCCGCGCGTGCGCCTCATGCTCGACTGGGCCTTCCAGTCGCCCAACGCCTTCGCCCTGCTGGCGCGCGAGAAGGGCTATTTCCGCGCGAACGGCGTCGATGTGCAGGTCGATCGCGGCCAGGGCGGCGGCGCGGTGCCGGTGGCACTCGCCGGCGGCAGCTACGACATGGGCTATGCCGACATCAATCCCACCATCCGCTTCATGGCCGAGAACCCCGACCGCGGCATCGTCGCCGTCGCGGTGCTGCACGACCGGAGCCCGCTTTGCGCCATCGTGCGCGCCGACGGGCCGATCCGCACGCCCAAGGACCTCGAAGGCAAGCGCCTGGCCGCGCCGGACTTCGACGCCGGGCGCCAGCTGTTCCCCGCCTTCGCCCGCGCCGCCGGCGTCGATGCCTCGAAGGTCACCTTCCTGTCGGTCACCCCCGCGCTGCGCGAACCCATGCTGGTGCGGCGCGAGGCCGATGGCGTGACCGGCTTCGTCACCACCTCGGCCCTCGCACTCAAGGGCATCGGCCTGGCGCACAACCAGCAGCGGGTCATGATGTATTACGACCACGGGCTGAACCTGTATGGCGGCGCGATCCTGACCACCCGCGCCTTCCTCGAGCGCAACCCCGACGCCGTGCGCGGCGCGACCGCCGCCCTGATGAAGGGCTTCATCGAGACCCTGCGCAGCCCCACCGAAATGCTCGACGTGCTCAAGCGGGTCGAACCGCTGACCGACGTGCCCCTGGAGCGCGAGCGGCACGAATTGAACCTCGAACGCGTCATCATGACGGACAACGTGCGCGCCAACGGCATCTCGGCGGTGGACAACGCCCGGCTGCAGGCGGGGATCGTGGCGGTGGAACAGGCGTACAACCTGACGCCGAGGCTGCAGGCCAGCCAGATCTACACGACCGACTTCCTGCCGGCGGCCGCCGAACGGCGCATCTGAAAAGGCAGCGCCGGGGGATGGAACTCCCCCGGACCCCCTCCTTTTCCTGGCGGTCACCTGGGAGCGCGGGTCAAACGGCCACCGCACCCCCGCAGGAGCCCGGAATCGGCACGCAACGTGCCAGGATCAGCGGATGAACACCCCGGCACCACCCTTCGTGCAGATCGACGGCGTCTCCATGCGCTACGGCGGGGTCGAGGGGACGCTCGCCCTCAAGGGCACCAGCCTCGACGTCGCGGATGGCGAATTCGTCGCCGTCGTCGGGCCCTCGGGCTGCGGCAAGTCCACCCTGATGCGCCTGGTGACGGGGCTCTGGCCGCCCACCGAAGGCACCGTCATCGTCGATGGCCAGGAAGTCGCGGGGCCGCTGTCGATCGCCGGCATGGCGTTCCAGAACCCGACCCTGCTGCCGTGGCGCAACATCATGGACAACGTGATGCTGCCGCTGGAAGTCGTGCAGCCGCACCGCCGCCAACTGCGCAGCCAGCGCGGCCACTACGAACACAAGGCCCGCGAATTGCTGAAGCTGGTCGGGCTCGCGGGCTTCGAAAGCAGGTTCCCCTGGCAGCTCTCGGGCGGGATGCAGCAGCGCGCATCGCTCTGCCGCGCCCTGGTGCATGACCCGCGCCTGCTGATGCTGGACGAACCCTTCGGCGCGCTGGACGTCTTCACGCGCGAGGATCTGTGGGACGTGCTCCAGGATGTCTGGATCGCCCGCAAGCCCACCGTCATCCTGGTGACGCACGACCTGAAGGAAGCCGTGTACCTGTCCGACCGCGTGCTGATCATGTCGAACCGGCCGGGGCGCATCATCGCCGAACGCACCGTCCCCTATGGCCGGCGGCGGAGCCTCGACCTCACCTACACCGCCGAATTCCAGGCCATCGTCCACGAATTGCGCGCCCGCATCTCCGATGCCCGCAAGGGGGAGGCAGCCGATGCCGCCGCGTAGCGCCGAAGCCCTGGCCGAGGCCGCCCGCCGCCGCCGCCGGCTCGAGAACGCCCTGCCCTGGCTGGTCATCGCGGGGATGTTCCTGGTCTGGGAGATCGCCTGCCGCGCCTTCGACATCCCGGTCTTCATCCTGCCCGCGCCCTCGGTGATCGCGGAGAGCATGGTGAAGTGGTGGAGCCCGCTGCTGTCGAACGCCTGGGCCACGCTCAAGACCACCGTCGTCGGCTTCCTCATGGCGGTCGCCTTCGGCCTGCTGCTGGGGGTGGCGATCGGGTCCTCGGTGCTGGTCTATCGCGGGTTGTATCCGCTGCTGATCGCGTTCAACTCGGTGCCCAAGGTGGCGGTGGTGCCGATCCTGGTGATCTGGTTCGGCGCGGGCTTCTGGCCGGCGGTGCTGACCGCCTTCCTGATCTCCTTCTTCCCGATCGTGGTGAATGTCGCCACCGGCATCGCCACGGTGGAGCCCGAGTTGCGCGACGTGCTGCGCGCGCTGGGGGCCAAGCCGCGCGACATCATCATGAAGGTCGGGCTGCCGCGCGCCATGCCGTATTTCTTCGCCTCGCTGAAGGTCGCGATCACCGTCGCCTTCGTGGGGTCCATCATCAGCGAGACGGTCGCGGCGAACGAGGGCATCGGCCACCTGATGCTGGTCGCCTCCTCACGGTTCGACGTGCCGCTGGTGTTTGCCGGCCTCATCATCACCGGCATCATGGGTGTGCTGATGTATTGGGTGGCGGTGACCATCGAGGAACGCACAACCGGCTGGGCGACGCGCGGACAGAACGACCCACGCCTGGCGACCGGGGGATGACCGCCATCCGCCTGGGGATGCTGACGCCGTCCTCGAACACGGTGCTCGAACCCGCGACCTATGCGTTGCTGGCCCGCACGCCTGACGTCACCGCGCATTTCCAGCGGCTGCGGGTGCTCTCCATCACGCTCGATGGCGGCTCGACCGGGCAGTTCGACCCGGCGCCGATGGTCGCGGCGGCCGAGTTGCTGGCGGACGCCAAGGTGCACGCCATCTGCTGGAACGGCACCTCGGGGTCGTGGCTGGGGCTCGATGCCGACCGCGCCTTGTGTGCCGCCATCACGCAGGCGACCGCCCTGCCCTGCACCACCGCGACGCTGGCGCTGCACGACGCGCTGCGCGCGCTCGGCGCGAAGTGCATCGGCCTGGTCACGCCCTACCTGTCCAGCGTGCAGGACGCCATCCTGGCCAATCTGCGTGCGGAGGGCTTCGAACCCGGCGCCGAACGCCACCTGGAAGATCCCGGCAACTATTCCTTCGCCGAGCATCCCGACGCGCTGGTCACCCGCCTGGTGCGCGAGGTGGCGGCCGAGGGCTGCGACGCCATCGCCATCCACTGCACGAATTTCCGCGGGCTCGAGGCCGCGCGCCTGGTGCGCGCGCAGACCGGGATCCCGGTGCTGGATTCGGTGGCGGTAGCGCTGTGGGGGGCGCTCAGGGCGGCGGGCGTGGATCCGGGCCTGCCGGGCTGAAGCGCCGCGCCGGCGGAGCAAGCGGCGCCGCTCGCGCCGCGTCCTCGGGCTTCGCCCGCGCCGGGCCATGGGCCATGCGGATCAGGACCGCGACGCGCGCCGCAGGACGTCCGATGGCGATTCGCCGAACCGCCGACGAAAGGCGGCGACAAAGCGTGACCGGTTGGTGAAGCCATGGCGAAGCGCGATGGCGGAAATGGGCTCGTCGGCCGCGCCATCGCTCAACGCGCGGCGCACCTGCTCCAGCCGGATCCCGTGCAGGGCACCCAGCGGCGTCGTGTCGCGGAACTGCCGGAACACCGCCTCGAGGGTGCGCACGCTGCAGCCGGCCGCGGCGGCGACCTGGCTCATGCGGATCGGCTCCGCGCAGTGGGCGCGCAGGAAATCCTCCGCGCGCCGGACATAGACCGGGATCGCCCCGGCCTTGCCGGCCGCCATCTGGTCGGCATGGTTGTGGGGCACGGCGACCAGCACCAGCCTGGTCAGCAGGTCGATCACGGACGCGAGGGCCACGGCGTTGTCCGCCATCCCGTCCGGTCGTGCGAACTCCTGCATCACGAGATCGAGCTGCCGCTTCAGGCTGCCCGCCAGCCCGCCCCTCCAATCGACGATGGGCAGGAACTCCAACGGCCTGCGCAGCCGCGCATCGAGCAGGTGCTCGAGCACGGTCGTGACCTCCCCCACCTTGAGGAAGACATTGGTGCGCAGGCTGTCGTCGCCGGTCGCGAACCGCATGTCGGGGCCGGTGCGGTAGGCGAGGCCGTGGCTCGCTGTCCCCGTCGCCTCATCCCCGTTCTGGATGAGCCTCATGCGCCCGCGGTGAATCGTCGCGAAACCGTAGTAATCTTCCGCCTCGCCCTCGATGACGATGTCGGTGGCGAATCGATTCTCGCCGTGGCTCGCCAGGATGCCGCCGGCGCCACGGATGGCGAGGCCGAAGATCGGCGCGTCGAACCGCTGGCGCCACAGCGCACGGTCACGCAGCCGGTACTTGTACACGCGGCTCGGGGTGGGAAAGCGGTCGCTGACGCGCGAGCCGCTGTCCAGTTCCGCCGGGTCGGCCGCCTGCACCACGTTGAAGGTTGGCAGGTGGACGGCGTCGATCGCGAGCGCCTCGTACGGCCGGTCCCGAGGGTGGGTCTCACCAGGCTGATCCAACGAACACTCCGATCGGACAAGGCGTTTCGGAATTCGCGGCGTCCGGACAGATCGCGCAGGAAACACGAAGTCGCGAGAACCATAGTGCGACCCGGGGTTCCCCCGATCAAGCCTCCCCGTGCTTCATCGCGCCGATGGCCATCGCCTTGGGCAACACCGACGACAGCACCCCGCATCCGTTCCGCGCGACCGCCCGGCACGGCGGTGGCCGCGGTGCTGCCGGGCGCAAATGCGGCGCGACACTCGGCGGCGTCGTACTCGTGGCCCTCGCGCTCGCGGCACGGCCCGTTGCCGCGCGTCTCTCCGCCGATGAGCTGGGCCTGCCGGTATCGATCGAGGACCCGGCCGGCAGGGTCGGCCTGATGACGCAGCCGGCGGCGCTCGCGGATATGCGCCTGCTGCCGGCGGTGCTGCTGGTGCACGACGCGCTCGGGCCCGACCCGCGAAGCCTGCCCTATGTCGAGCAGCTCGCCGCCGCGGGGCTGCTGGTGCTGGAGATCGCCCCGGAGCCTGATGAGCCGGCGATGGAGGCGGTGCGCCGCGGCGTGGCGGCGCTGCGCGCCCATCCGCGCGTCGATGCGGCGCGGGTCGGGCTGCTCGGCTTCGGCGCGGGGGCGCGCGCGGCGGTGCTTGCCACCGAGGGGACCGACGCCTTCGCCACCCGCGCCCTGCTGTATCCCGGCTGCGCCGGGCTGCTGCGCGACCTGCCGGCGGCGACCGTGGCGCCGCGCGGCGGCCTGCTGCTGATGCACGGTGCCGAGGACCCGGCCAATGCCGAGGCCGATTGCAGCGCGCTCGCGCAACGCCTGGCGGGCAACCTGCCGGGGCGGCGCATGGCGTTCCGCGGTGCCTCCTACGCCTGGGACTTCCCCTCGGCCGAACCGCTGGCGCCCTGGCTTTATCCGGCGCCGGGCGAGGCCGGGCGCGTGCGCATCCGGCCATGGCCGGAACTGACCGCGCTCAGCGCGAGCGAAGCGGCCGGCTTCCTCGCCTCCGCCTTGCGGCAAGGCGGTCTGTGAGCCTACACCTGGACGCCGCGGACCGGTTCGCCGCGCTGCCCGCGGCCGCCGCATCCTTCCCGGACGATGCGAAACGTCAGGAACTCACCCTGGGCGCGCGCGCCGTGGCCGGCGCCTTCCTGCTCAACATGGTCGGTTTCGGCGCGATCTATTCCTATGCCGCCTTCGCCGACGACCTGGTCGCGGCCTTCGGCGGTTCGCGCGGCTCCTCCGCCCTCGTATTCGCGGTCTCGGGTGCGTGCTGCTTCGCGGTGAGCGGCTTCAGCGGGCCGCTGGCGGACCGCGTCGGGGCACGGCCCCTCGCCATCGCGGGCATGGCCTTGGTGGCGCTTGGCCTGGCCGCCGCCTCGGCAGCGCGCAGCATGACCGAGGTCGTGATCTGCTATGGCGTGCTGATCGGCCTGGGCACGGGCTTCGCCTATGTGCCGGCGACGGCCGCGGTGCAGCGCTGCTTCGCACAGGGGCGCGGCCTTGCCTCCGGCATCGCGGCCGCCGGCTCGGGCGTCGGAACCGCCTTGGTGCCGCCGATGGCGGCCCTGCTGGCCGGCCTTGGCGACTGGCGCTTCGCCTTCGCCGTCTCCAGCATCGCTGCAGGGATCGTCGGACTGGCGGGCGCGATGCTGCTTCCCGGCATGCCGCCATCGCGCGGGCCGACCGGGCTGCGGGCGGTGGCTGCGGAGATCACTGCCCATAGGCAGACCGCGGCGGTCGAGGCCAAGGCGATCTCCCAGCAGGGCTTCGCACGGTTCTACCTCGGCTTGCTCCTGGTCTCGGTCGCGATCGCCGTGCCCTTCGCGCACCTGGTCGCCACGGCAAGCGACCTCGGGCTTACCAAGGCGGACGCCGTCAGCCTGCTTGGGACGATCGGCATCACCTCGATCGCGAGCCGCTTCGTGCTGGGGGCGGTGGCGGATCTCGCGGGGCGGCGATCCACGTTCCTCGCCTGCGCGATGGTCCTTGTCGCGGCGTCGATGCTCTGGGCGCTCGCGTTGTCGCCCGCGGCGCTGATCCTGTTCGCTGTCCTGTTCGGCTGCGGCTATGGCGGCTTTGTCGCGTTGCTGCCCGCCTTTGCCGTGGACCAGTTCGGACGCCAGAAAGCCGGCACCGTCATCGGGCTGGCCTACACCGGCCGGGCGATTGCGGTGCTCGCCGCGCCGCTGGCGGCCGGCTTCGCCATCGAGGCGATGGGCGGCCATCGCGTTCCGGTGGCGATGGCCGCGCTGGTCGGGCTCGTGGGCGTGTTCCTGCTCACCCTCGTGCCGCGGCTGCGGTCATCCTGACACCGGCGGGGGCGCCGCGCCACGGCGCCCCCGCCCGGCATCAGTTGCGCCGCGCCGGCGCCGGCGCGGCCGCCGGCACCGTATCCGCCGTGCGGATCGCCGCCGGCCCGCCATTCGTGGCGATGCGCTGCCCGGTGTCGCGCAGCCGCCCATCCTGGAAGCGGAACACCGCGATGTTGCGGTCCGCCATGTTCTGCACCAGCACGGTGCGCCCATCGCGCGAGAAGGCGATGCCCTGCGCCCAGTCGCCGATCGGCGCGCGCGCCACCTCGCGCAGCCTCCCGTTGTCGATGCGCAGCATCACCAGCTGCGCCCGCCCGCGCAGCGGATGGCCCTGCGGCCTCGCCGACCCGTTATGGATGGTCACCGCGACATGGCGGTTGTCCGGGCTGACCTGGATGCCCTCCGGCGTCGGCCCTACCGAGGCGGTGTCCACCGCGAGATAGGGTTCGCGCTGCAGGTTGATGAGCGTGACCGTGTCGTTGTCGCCGCCGCCGCGCCCGATATTCGCCGCTACCGCCCAGCGCCCGTCCGGCGTGATGCCCATGCCGTAGGGGCGCAGGCCGGCGGTGATGTCGCGGTCGGTCTTGGTGACCGTCTCGCCGTCGATGGTCAGCACGCTCACGAAGGATGCCGCGCCGTCGTCGCGCGTGACCAGCGCGCGCCGCCCGTCCGGCGTGAACTGCACATGCGCGGGCGACGACGTGGCGTTGCCGATCGTCACGGTGGAGACGGGTGCGAGCATGCCGTTCGCGAAGCGGAACACGCTCACCGTCCCGGCATTGCGGTTGGCCACCAGCACCAGGGTGCCGGCGCGGTTGACCGACACGCCGGACGGCCCGGCCCCGGCCTCGACCGTCTGGGTCACGCGCGGCGGCGTGGCGCGCAGATCCACCACCTGCACGCGATTGTCCGGCTGCACCTTGGTCGGGTCGGCCGGGTCCAGGCGTTCGGCGGAGGTGACGATCGCGAAGCGCTCATCGGGCGTGATCGCGACCGAGGTCGGCGGGCCCACCACGGAATGCGACAGCGCCACCTCGCCCAGGGCGCGCGGCGCGCGGCCGTTCAGGTCGATGATGGTGATGGTGTCCGCCGGCGGGTTCTGCACCACCGTGTTCGCGCCATTGACCAGCCGCCGCCGGTTGTCGTTGCCCGACACGGCGATCTGCGCCGTCGCCGGCAGGGCCAACGCGAATGCCAGCGCAAGCGCGCCGCCACCAAGCAGCCTAGAAGTCATCGATGTTTCCTCCCGCCTTGGTCGCCCGGCGGCGCGATGGTCCTCCCGCGTACCGGCGCATGCAAGCGGTGGTTGCATCGGCCACCCGCCTTGGGGCATTGCCTTGCCGGGGCCAAGGAGCGCGAATGATCGGAATCGACTGGGGCACCACACGCCTGCGTGCCTATCGCCTGGCGCCGGATGGCGCGGTGCTGGCGCGGCGGGAGACACCACGCGGTGTCCTCGGCATCGAGCCCGGCGGCTTTCCGGATACCGTCCGCGCCACGGTGGGCGACTGGATCGCCGAGGGCGAAAGCCTGGTGCTGATCTGCGGCATGGCCGGCAGCCGGCTGGGCTGGGTCGACACGCCCTATCTGCCGTGCCCCGCCAGCCTCGATGGCCTGGCCGCCGCCGCCGTCGCGGTGCCCTTCGACGGGGCGGTGGTGCGCATCGTCCCGGGACTGTCCTGCCGAGACCGCCATGGCGTGCCCGAGGTGATGCGCGGCGAGGAGACGCAGATGCTGGGTGCGGCGCTCGGCGAGGATGCGACGACCATCTGCCTGCCCGGCAGCCATTCGAAATGGGCGTCGATGGCGGGTGGCGAGGTCACCGGCTTCACCACGCATCTGACCGGCGAGGCCTTCGCCGCGCTGTCCGGCCACACCATCCTGGGGCGCATGATGGATGCCGCCGCGCCGCACCACCCGGGCGGCTTCGCCCGCGGCGTGGCACGCGCCAGGCAGGGCGGCGGGCTGCTGCACCACCTGTTCGGCCTGCGCGCCACATCGCTGTTCAACGAGATCGGCGAGGCGGAGGCAGCGTCCTTCCTGTCCGGCCTGCTGATCGGCCACGAGGTCGCCGCCGCGCTCGAGGAAGGGGTGGCGCCGCCGGTGATCCTGATCGGGGCGGAGATGCTGACCGCGCACTACGGCACGGCGCTCGATGCCTTCGGCGTTCCGCATCGCAGCGCCGCGCCGGATGCGGCGGCGCAGGGGCTGTACCGGATCGCGCAACGCCTGGCGTGAAGGCGGGGTGCGGGGGCCTTGCGGGGTGCGCGCGGTTTCGCTTGAAACGCGCCAGAACCCGGGGCCTCATCCCCGGAAGGCTTCACCCAGGGGAAACGATCCGATGCTGCACCGCCGCCTGCTGCTGTCCGGCGCCGCGCTTGCCACGCCGGCGCTGTTCACGCCCCGCCGCGCCGCCGCGCAGGAGGTGTCGCTGCGGCTGCATCACTTCCTGCCGGCGGTGTCCAATGTGCACCGTCACTTCCTGATGCCGTGGGCGCGCAAGATCCAGGAGGAATCGAACGGCCGGCTGCGCATCCAGATCTTCCCGTCGATGCAGCTGGGTGGCGCGCCGCCGCAGCTCTATGACCAGGCGCGCGACGGCGTGGCCGACATCGTCTGGACGCTGCCCGGCAACACGCCCGGCCGCTTCCCGCGCATCGAGGTGATCGAGCTGCCCTTCATCGCGCACAAGCGCGCCAGCGTGAACGCCAAGGTCACCTGGGCGCTGTTCGACCGCCACATGCGCCCGGACTTCGCGGAAACGCACATCGTCACCGCCTGGGCGCATGACGGCGGGCTGATCCATTCCCGCCGCGAGGTGAAGACCATGGAGGATATGCGCGGCCTCAAGCTGCGCTTCCCCACCCGCCAGGCCGGCGAGGCGCTGAAGGCGCTGGGTGCGACCGCGATCGGCCTGCCGGTGCCGCAGGTGCCCGAGGCGCTGTCCCAGGGCGTGATCGACGGCGCCGTGGTGCCGTGGGAGGTGGTGCCCGCCATCCGCATCCACGAGATGGTGCGCAACCATGTCGGCATCCCGGGCACGCCCACCTTCTATACGGCGTCCTTCATCCTGGCGATGAACAAGGCGCGCTATGACGGGCTGGCACCCGACCTCCGGCGCGTGCTGGACGCCAATTCCGGCGCCGTGGCGGCCGAGATGGCCGCCAAGGTCTGGGACGACCAGGGCCCGGTGGTCGAGGAGATGGTCCGCCGCCGCGGCAACACGATCACCGAGATCACGGTGGCGGAGAAGGCGCGCTGGGAAGCCGCGACCGCACCGGTGGTGACCGCCTGGGTCGCCGCCATGCGCGAACGCAGCATCGACGGTGCCGCCCTGGTCGAGGAGACGCGCGCGCTGGTGGCCCGCCACGGCCAGGGCGTGGCGTGACGGCGCCCGGGGCGGCAGAAGCCGTCCCGGCACCGAATGCAGCGCCGCGCGGCCCCGTCGCGCGGCTGGCGACCGGCTTCGCCATCGCCGGCGGCATGGCGTTGCTCGGTGTCGCCTTCCTGGTGACCACCTCGGTTCTGCTGCGCTGGGTGGCCGGCCAGCCGGTCCAGGGCGACATCGAGATGGTGCAGCTGGGCGGTGGGCTCGCGGTGCTGGGCTTCCTGGCGCATGGCACGATCATGCGCGCCAATATCTTCGTGGACAGTTTCACCGGCTGGCTGCCGCGGCGGGTGAACCAGGCGATCGACGCGTTCTGGAACCTGGTGTGGGGCGTGGTGGCGCTGGTGCTGGCCGAACGGATGGCGGTGGGGGCGATGGAGGCGGCTTCGTCGCGCACCACCACCATCGGGCTGCTGGCGGTGCCGATCTGGTGGGCGATCGCGCTGGGCGCGGCCTGCTTCGCGGCAACCGGCCTGGCGGCGCTGTACTGGGTGCAGCGCCTGGCCCGAGGGCGCGGCTGATGGCGCAGGAATTCGTCGTGGCCGGCGTGGGCTTCGCCGCGCTGCTGGCACTGATGGCGCTGCGCTGCCCGATCGGCCTGGCGATGCTGGTGGTGGGCTGCGCGGGCTATGTCCACATCGTCGATGCGACGCGGCTGTTGGCTTATCTCAAGACCACGCCGTTCTTCCTGTTCGCCAACTACACGCTGTCGGTCATCCCGCTGTTCATCCTGATGGGCGCGCTGGCCGAACGCGGCGGG
>LNEW01000042.1 GCA_001464375.1 Rhodospirillales bacterium Ga0074136 | reverse complement strand
GAACTCGTCAACCTCCTGCCGACCGGCAATGTCTTCCACCGGCTGGTCGACCCCGAGCGCGACATCCCGGCCGAGGCCACGCGCATCCACGGCTTCACCAATGCGGACCTGGCCGGCAAGCCACGCTTTCCCTCAATCGTCGAGGACCTTGTGGCCTTCCTGGGCGACTCACCGGTCATCGCCCACAATGCTCCCTTCGACTTCGGCTTCCTCGACGCGGAATTCCGCCGCTGCGGGGCACCGCCGCTCGACCGCAGCCGCATGATCGACAGCCTGGCCCTGGCGAAGCAGCGCTATCCCGGCATGCCCAACAGCCTGGACGCGCTGTGCCGGCGCCTCGGCGTCGACAACTCCATGCGGGCCGCGCACAACGCCATCCTGGACTGCCGCCTGCTGGCGCAGGTCTACCTGGAACTGATGGGCGGCAAGCAGCCGGGCTTCGAACTGGCCGCCGCGCTCTCCGGTCGGACCCAGGCGCTGCAGGTGGGCGAGAGCATCACCTGGGTCCCGCGCCCGATCCTGGTCAGCCAGGCCCAGGCCGTGGTGCATGTCGCCTTCCTCCAGTCCAAGCTGAAGGACGCGGCCTGGCTGCAGCCACCCTTCGCAGACCAGCCCGCAACGCCGTGATGCGCATCCTGCTCGGCATCGTGCTCGGGGTCGTCATCGGCTGGGTCGCGACCGCCGCCGCGGTGCTGGCCTATGGCGAAATGGCGCGCGTCAGCCAGGCCGAGGGCGCCTTCGCCATGGGCGCGATCTTCCTGGTCGGCCCGATGGGGGGTGTCGTCGGGGCCGTGGTTGGCGGCGTCCTCGGCGCGCGCTGGGCTCGGCGGGCCCGCGCGCGCTGATCCGGGTCAGGCCGACCGCAGGATGCGCATCAGCTGCGTGACGTGCTCCGGGGGCGTCTGCGGCACGATACCGTGGCCCAGGTTGAAGATGAACGGCCGCCCCCGCATCGCCGCCAGGATCGAGCGCGCCTCGGCCTCCAGCGACGCACCGCCGGCCACCAGCGCCAGCGGATCGAGGTTGCCCTGCAACGCCATGGTCGCCGGCACCGCCTGCGCCGCCCAGCGAGGATCCATCGCGGTATCGATCGCGGTCGCATCGACCCCGGCGCGCGCCGCATAGTCGATCAGCAACGGCCCGGCCAGGCGCGGGAAGCCGATGATCGGCACGCCAGGGCAGCGCCGCCGCAGCGTGCGCGTGATGGCCGCCGTGGGCTCGATCACCCAGCGCCGGAACTGCCCCGGGGAGAGCATGCCCGCCCAGCTGTCGAAGATCATCAGCACTTCGGCACCGGCTTCGACCTGCGCCACCAGGTATTCCACCGTGGCATCCTGCAGCGTACGGATCAGCCGGCCGAACAGCGCCGGGTCCTGGTAGGCGAGGCCGCGCGCGGTCGGGAACTCCTTGCTGCCCTTGCCCTCCAGCATGTAGCAGGCGACCGTGAAGCACCCGCCGGCGAAGCCGATCAGCGTGGTGCGCGGCGCCTCCGCCGCCAGCCCCTCGCGCACCCGGGCCACGGTTTCGAAGACCGGTGCGGCGCGCGCCACCACGACGGATGGATCGAGCGCGGCGATCGCCTCGGCGGTGCGCAGGGGTTCGAGCAGCGGGCCCTCGCCCTCGGCAAAGCGCAGCGGCTGCCCCAGCGCCCACGGGATCATCAGGATGTCCGAGAACAGGATCGCCGCCTCCATCCCGTAGCGGCGGATCGGCTGCAGCGTGACCTCGGCGGCGAGCGGCGGCGTCGTGCAGAGGCTGATGAAATCCCCTGCCTGCGCCCGCAGCGCGCGGTATTCGGGCAGGTATCGCCCGGCCTGGCGCATCAGCCAGGCGGGCGGCGGCCACACAGCCTCCCCGCCCAATGCGCGCAGCAACGGCTTGGCCGGGGTCGTCGGGTGTTCACTGTCCATGGCCATCCCATCGCAAAGATTCAGGATTCAAGGAAGGGTGTGATGGTAGTTGGGGCTGTGGAAGACGGGGACGCAGCCTGTCCCGGTGTCCTGCCCGCATTCGTCCACCGGCTGTCCGGCCCGCTATCCCTGGCGGCGTCGGTGCCTCCGGTGATTGTCCACAGCGTCCCCAGGGGAGGCGGCGGATCCATCCCCCGCTGACGCGGATGTGTCGCGGAATCATGGTGTCCACCGGCCCGGCCCGGCGGCATGATTCCATCCCCGTCATCCACAGCGAAGCGCGCTATTGTCCCCACGATGATCCACCGCCAGATCAACCTGCATCTCGTCTCGGACTCCACGGGTGAGACGTTGAACTCGATAGCGCGGGCGACGCTCGCGCGGTTCGACGACCACCATGTGATCCATCACCGCTGGTCGCTGGTGCGATCGCGGCTCCAGCTCGACCGTGTGCTGGAGGGCATGGAGCACGAACCCGGGCCGGTGCTCTTCACCCTTGTCGATTCCAGCCTGCGCCTGGCGCTGGAGGAGCATTGCGGGCGGCTTGGCATGCCCTGCTTCTCGCCGCTCGATCCGGTGATGGACCTCCTGCAGGGTGCCCTCGGCGCGCGCGCGAAGGAACGGCGCGCCGCCCAGTACGTGATGGATGCCGATTATTTCCGTCGGATCGACGCCATGCACTACGTGCTCAGCCACGATGACGGGCAGGGTACGCTCGGCATCCGCAACGCCGACGTGGTGCTGGTCGGCGTGTCGCGCAGCAGCAAGACGCCGACCTGCTTCTACTTGGCCAATCGCGGCATCAAGGCGGCCAACGTGCCGATCGTCCCTGGCGCAACGCTGCCCGAGGCGCTGGAGGCCCCCCCCTGCCCGGTCGTCGGCCTGCATATCGAGGTCAACGCCCTCATCGACATTCGCCGCCACCGGTTGAAGATCATCGGTGCCGGCGGGGTGCGGCAGGACGCCACGGACTACATCGATCCGGAGGCGGTGAAGGCCGAGATCGTCGCCGCCCGCCGGTTGTGCACCGCGCGCGGCTGGCCGGTGATCGACGTGACGCGCCGCAGCATCGAGGAAACCGCCGCGACGGTGCTGCAGCTCATGGAGGCCTGGCATGCACGGCGGAAGGACGCCGCCGTGCCGCAACCACCCGATGATCCGGCCGCCGGCGTGCTGGGCGTGCGCGGGGCCGGGCCGTGATCCAGGCGGCGGCGCCGCGGCTGGTTCTCGCCTCGGCATCGACAACGCGGCGCGCGCTGCTGGACAGCGCGGGGCTGCGTTTCGAAGCCGTGCCGGCCGCGGTGGACGAGGCAGCGATCAAGGAGGCCGCGCAGGCCGAGGGCTTTCCCCCGGCCGACGCCGCGCTGCTGCTGGCCGATGCGAAGGCCAGCCGCGTCGCGCGGCGCGATCCCGACGCACTGGTGATCGGTTGCGACCAGCTGCTGGTCTGCGAAGGCCGCTGGTACGATAAGCCGCCGGATATCCCGGCCGCGCGGGCGCAGCTGCTGGCGTTGCGTGGCCGGGCGCATGAATTGGTGACCGCCGTGGTCTGCCACAGGCATGGCGGGCGCATCTGGCAACACGTGGCGGTGCCGCGCCTGGTGATGCGGGAATTCAGCGACGAATTCCTGGCGGCGTACCTGGCGATCGAAGGCGAGGCCCTGCTGGGCTCGGTCGGAGCCTATCGCCTCGAAGCCACCGGCGCGCACCTGTTCACGCGCCTGCAGGGCGACCATGCCGCCATCCTGGGCCTGCCGCTGCTGGAGCTGCTGGCTTTCCTGCGCCAGCACGGGGTCCTGCTCGAATAGACCAGAGCACATTCCGGGGGTGCGTCATTTAAGCAGCGGCTGGCGCCGATATCCCGGCGCCGAGCCCTACAGCATCGACCGCACCGCCAGCATCGCCGCCAATCCGACGCCCAGCGCCGGCAGCATCCGCTTGTGCATCACGAGGCACGCCGCGACCCCCGCGCCGAGACCCGCGAGCCGTGCGGCCAGCGGCACCTCCGCCAGCGCGCCGGCAGGGGCGACGATGGCCAGCGCCACGAAGGCCGCAAGGGTCGCCTGCGCCACCGCCGTGGCCCAGGCGATCACCGGATGATCCGTGGTCAGCCCGCCGGCCAGCCACACGCCGGCCAGGCGCAACGCCAGGCAGCACGCCGCCGTCAGCACGAGCGCGAGATCAGCGGGCGCCACGGCGCCGCCCCAGCAGGAAGGCCACGGTTCCGCCCGCCAACCCGGCGGCGAGCAGCGCCACGGAAGCCGGCAACAGCAGCGCCAGGGATGCCGCCGCCGCACCGCACAGCACGGCACGCCGCGGCGCCGGGCGATCGAGGTCGGCCGCCAGCAGCAGCGCGTAATAAAGCGGATTGACGAACAGCAGCGCCGCGCGCGCCTCGCCACCCAGCGCACCGGCAACGAAGAAGCCCGACAGCGACGCGAAGCCCGCCACCACCCAGGAGGTCAGCCCGAAACCCAGGAACCACGCCACCCGGTCGGGACGCTCCACCGCCGGCAGGGCACGCATCGCCGCCGCCCAGGGTGTCACGGCGATGAACGGCACCGCGGGCAGCAGATACCAGCGGTTGCGCGCCGCCAGCACCGGCGTGATCGACACTGCCATGGGCAGGAAGCGCGCATTCACCGCGACCGCGCCCATCACGGCGATGCCCACGCCACCCGCCCAGCCCGCACTGGCCGCCTGCACCAGCACGAGCTGACCCGGCATGCCGTAGATGCCCCAGCAAGCCAGCAGCGCCCAGCCTGGAGGCAACCCGGCCTCCTGCACGGCGGCGCCAAAGGCCAGGAAGGTGGCCGCCATCGCCACGCCGGGCGCGCCCAGGGCTTCGCGCAGGCCGGGGAGGAAGGCGTTGCTTGTCACGCCCGCATGCTGCCATGTCGGTGATGCCGCGCCAGCCCGTGGTCTTGCCGGGCAGGCCGGGGCATGATCGGTGCCGCGCGCCGCCGGCATCCAGCCTGGGTTCCGCCGCCGGCGCTTCCAGGCGGGGGCGGCTTCTTCTAGGAACGCCCCGCCGCACCCCCAGCCCTGGATCCTGAATTGTGACCCTCACGCTCTATCCTGCCATCGACCTCAAGGGCGGCCAGGTGGTTCGCCTCAAGCGCGGGGAGATGGACCAGGCGACGGTCTATGCCGCGGACCCGGCGGCGCAGGCGCTGGCCTTTGTACGTGCCGGCTTCGCCTGGGTGCATGTGGTCGACCTGGACGGCGCCTTCGCGGGCAGGCCGGCGAATGCCGACGCGGTGCGCGGCATCCTCGCGGCGGTGCCTGGCGCGCGCGTCCAGCTGGGCGGCGGCATCCGCACCATGGCGGTGGCCGAGGCCTGGCTGTCGGCAGGCGTGGCGCGGATCATCCTGGGCAGCGCGGCGGTGAAGGACCCCGACTTCGCGCGCGCGGCCTGCCGGGCGTTTCCCGGGCGCGTGGCGCTCGGCATCGA
>LNEW01000041.1 GCA_001464375.1 Rhodospirillales bacterium Ga0074136 | reverse complement strand
TTCACCCAGCGCTACACCACCTGGTTGCTGCGCAATGCCGCGGCGCGCCTGCCGCAGGCCGATGGCACACCCGCCTTCGTGCGCCTGCCTACCGAGGAGGAATGGGAATACGCCGTGCGCGGCGGTGCCGCCGTCAGCGAGCTCGATTTCCTCGGCCGCACCTTTCCGATGCCGGACGGCACGGCACGCTATGCCTGGTTCCAGGGGCCGCGCTCCGCCTCCGGCCGCGCCCAGCCGATCGGCATGCTGGAGCCCAATCCGCTCGGGCTGCACGACATGCTGGGCAATGTCGGCGAACTGGTGCTGGAACCCTTCCGCGCCGTGCGTGTGGGCCGGCTTCACGGCCAGGCCGGCGGCGTGGTGGTGAAGGGCGGCGACTACCGCACGCCCGAGGCCGCGCTGCGATCCTCGCTGCGGATCGAGGTGCCACCCTATGACGCGACGGATGGGCAGCCCACGCGCCTCGCCTCGGTCGGCTTCCGCGTGGCGCTGGCCGCGCATGTCACCACCAGCCTGCGTCGCGCCGAAGCGCTCAACCGCGCCTTCGAGGCCGAGAGCCGCGCGTCCGGCACCGAGGCCGAGAATGCGCGCCGCCAGATCGCGGCCATGCGCGAAGGCGCCGATCCGCGCCTGCGACAGGGGCTCGACCGCCTGGAGGCCGGCTTGATGGCGGCCGAGCGCGCGCGGCTGGAGCAGGAACGCGCCGGCATCCGCGCGCAGTTGGAAGGTGCCGCCGTGCTGGCGCGCGCGGCTGGACAGTCGCAGCGGCGGATGGATGGCATCGAGCCGCTGCTCGCCGGCGCCGACGTGGTGCAGGCGAGCCCTGAGATGCGCGCCGGCTGGGCGCGCGCGCTGGAGCAGCTGCGCATCGAGCGCGAGCTGTCGCTCGATGGCTATGCGCGCATCGTCGCCGATCTCGGCCGCAGCGCCGACCGTGCAACATTGACGACCGAAGCCGGCGTGGTGGCGCGGGAGACGGAGGCGCGCGGCGTGCCGGACCTGCGCCCCTACCTGGATGTGGCTGCGCGGCATGCGGCGGATTCGCGCGACCGCGGCCTGCCGCCGCGCGATCGCATGCGCGAGGACGTGCTGGCCGCCGGGCGCGGCGTTGCGCCGCCGCAGGCCGTGGTGGCGCCGCCGCCGGCAGCGCCGCAACGCCCGGCACCGCCCGTGGTGACGCGCCCGCAGCCCCAGCCGCCTGCGCAGGCGCCAGCCGCCCAGCCGCCGGCGCCTCCGCCGGTCGCCGTGCTGCCGCCTCCTTTGCCCTTGCCGCCCGTGACCGCGGACCCCGAACCGCCGGCGGCGTCGCGCCCGTCCCAGGCATCGCAATCCCCGCGGCTTCCGGTGACGCCGCCGCGCCCGCCCGCGCCGGTGCCGCCGCGCGAGGGGCCGGGCATCAGCGTGAAGCCGCCGATCCAGCGCGGCGGGCCGTCATCCGGCTTCGACCCGACCGGCAAGCCGCTCGGTTTCCGCTGATCAGTCGTCGTCGGAGCGCGACGGCGGGCCGGCCAGCACGCCGCCATCGATGGTGATGGTCTGGCCGGTCATGAAGGACCCCGCGGCGGAACCGAGGAACACGGCCGCGCCGGCGATCTCGTCCGGTTCGCCGATACGCTTCAGCGGCGTGTCCTTGGTGCGCTTCTTGTAGATGCCGGGGTCCTCCCACAGCGCGCGGGCGAAGTCGGTACGGATCAGGCCGGGCGCGATGGCATTGGCGCGCACGTTCTTCGGCCCCCATTCGACGGCCAGGTTGCGCACGAGCTGCATGTCGGCGGCCTTCGATATGGCATAGGCGCCCAGCACCGGCGAACCCCGGAAGCCGCCGATCGACGAGACGATGATGACCGACCCGCCGCCGCGTTCCGCCATGCCCGGCGCGGTCATGTGCGCGAGCCACAGGTTCGACTTGATGTTGGATGCCATGATCTTGTCGAAGATCTCGTCCGGCATGGTGATGGCCGGGCCGAAATGCGGGTTGATGGCGGCATTGCAGACCATGATGTCCACCTGGCCCCAGGCGGCGATGGTCTGGTCGATCAACGCCTGGCATTCGCTCTTGCGGCCGATGTTGCAGGCCAGCGCCATGGCGGTGCCGCCCTTCGCCGTGATCGCGTCCACCACCTCCTGGCAGGCATCCACCTTGCGGGAGGAGACGACGACCTTGGCGCCGTGTTCCGCCATGCGTTCACAGATGGCGCGGCCGATGCCGCGGCTGCCGCCGGTGACGACGGCGACCTTGCCGGTCAGGTCAAACAGGGTCATTGCGTTTCGCTCCCGTGATCGTGCGTGGGGGCAGCGCAGCATGGGCGGCGCGCGCCGGCAACAGGCGCTGTCGCGCTTGCCGTGGGCGCGGTTCTGCCGGACACTCCGCCGCCAAACAGGGCCGCTCAGGCCCGCAGACGCTTGAGGGAGTGACGGCCTTGTCCGACTTCGTGCAGCACGCGCAGCATGGCGATGTCCATGTGCTGCGCTTGGCCAATCCGCCGGTGAACACGCTGCGGACGGAAATCCGCGCCGGGCTGCAGGCCGGCATGGCGGCGGCGAAGGCGGCGGGCGCCAAGGCGGTGGTGCTGATCGGGTCGGGCAGGATGTTCTGCGCCGGGGCCGAGATGACCGAATTCGGCAAGCCGCGGCAGCCGCCGTCGCTGACCGAGGTATTCGACGCGATCGAAGGGTTCCCCGGCGTTGTCGTCGCCGCGATCCATGGCTCGGCCTTGGGCGGCGGGCTGGAACTGGCGCTGGCGTGCCATGCGCGCGTGGCAGCGCTCGGCGCGATGGTCGGGCTGCCGGAAGTCAAGCGCGGCTTCGTGCCGGGTGCCGGCGGAACGCAGCGCCTGCCGCGCCTGATCGGGCCGGAGGAAGCGGCGAAGATCATCGTCAGCGGCGACCCGATCCCGGCGGAAAAGGCGGTGAAGCTCGGCTTCGTCGATGCCGTGATCGCGGGGGATCTCGAGGCCGGCGCGGTGGCCTGGGCACAGGCGAATCTCGGCAAGAGCTTCACGCTGGCGCGCAACCGGACGGACAAGATCAGCGGCCAGGATGCCGCGGCGTTCGAGGCGGTGGTGGCCGGGCTGCTCAAGCGTTCGCGCGGGCAGGAGAGCCCGAAGGGTTGCGCCGAAGCCGTGCGCGCATCCTTCACGCTGCCCTTCGAACAGGGGCTGGCGAAGGAACGCGACCTGTTCGCCACACTGGTCGCCGGAGAGCAGTCGAAGGCGCTGCGCCACATCTTCTTCGGCGAGCGCGAGGTGCTGCGCATCCCCGGTCAACCCGCGGAAGCGAAGTCGCTGCCGGTCGAGCGCCTGGTGGTGATCGGCGGCGGCACCATGGGCGGCGGCATCGCGATGTCGGCCGCCAACAACGGCGTGCCCGTGACCATCGTCGAGACCAGCGAGGAGGCCTTGCAGAAGGGCCTGGCGCGCTGCCACGCAAATTGGGAGCGCACGGTATCGACCGGCCGCCTGTCGCAGGCGGAGTACGAGAAGCGCAAGGCGTTGCTGACCGGCAGCACCGACTTTGAAGGCACCGTGGCGAAGGCCGACCTGGTGATCGAGGCGGTGTTCGAGAACATGGCCGTGAAGAAGGAAGTCTTCGCGCGGCTCGACAAGGCGGCGCGGCCGGGCGTGCCGCTGGCGTCGAACACGTCCACGCTGTCGATCGACGAGATCGCCTCCGCGACCACGCGTCCGGAACTGGTGGTGGGGATGCACTTCTTCTCGCCGGCGAACGTCATGCGACTGCTGGAGAATGTGCGCGGGTCCAAATCCTCGCCCGCGGTGATCGCGACCGCGACGGAATTCGGCAAGCGCATCGGCAAGCTGCCGGTGCTGGTCGGCAACTGCGACGGCTTCGTGGGCAATCGCATGACCGGCAAGCGCGGCCCGCAGGTGGAGAAACTGCTGCTGGAAGGCTGCCTGCCGGCCGACATCGACCGCGTCATGGAAGCCTATGGCATGGCGATGGGACCGCTCGCGGTGGGGGACCTGGCGGGGCTCGATATCGGTGCGGCGGTGCGCAAGGCACGCGGCACGGTGGCGCCCGTGGCGGATGCGCTGGTGGCACTCGGCCGCTTCGGCCAGAAGACCGGCAAGGGCTGGTACATGTACGACGAGAAGCGCACCCGCATGCCGGACCCGGAGGTGGAGCGCATCATCCTCGACGTTGCGGAGAAGATGCAGGTGCGCCGGCGCAAGATCGACGACCAGGAGATCATCGAGCGGCTGATGCTGCCCATGGTCAACGAAGGCGCGCGCATCCTCGAGGAAGGCGTGGCCTATCGCCCGATCGACATCGACGTGATCTTCGTCAACGGCTTCGGCTGGCCGGCCTGGCGCGGCGGGCCGATGTTCTGGGCCGACACGCAGGGGCTGAAGAACGTGCGCGACAAGCTGGCGCACTACGCCGCGGCGACCGGCGATGCCAACCTCAAGCCTGCCGCCTTGATCGAGAAACTGGCCGCCGAGGGCGGGTCCTTCGCCACCATGGGCGCTGCCGCGCGCGCCGCCTGACGCATCCGAACGGGAGACACCGATGGACCTCCGCTTCACCGACGAGGAACGCGCCTTCCGCGAGGAAGTCCGCACCTGGATCGACGAGAACCTGCCGGCCGAGACGCGCGAGCGCATGGCATCCGGCCGCACGCCCACCAAGGCGATGCAGGTGGACTGGCAGAAGCGCCTGTATGCGAAGGGCTGGGCGGTGCCGCATTGGCCGGTGGAATGGGGCGGCCAGCCCTGGACCGCCATCAAGCGCTTCATCCTGAGCGAGGAAATCCAGTCGACACCCGCACCGTCGCCGCTCGGCTTCAACGCCAATATGCTGGGGCCGGTGCTGATCGCCTTCGGCACGGATGAGCAGAAGAAGCACTTCCTGCCGAAGATCGCGAACCTCGATCTGTGGTTCTGCCAGGGCTTCTCGGAGCCCGGCGCGGGGTCGGACCTGGCCTCGTTGAAATGCGCGGCGAAGAAGGATGGCGACCACTACATCGTCAACGGCCAGAAGACCTGGACCACGCTGGCGCAGCATGCCGACTGGATCTTCCTGCTGGTGCGCACCGACACCGGCGCGGCCAAGCAGCAGGAGGGCATCTCCTTCCTGCTGGCCGACATGACGACGCCGGGGATCACCGTGCGCCCCATCATCACCATCGACGGCGCGCATGAGGTGAACGAGGTATTCTTCGACGACGTGAAGGTGCCGGTGGCGAACCTGGTCGGCACCGAGAATCGCGGCTGGGATTGCGCGAAGTTCCTGCTGTCGAACGAGCGCACCGGCCAGGCGCGCGTGGGTGCCTCGAAGGAACGCATCCGCCGGCTGAAGCTGATCGCGAGGGAGACGCCCGGTGGCGCGCGGCCGGTCATGGAAGACCCGCGCTTCCGCTCGCGCCTGACGGATGTCGAGGTGCAGTTGAAGGCGCTGGAGATGACGACGCTGCGCGTGCTGGCGGACGAGAACCGCGCGCTCAGCCAGCGCAAGCCGAATCCGGCCTCCTCGGTGCTGAAGATCCGGGGCACCGAATTGCAGCAGGCGATCAGCGAATTGTACGTCATGGCGGCCGGCCCCTATGGCCTGGCGGCGCCCGACGACCCTGAAGCCTCGCTGCGCAACGAACCCGCGGTGGCGGCGGATTGGCAGACGCTGGCGCAGGCGACCTATTTCAACTGGCGCAAGCAGTCGATCTACGGCGGATCCACCGAGATCCAGAAGAACATCATGGCCAAAGCGTTTTTGGGGCTCTGACGACACATGGATTTCGATCTCTCCGAAGACCAGCGCCTTCTGCAGGACAGCCTCGGCAAGCTGCTGAAGGACAAGTACGGCTTCGAACAGCGCAAGGCCTACCTGAAATCCGAGACCGGCTGGTCGCGCGAGGTCTGGGCGGCGTTTGCCGAACTCGGCCTGCTCGGCATGCCCTTCGCGGAAGATGATGGGGGCCTCGGCTACGGTCCCGTCGAGACGATGATCGTGGCCGAGCAGATGGGCCGCGCGCTGACGCTCGAACCGTTCATCTCGACCGTCGTGCTGGGCGGCGGCTTCCTGCGCCACGGCGCCACGGCGGAGCAGCGCGGCGCGCTGGTGCCGGAGATCGCGGCGGGCAACCTGCTGCTGGCCTTCGCGCATACCGAGCCGCAATCGCGCTTCGACCTGCATGATGTCGCGACCAGCGCCAGGAAGGACGGCGCGGGCTGGATCATCGAGGGCCGCAAGGGCGTGGTGGTGCATGGCGACACTGCCGACCAGCTGGTGGTCACCGCGCGCGTCTCCGGTGCGCGCCGCGATGCCGAGGGCGTCGAGGTGTTCCTGGTGCCGGCGAATGCGACCGGCGTGGCGCGCCGCGGCTTCCGCACCTCCGACGGCCAGCGTGCCGCCGACATCACCTTCGACAATGTGAAGGTGGGACCGGACGCGCAGTTGAAGGGTGGCCTCGCCCTGGTCGGGCGCGTGGTGGACGAGACCATCGCCGCCCTGTCCGCCGAGGCGGTCGGCTGCATGGAGGCGGCCAAGGATCTGACAGTCGACTACCTGAAAACCCGCAAGCAGTTCGGCCGGGCAATCGGGTCCTTCCAGTCGCTGCAGCACCGCGCGGCGGAGATGATGGTCTGCCTCGAACAGGCGCGCTCCATGGCCATGCTGGCGGCGATGATGGCGGGCGAACGCGATGCCGCCGAACGTCTTCGCAACATGCGGGCCGTGAAGATCGAGATCGGCCGCAACGCCCGCTTCGTCGGCCAGCAGACCGTGCAGATGCATGGTGGCATCGCCATGACCATGGAGTATGCCGGCGGCCACTACCTGAAGCGGCTGACGGTGATCGAGAACATGTTCGGCGACATGGACCACCACCTCGCGGCGCTCAGCGAGGAAGGCGGCGTCTTCGTAGCGGCGTAGCGCCCATGCGCGGCGGGGTGCGAAACCCCGCCGCGCAGCGCCTCAGCCGTGGATGAACCGCTTCGCCGCGGCGTCGTAGTCGGCATAGCCCAGCGTGTCGCGGAACTCCTTCGTCGGCAGCGCGCCCTCGGCGGCCGAAGCCCCCGCCGCCAGCGCTGCCAGCCCCGCCTTCATCCCGGCCATCGCCGGCGAGAGCGTACCGGTGGGGAAGGTGCCGATCTTCAGGCCCAGTTCATGCGCGCGCTTCTGTGTCGGCGTTTCGCGGCCGGCACCGGGCGAGAGCACAGCGAAATGCGGCCGTCCCTTCGATGCCGCGACGCCTCGCTTCACCTCGTCCTCGTCCTTCGGGCTGTCGAGGAACAGGATGTCCGCACCTTCCTCGACGTACATCTCGATGCGCGCGAGCGCTTCCTCGATACCGGCGGTCGGGCGGCAATCGGTGCGCGCCATCACCAGGATGCCGCTGTCCTTCGCGGCTTCCACCGCGGCGCGGATCTTCATGCGCACCTCCTCGCGCGGCATGCAGGGCTTGCCGTCGGAGGTGAGCGCGCGCGGGGTGATCTTGTCCTCGATCAGGATGGCGGCGGCACCGGCGCGGCCATAGGCGCGCACCGTGCGCTGCACGTTCATCGCGTTGCCATAGCCGTGGTCGGCATCGCCCAGCACCAGCAGGTCGGGCGCGGCGCCGCGCACCATCTCCAGGCTGTTCAGCATCTCGCCGAAGGACAGCAGGTCGAGGTCGGGGCCGCCGAGGCGGCTCGCCGCCACGCAGGACCCGGACAGGAAGGCGGTCTTGAAGCCGGCCGCGACGGTCAGCCTGGCGGACAGCCCATCCCAGACCGCAGGCATGGCGACGAAGTCCGGCTTGGCGAGCAGCGCCCGCATTCTTTCGGGTGGGGTCATGGCATCCTGGCTCCGGTGATGGCGCGGCGACGGTCGCGCGGCGGGAAGCCCGCGCGCGCCGGCCCGTCCCTCCGCTGCGCGGAGCCTAGGATGAACCCGCGCCGGCGCAAGCCCGCGCAGCGACGCTACCCGCGCAACGCCGCCCAGATCGTCTCCGGCGTCGCCGGCATGTCGATATGCTTCCCGCCCAGCGCGTCCGAGATCGCGTTCATCACCGCCGGCAGCGACCCCGCGCAGCCGGCCTCGCCGCAGCCCTTGGCCCCCAGCGGGTTGGTCGTGCAGGGGCTGGGTGCGCTCTCGAACCCGAAGGACGGCACATCATCCGCGCGCGGCATGCCGTAATCCATGTATGTACCGGTCAACAGCTGGCCGTCCTCGGAATAGGCCACGCGTTCGTGCAGCGCCTGGCCGATGCCCTGCACGATGCCGCCATGCGCCTGGCCCTCGACCAACAGCGGGTTCACCACCACGCCGAAGTCGTTGACCGTGACGTAGCGGTCGATGCGCACGCGACCGGTGTCGGGATCGATCTCCACCTCGCAGACGTGGCAGCCATTGGGATAGGCCATGGGCGCCTGGTCATACACCGTGCGGGAATCGAGGCTGTTCGGCACGTCCTGCGGCAGTGGGCCGATCGCGCGCAGCCTGGCGGCGAGTTCCATGATGTCGATGCCGCGATCGGTGCCGACAATCGCAAACCGCCCGGCGGCGAATTCGATATCCTCGGCGGCGGCTTCCAGCACGTAGCCCGCCGCGCGCCGCCCCTTCTCGATAACGATATCGGCCGCCTGCAGGATCGCCGCACCCGAGGCCATCAGCGACTTCGACCCACCCGTGCCGCCACCGGCAACCAGCCTGTCGGAATCACCCTGCACCAGGCGCACCTTGTCGAAGGGAACGCCCAGCTTCGAATGCAGCACCTGCGCGAAGGCCGACCAATGCCCCTGGCCGTAGTCGAGCGTGCCGGTGACGATGGTGACCGTCCCGTCCGGCTCGAACACGAGCTCGCCCTGTTCCTTCATGGGCGGTGCGGTGCATTCCAGGAAATTGCCGAGCCCGCGACCGCGCAGCATCCCGCGCGCGGCACTTTCGGCTTGCCGCGCGGCGTAGCCGTTCCAATCCGCAGCCTCCACCGCGCGGTCCAGCAGGGCGGAGAAATCGCCGGAATCGTAGACAGACCCGGACGGCGCGCTGAACGGGAACTGCGCGGGTCGGATATGGTTCAGCTTGCGCAGCGCGATCGCATCGCGCCCGGTCTCGCGCGCCGCCGTCTCGATCAGCCGTTCCATGAAGTAGTTGCCCTCGGGCCGCCCGGCGCCGCGATAGGCGCTGACCGGCGTGGTGTTCGTCACCACGTTCTTCGTCTCGACCAGCAGCAGCGGCGTTGCGTAGTTCGACTGCACGTTCTTGCTGAAATTGCCGGTGCCCATCAGGTTGCCGACGGTCGACAGATACCCGCCCATATTGCCGAAGGACCGCAGCCGGACGGCGAGGAACCGCCCCTGCGCATCCAGCGCCAGCGACGCCTCGGTCTCGTGGTCGCGCCCGTGGCAGTCGGACAGGAACGACCCGCTGCGCTCATCCGTCCATTTCACCGGCCGCCCGAGCAGCTTCGCCGCGTGCAGCACGCAGGCATATTCCGGATAGGCGCTGGCCTTCATCCCGAAGGACCCGCCGACATTGCCGGTCAGGATGCGCACCTTGTCCACCGGCACCTTCAGGATGTCGTTGGCCATCTGGTTGCGCAGCCCGAACACGCCCTGGCTGCCGACGCGCAGCGTGTAGCGCCCTTCCGCCGCATCCCACTCGCCGATCGCGCTGCGCGGTTCCATCGCACAGACCACGATGCGGTTGTTGCGGATGTTGAGCGTGGTGACATGCGCGGCGGATGCGAAGGCCTCGGCCACTTTTTCCGCATCGCCGAAGCGGAAATCCAGCACCACGTTGCCGGGCACGTGGTCATACAATTGCGGCGCACCCGGCGCTGCGGCGGCCGAGGCTTCCGTCACCGCCTCCAGCGCGTCGATGTCCATCTCCATCGCCTCGGCGGCGTCCTTCGCCTGGTCGCGCGTCTCGGCGACCACGAAAGCGACCGGGTCCCCCACGAAGCGCACGCGGTCGGCCGCGAGCGGCCCGCGTTCGATGTTGATGAGCGGCGTGCCGTCCTTGTTCTTGAGCGGCAGGACCGACCGCATCGGCCCGTAATCGGCCACGTCGGCGGCAGTGAAAACGCCCAGAACGCCCGGCATGGCGCGCGCGGCATCCACGCCGATGCCGCGGATCACGCCATGCGCGTAGGGGCTGCGCACCATCACGCACCAGGCCTGGCCCTCGAGCGCGGTGTCGTCGGTGTAGCGGCCCTGGCCGCGCAGCAAGGTCGGGTCCTCCAGCCGCGGCACGGGCTGGCCGATCCCGAACTTCAACAGGGTGGGGTCGGCCAGGTTGGTGTCGGGCATGGGTGTCCTCGCTGCGGAACGTCCGGCCATGAGGATGGGCCGCTTTTGCTGCACTGCAACCCACGCAGTCTTGACCACGCCGCGCCGCCCGCGCCAGCGTGGCCCGCGCAGAGGAGGCCTGCATGGGCCGCATCATCGTCATCGGCTCCTACAATCGGGACACCGTGCTGCGCGTGCCGCGCTTTCCCCAGCCCGGCGAGACCCTGGCGGCCAGCGCGATCGACCGCTTCCACGGCGGCAAGGGCAGTAACCAGGCGGTCGCCGCCGCGCGCGCCGGCGCGCCGGTCGGGATGCTCGCCGCGATCGGCGCGGATGCGGCCGGGCAGGGCGCGCTCGATCTCTGGGCCGGCGAAGGCATCGATGCGCGGCTGGTGGCGCGCAGCACCGCGCTGCCGACCGGCGAGGCGCTGATCCTGGTCGATGAGGCCGGCGAGAACGAGATCGTCATCATCGCGGGCGCCAATGCCGCCCTCGAGCCGCCGCCGCCCGGTGCCCTCGCCGGCGCCGCGCTGGTCCTGGCGCAGCTGGAAACGCCGACTGGCGTGACCGAGGCCGCCTTCGCCGCGGCGCACGATGCGGGGGCGACGACGCTGCTCAACGCTGCGCCGGCGCAACCGCTGCCCGCCAGCCTGCTGGACCTCACGGGCATCCTGGTGGTGAACGAGACGGAGGCGGCGCGCCTGCTCGGCCATGACGGCGCGCCGGCCACGCTGGCCCTCGGCCTGGTACAGCGCGTCCGCCGCGGGGTGGTGGTGACCGCCGGTGCGGCCGGCGCGGTCTGGGCCAGGGGCAGCGCGCCGGTTCTGCATCAACCGGCCCCCGCCGTCGCGGTGGTGGACAGCACCGGTGCCGGCGATGCGTTCATCGGGGCCTTCGCGGCCGCCCTGGTCGCCGGGCTGGACGATGCCGCCGCGCTGCGCCGCGGCGTCGTGGCTGGCGCGCTGGCCTGTGGCCGGGCCGGCGCGGTGCCGTCATTGCCGGACCTCGCCGCGATCCTCGCCGCCGGCGGCTGAGCCGTCAGTAGCGGTAGTAGCCCGCGGCGTCAGGGGGCGCGTAGTAGGGCTGCGGCTGCCAATACGATCCCGGCGGCGGCTGGTAGGCCTGCGGCGGGGGCTGCTGCGGATAGGGCGCGCTGACATAGCCCCCGCCCTGGGGCGCCTGCTGCCAGCCGCCGCGCTGGGGCGGGTAGTAGGCCGGCGGCGCATAGCCCTGTTGCTGGTAACGCGGCTGGTAGGGCTGGGCGCCATAGCCCCCGCCATACTGCGGCGGCGGCGTGGTGGCCGCGCCGATCGCCGCGCCACCCAGGCCGCCGGCCAGCGCGCCGACTGCCGCGCCGCGCCCGCCACCGGCCAGCGCGCCGATGGTCGCCCCGGTGCCGGCGCCGATCAGCCCGCCGCCCACCGCGCGCTGCGTCGGGTCGTAGGGATTGGTGCAGCCCGCGCCGAGAACGGCGATGGCGCCGAGGGCAACGATACCGATGCGGTGCATCCGCGATCCTCCTGGAACCGGCGGGCCATGATGGCCAGCACGATTCCCTAACGCAGCATCCGGCCAACCTATGGCGATGCGATGGCGGCCGTCAGGAACCCGGGGGGCGGCCGTAGACGGGTCGTTCCGGCGCGGCTCCCCAGCCGCGGCCCAGGAGCGGTCGCTCGGGCGGTGCGCTGGGCGGCCGGCCGACATAGCGGCCCTGGGGCAGGGGCTGTTCGAACCGGCCGCGCTCGGGCGAGACGTAACGGGGCGGGTTGGTCGGCGGCGGGCGGACCGGACGCGGTCTGCCGTCCCAGCCGGGTGGCCTGCCCCACGACCCGGGCGGCACGCCCCAATAGGCCTGCGGCGGCACATAGGCGGGGCCGGACTGGTAGGTCAGGCTGGTTTGCGGCGCCTGCGGGGGTGCGGCCGCGGGCGGCGGGGCGCGGCGCGGCGCGGGCGGCGGCTCGGGCGCCGAGGGGTTGCCGTAGAGCACCTGCGGCGCCGGCGTGCCGTACAGCACGCGCGGCAGGCCGGATTCTGGCGCCTGCGCCGCGGCGGGCGCGGCGAGGCCGGCCAGCATGGCAACGAAGCAGGTGCGCCAGCGTTCGCTCATGTGCCCATCATAGCGCATGGCGCGGCAGAATTGAGACCAGGCGGAATTCAGACCGGCCTGTCGCCTTTCTCGACGCGCAGCGTCCGGTTGTCGACGCCAGGCAGCATCCGCGCGGGGTCGCGCGTGACGACCACGTCCAGGATCGTTGGCGTGGCGGTGTTCGCCAGCCCCTCGCGGATCGCCGCACCGAGCTTGCCCGGGTCCTCCACGCGCAGCCCGTGGCACCCGAAGGCGCGCGCGGCGGCGGCGTAGTCGGTCTCGCCCAGTTCCGAGGACTGGTACTTCCCCGGCCCGTAGACGGCATGCTGGAGCGCCTTCACGTAGCCGGAGGCCCCGTTGTTGAACACGCACAGCACGTAGTTGGCGCCGACGCGGCGTGCCGTCTCGATCTCGCCGATCGTCATGTTGAAGCCGCCATCGCCGGTCAGGCCCACCACGCGGCGCTTTGGCCCGGCGGCCATCTGCGCGCCCATCGCACCCGGCGCGCCATAGCCGATGGAGGCGAAGCCGCGATCGGCGATGAAGTGCCGCCCTGCGGCCTTGGTGTCGAACAGCAGCCCGCCCCAGTGGCCGGCGAAGCCGCCATCGGCGACGAGGATGTCGTCCGCGGCCATGGCGATGTTCAGTTCGTTGATCAGGCGGCCGACATTGATCGGTGTCTCGTTCGATTCCAGGCGGTCGGCCGCACCCACGCGCCAGGCCGCCATGCGCGGGGCGACGGCGCCGGCGAATTCCGCGCGGTCGTCGGGCAGCGCGCCGTGCGGCAACGCCATCAGCAGGTCGGCCAGCGCCAGGCGCGCATCGGCGGCGAGTGCCACATCGGCGCGGGTGGTGCGGCCGATCTCCTCCGGCACGATCTCGATATGCACCACCGGCACGCCGGCGGGCATGAGGGAGAAGCGCCTGGTCGCGATCTCGCCGAGCTTGCAGCCGACCACGATCAGCAGGTCGGATTGCGCGATGAAGTCGTTGGCGATGCGGGAATAGCGCCCGAAGACACCGAGCGACAGGCGATGCGTGCAGGCGATCGCACCCTTGCCCGACATGGTGTGCGCCACCGGGATGTTCTGTGCCTCGGCCAGTGCGAGCAGCGCGTCATGCGCGCCGCTGACATGGATGCCGCCACCGACCAGCAGCACCGGGCGCTTCGCGCGCGCCAGAAGCGCGGCGGCGCGTTCGAGTTCGTCGGGATCAGGCCGCGTGCGGCGCGCCTGCGCCATCAGCGTGCCGGGGTCGGCCCAGATCTCGTCGGCGCCGAAATCGTGTTCGCCGTGGCAGACATCCTCCGGCACATCCAGCACCACCGGGCCGGGGCGGCCGGAGGTGGCGATGGCGAAGGCGCGGCGCACCAGTTCGGGGATGCGCTTGGTGTGCTCGACGCGGATCAGTTCCTTGCAGGCGGGGCGCAGGATCTCCACCTGCCGCGCCTCCTGCGTCATGTTCTTCCAGGCGTGCTCGCGGTTGGCGTCGCCGGTGATCGCCACCATCGGGATGCCGGCGTTGAGCGACTCCACCAGCCCCGTGACCAGGTTCGTGGCCCCCGGCCCGAGCGTGGCATCGACCACGCCCGGCCGGTTGGTCACGCGCGACCAGGCATCGGCGGCGAAGGTGCCGCAGCGTTCGTCGTTGATGAGGTGATGCTTGAGGCCGAGCGCGCGGCACGCCTCGTAGAAGGGCAGCAGCTGGAAGCCGCCCATGCCGAACATCGGGCCCACCTGGTGGGCCTGCAGCATGCGCGCCAACGCCTCGCCGCCGGTGATGGTGAGGGTCGTGTTGGATGCGGGGGTGTCACTCACGCGCGGTGGTCCTTCATGCTGGCGTCGGCGAGCAGGCTGACGGCGTCGCGCACCGTACCGCCGGGCTTCAAGCCCAGCGCGGCGGCGCGCGCATTGACGGCGGAGACGATGCCGGTCTCGACGGCGGAGCGGCCATCGCCGATGCGCGCCGTCCAGGCGGAATAGGTGGCAGCGGCGATGCCGCGCGCATCGAGCGCGGGCAGCCGCGTGAAGCCGGCGCCGTCGATACCGCCATCGGCGTCGTTGTACAGCGCGGCAAAGACGGCGGCGCGCGCGGCGCTCTCGGGCCGGCCGCCGAGCAGCGCGCCATGGCTGCCGGTGACGACCACGGTGCCGTCGTCGGCGGGTGTCATCAGGGAGTTGGAATCCATCGCCGCGGCGCGCGGGCCGATGGCGAAGCGCGATTCCAGGCTGTCGGGCGCATCCACCGCAGGCACCGGCGCGGCGGCGAGGCGGCGCGCGGCCTCGCGGCACCACATGCCGGGCTCCACGCCGAGCGCGGCGGCGGCGGCATTCAGCTGGCTGACGATGCCGCGGCCGAGCATGTCGAAGCCATCACCGATGCGTGCGGAGCGATGCGAACAGCAGGCAGCCGCGATGCCGAGCGGGTCGAGATACGCCAGCCCCGCGATGCCCGCGCCCTGCAGCCCGACGCCGGCGTCGTTCAGCAGCACGCCCGCGACCCGCGCCTTGGCCGCGAGATACGCGGCATAGACCCCGCCATGCGAGCCGCCGACGATGACGCGCCCTTGCGCCTCCGGCCCCAGCCGGGTGACGCTGTCGACGACGATCAGCCGGTCGAGCATGGCCGCGTTCCTTCTCCCGCCGCGGGAGTAGAGCGCGGCCGGCGCACTGGCAACAGGGGGAGGGGGTTGCATGTCGGGCACGTCCAACGAGACGGCGCGGCGGATCGCGATGCTGCGCGACATGGCGCGCATCCGCGCCTTCGAACGCGAGGCGGTGGCGGCGATGCGCAGCGGCGAGGCGCCGGGCGTGGTGCATCCCTCGATCGGACAGGAGGGTGTCGCCGTTGGCGTCTGCGCGAACCTCAGGCGCGCGGACCGGATCACCAGCACGCATCGCGGGCATGGGCACGCCATCGCCAAGGGCGCCGATGCGCGGGCGATGATGCTGGAACTGCATGGGCGCGCCGGCGGGTCCTGCGGCGGCAAGGGCGGTTCCATGCACATCGCGGATTTCGCGGTGGGGATGCTGGGCGCGAATGGTGTGGTCGGCGCGGGGATCCCGATCGCGTGCGGCGCGGCGCAGGCGATCCGGCTGACCAAGGAAGACGCCATCGTTGCGTGCTTCTTCGGTGATGGCGCGGTCAATCGCGGGCCGTTCCTGGAGGGCATGAACTGGGCGGCGCTGTATCGCCTGCCGGTGTTGTTCGTCTGCGAGGATAACGGCTTCGCCGCCTTCACCCGCAACAGCGCGGTCACGGCCGGGGGCGGCCCCGCGGTGCGCGCCGAAGCCTGCGGCGTGCCGGCCACCGTCGTGGATGGCGAGGATGTGCTGGCGGTGGATGCCGTCGCGGCCGACCTGATCGGCCGCATCCGCGCCGGCGCGGGGCCGCAATTCCTGCATGCGAAGTGCTACCGCTGGGAGGGCCACACCGGCACCGACGCCGCCGCCTATCGCCCCGCCGAGGAAGCGCAGGCAGCGCGCGGGCGCGATGCGATCCGGCGCCTCGCCGCCGTGCTGGAAGCGGAGGGCGTCGCGGGCGCCGAGATCATCGGCATCGAGGCACAGGCCGCGGCCGAGATGGCATCCCACCGCGCCGCCGCCCTGGCCGCGCCCTGGCCCGATCCGGGTGCCGCCTATACCGACGTGCAGGATGCGGGAGCGCCGGCATGACGCGCATGACCTTCGCCGAGGCCGCGCGCCGCGCCCTGGCCGCCGAGATGCGCCGCGACCCGCTGGTCTGGGCGCTGGGCGAGGATTTGGTGCAGGGCGGCATCTTCGGCCAGTACCGCGGCCTGGCCGACGAATTCGGCACCGAGCGCATCGTCTCCACGCCGATTTCCGAGAGCACCATCATGGGTGCGGGCCTCGGTGCCGCGCTGTGCGGCACGCGCCCGGTGATCGAGATGCGCATCGCCGACTTCACGCTGTGCGCGATGGACGAACTGGTCAGCCAGATCGCCAAGGTGCGCTACATGTTCGGCGGGCAGGGGCGGGCGTCGCTGGTGGTGCGGATGCCGCAGGGGATGTGGCGCAATTCCGCCGCGCAGCACAGCCAGTGCCTCGAAGCCTGGCTCACGCATATCCCGGGCCTGGTCGTGGCGGCACCCGGCACGCCGGCGGATGCGGCGGGGCTGTTGGTGGCGGCGATCCGTTCCGATGACCCTGTCGTGCTGATGGAACCCAAGAACCTCTGGACCGCGGAAGGCGACGTTCCCGACGATGTCGCGCCGATCCCCTTCGGCGTCGCGCGCCACGCGGCATCCGGCGATGCGCTGACCGTCGTGACCTGGTCGGCGACGGTGCCCGTGGTGGAACAGGCGGCGCGCGAGAGCGGCGTGGCCTGCGACGTGTTCGACCTGCGCAGCCTATGGCCGTGGGACGAGGCGGCGGTGATCGCCTCGGCGCGCCGCACCGGGCGGCTGCTGGTGGTGCACGAGGCGGTCACGGTCTCGGGCTTCGGCGCCGAGGTGGTGGCGCGCGTGGTGGAGGGCGTCGGCCCCGGCGGGTTGCGCGGTGTGGAACGGCTGGGAGCGCCGCGCGCGCCGGTGCCGTTCAGCCCGGCGCTGGAGGATGCCATGCGCATCTCCCCGGCGCGGGTGGCGGCGGCGATGAAAAGGGTCGCAACGACGTAGCGCGCTGGCGCAACGCATGGCGGGGCAGGGCGTTCTTCCAACGTCGCGCACCGTGGCGCCGCTTGCTACGTCGCGACGTCGGCGAAGCAAGGCGTTGCCTGGCTTGCGCGCGGCGGCGCGCCTATGCTCGGGTCCTCGCCTCATTCCAGCAGGAGGTTCTGCATGTCCATCCAGATCGGCCAGGTCGCGCCGGATTTCGAAGCCGACACCACCCAGGGCCGCATCCGCTTCCATGACTGGATCGGCGATGGCTGGGCCATCCTGTTCAGCCACCCCAAGGACTTCACGCCGGTCTGCACGACCGAGCTCGGCACCATGGCCGGCCTCAAGCCGGAATTCGACAAGCGGAACTGCAAGATCATCGGCCTGTCGGTGGATTCCGTGGAGAGCCACCACCGCTGGGAAGGCGACATCGCCGAGGTGACGGGCCATGCGGTGACCTATCCGATGATCGGCGACCCGACGCTGGCGGTGTCGAAGGCGTATGGCATGCTGCCGGCGGATGCGGGCGCGACGTCCGAGGGGCGCACGGCGGCGACCAACGCGACGGTGCGCGTGGTGGTCTTCATCGGGCCGGACAAGCAGGTGAAGGCCTACCTTGCGTATCCGATGACGGCGGGGCGTAACTTCGATGAGGTCCTGCGGCTGCTCGACAGCCTGCAGCTCACGGCGAAGCACAAGGTCGCCACGCCGGCCAACTGGCAGCGCGGCCAGGATGTGATCATCGCGGGGTCGGTCAGCAACGAGGACGCGAAGACGCTGTTCCCGGAGGGCTGGAAGGAACCCAAGCCCTATATCCGCATCGTGCCGCAGCCCGGCGGCTGAACGGGCGTGCGGGGCGCGGGTCACACCCCGTCGCGAACAAAATCATGCCTGTCGCAATCTGGCCTCAAACCATCGGCGGCCTCGCCCGTTATCCGTGGAAGACCCTGAGGAGGGGTTTCCGATGGCCAAGGCCGCCACACCCAAGCCGAGCAGCCGGAAGATCCTAACGCCTCTGGACGATCAGCTCGATGATTCCTTTCCGGCAAGCGATCCTCCCTCGCTCACGGATCCGAGCCGGAAGATCGTCCTGAAGGAACCTGCCCCCGCGGATGCCGAGGATCCTTCGACGGATCGCGGTCAGAAGGGCCCCGGGCACGGCCCCTGACACATTCAGGCGCTAGCCCAGCCCCATCACCCGCGGCAGCCATAGCGCGAGATCCGGCACCGCCATCACGCTGGCGGCCGCCGCCGTCATGGCCAGCACCATCCAGCTCACCCACGGGATGGTGCTCTCCATCGGCACGCCGGCGATGCGGCAGGAGACCATCAGGTTCACCGCCATGGGCGGGGTGAACTGCCCGATCGCGATCATCATGGTCAGCACCACGCCGAACCATGTCAGGTCCCAGCCGAAGGTGGCCGCGATCGGCAGCAGGATCGGCAGCAGGATCAGGAAGATCGAGATGCCGTCGAGGAACATGCCCACGATGATCAGGAACAGCGTCAGCAGCGCCAGCGTGCCGCCGGACCCGAAGCCGAGCCCCACCACCCATTCCGCGATCGGCCGCACGATGCCGAGCGTGCTGGTGGACCAGGCGAAGACGGTGGCGAGCGCGACCACGATCAGGATGACAGCCGAAATCTCCCCAGCCTCGACCAGCATTTCGTACACGTCGCGCAGGGTCAGCGAGCGGTAGACCACGAAGCCGACGAACAGCCCGAAGAACACCGCGACGACGGCGGCCTCGGTCGGCGTGAAGATGCCGATGCGCATGCCGCCCAGGATCACCACCGGCGCCATCAGGCCCCAGATCGCCTCCTTGAAGGTCTGCCAGACGTGCAGCACCTCGGTCTGGCGCGACTTGCCGCCGAAATCCTTGAAGATCGAGATCGCCACCACCGCGCCGATGATGAACAGCCCGGCCAGCACGCCCGGTATCATGCCCGCGGCGAAGATGGCCGGCACCGACACGCCCGGCACCAGCACCGCATAGACGATGAAGGCGATCGAGGGCGGGATCAGGATGTCGGTTGCCGCTGCCGCGCCCACCGTGCTGGCGATGAAGGGGCGGGGGTAGCCGTCCTCCACCATCGCCTTCGTCATCACTTGGCCGACGGCGGCGGAATTGGCCGGCCCCGAACCTGTGATGCCGCCCAGTACCATCGCCACCAGCACCGCGACGGAGGCCAGCGCGCCGCGCCCCGCCCCCACGATGGCGCTGGCGAAGCGCACCAGCCGCAACGCCACGCCGGTGCGTTCGAAGACGCAGCCCACCAGGACGAACATCGGGATGGCGATGAGCGGGTACTTGGCGATGCCGGCATAGACATTGGTCGGCATCGCCATGATCGACTGGTCCGCCAGCCAGATGGCAAACGCGCCGGCCAGGCCGAGGCATATGCCCACCGGCACGCCCGCCGCCAGCAGCACGCCGAAGCCGAGGAACAGCGTGGCGGCGATCACGCGGGTTCACCGCGCGCGAGCCGCACCAGCCGCCCCGCCGCGCGTCCGATCACCAGCAGCGAGAGCAGCGGCAGCCAACCCGTATAGAGCCAGTTCGGATTGCCCAGCCCGTTCGACAGCACCTCGAAGCGGTATTCGTCATAGGCGAGCTTCGCGCCGAAATATGCCAGCAGCCCAAAGCAGATGATCGCCAGCAGCAGCGCCAGCATCTCCATCCGCCGCTGCCAGGCCGGCGGCATCAGGCCGGTGAAATACTCGACCCGGATATGCCGCCCCGACGCCGCCGCCAGCGCCGTGCCCACCAGCGTGACGATCACCATCAGCACCACCGAGTATTCCTCGGTGACGGCGAAGGAGACGTTCGTCAGGTAGCGCGCGGCGACGTTGATCGCGGTGATCAGCGCCATCGCTCCCATGGCGAGTGCCAGCAGCACCCGCTCGAAGGACAGGGGCAGGCGCATGCGGGGGGCCGGCTGCGCCGCAGCCGGGTCGAGCTCGGCGCTCACCGGCGGGTCAGGAGATCGCGCGGTTGATGGCCGCCTGTGCCTTCTCGACCAGCGCGCTGCCCACGGTCTGTGCCCACTTGTCGTAGACCGGGCGCGTCACGCGGGCGAAGGCCTCCTTCTCGGCCGCGGTCAGCTCCGCCACGGCAACGCCACGCCGCGCGCATTCCTCGAGTGCCGAGCGGTCGCCGCCGATGCCCGTGCCCTTGCGGGATGCCTCGATCTGCTTCGCCGCGGCCTCGCGCGCGCAGGCGATCACCAGGTCACGGTCGGCGGGTGCGAGACTGTCCATCATCTGCTTGCCGACCACGAAGATCCCGGCATCGGCCACGTAGTTCCAGATGGTGAGGTGCTTTTGCGCCAGCGTATCCATGCGGAAGGCCAGGAACAGGTTGACCGGGTTCTCCTGGCCGTCCACCGCGCCGGTGGACAGCGCCGGTTGCAGGTCGGCAAACGACATCTGCAGCGGGTTCGCACCCATGGCGGTGAAGATCTCGCTGAAGATCGCGCCCGCGGCGAAGCGGATCTTCATGCCGCGCAGGTCTTCCGGCCGGCGCACCTCGCGCTTGGAATTGGACAGTTCGCGGAAGCCGTTCTCGCCCCAGGCGACCGGCACGACCTCGCGCGTGCTCAGCACGCGGAACAGGTCCTGGCCGACCTCGCCATTGATGATGGCGTCGAAGCCGCGATGGTCGCGCAGCAGGAAGGGCAGCGAGAAGACGTTCATCTCGCGCACCTGGGGCGAGATGTTGATGGTGCTGAACACCGCCATGTCGATCACGCCCTGGCGCATCGCCACCAGTTCGCGGGTCTGGTCGCCGCCGACCAGCTGGCTGCCCGGATAGACCTTCACGTTGATCCGCCCGCCGGAGCGCTGGGTCACCAGGTCGGCCCACTGGAAGGCGCCTTCCGAGAGCGGGATAGGCCGGTTGCCGACGACACTCAGCTTGTATTCGGCGCGGTACTGGGTCTGCGCGCGCGCCACGGTGGGCAGCGCAAGCACGCCCGCACCCAGCAGCAGCGTGCGGCGCGAGGCGCGCGGGAAGGTCATGGTCATCTGGCGGTGCTCCCTCGGGAAATCGTTGCTCTGCGCCGCTGGCCGGCGCTTGGGCGCCAGACTGGCCCGGCCGGGGCCATGGCCGCAAGCGCCGTCATGGGCGGCAAGGGCCGCGGCCGGCATGGCGTCGGTCGAGGACTCCTCCGTCACGTCCACTGGCAATGGCGCGACCTGCGGCCCGGCCTCGGCGGCGAGGTCCGCCGCGATCACCCGCGCACCTCGGCCGCGATACGCCCGGCGTTGGCCGCGCCGATACCCGACAGCCCGCCGGCGACCATGGCGACCTTGCCGTGGAGCCGCCTGCGCGCGCCCTCCGTTTCCTGCCCGTGCTTGCGATGAGCGCCGCGGCGCGGCAGATCAGGCGACGGAGGAAGCGCCATGATCCCGACCTCAAACCTGGCCAGCCTGCTGCTCCAGACGGCGCGGCGCCTGCCGGACCGCCCGGCGTTGATTTGGCGTGATCGCTCATGGA
>LNEW01000040.1 GCA_001464375.1 Rhodospirillales bacterium Ga0074136 | reverse complement strand
CGCGGATGCGCCTCCCGCCAGGCCCAGGCGGTGCGCACGATCTCATCGAGGTCGCCATAGCGCGGCGACCAGCCGGTTTCGGCGCGCAGGCGGTCGCTGGCCGCGACCAGCACGGGCGGATCGCCGGCGCGGCGCAGGCCCATCGCGTGCGGCACCGGGCGGCCACCGACCCGCCCCACCGCATCGATCACCTGGCGCACCGAGGCCCCGTGCCCGCTGCCGACATTGTAGCGGCAAGAGCCGTGCGTCTCGATGCGCGCCAGCGCCGCCAGGTGCGCCTCAGCGAGATCCGTCACGTGGACGTAGTCGCGGATGCAGGTGCCGTCGGGCGTCGCGTAGTCCTCCCCGAACACGGTCAGCGCGGGGCGCCGGCCCAGCGCGGCGTCGATCGCCAGCGGCACCAGGTGCGTCTCGGGGTCGTGGTCCTCGCCGGCGCGGCCCTGCGGGTCGGACCCGGCGGCGTTGAAGTAGCGCAGCGCGGCATAACGCAGGCCATGGATGCGCGCGGCCCATTCCAGGCCTTCCTCGACCATGCGCTTGCTGTCGCCATAGGGGTTGGACGGCGCGATGCGGCAATCCTCGTCGATCGGCACGCGGTCGGGGTCGCCGAACAGCGCGGCGGTCGACGACAGCACGAAGCGCAGGCAGCCGGCCTTGATGGCGGCTTCGGCCAGTCGCAGCGAATGCCCGACATTCTCGGCGATGTAGTGCAGCGGGTCGCGCATCGATGCGCCCACGATGGACAGCGCGGCGAAATGCAGCACGGCGTCGAAGCGCCAGGTGGCGAAGACCTCGGCCACCCGCGCGGTGTCGGCGAGGTCGGCCTCGACCAGCGTGGCACCCGCCGGCACCGCGGCGCGGTGGCCCTGCGTCAGGTTGTCGAGCACCACGACCTCATGCCCGCGGTCGAGAAGGGCCAGCACCGCATGGCTGCCGACAAAGCCGGCACCGCCGGTGACAAGGTAACGGGACACGCGGGGGGAACTCCGTGACGTCAGCAGGTCGGAACGCACCGGGCTCAGGTGGTTCCATGGCGGCGGACGCTGCTCTAACAATCGGGCATGGACAAGGCACCTGGCGGCGTGGTCGTGGCGATGCTGGTCGCGCTGCTGGCCGGCGCGGCCGCCGCGCAGGATATCTCCCGCGCCGAGACGTGGGGGGCGGTGGCGGCACCGGCCGCCGGCCCGGCGCGCATCATCGGCGGCACCTCGCTCGGGTGCATCGCCGGCGCCGCGCAACTGCCCGCGGATGGGCCGGGCTGGCAGGCGGTGCGGGTGTCGCGCAACCGGCATTGGGGGCATCCGGCGATGGTCGCCTGGGTGCAGGGCTTCGCCGCCGCGGCGCGCGCACAGGGCTTCCCGGACCTGTGGATCGGCGACCTGTCGCAGCCGCGCGGCGGGCCGATGACCTTCGGCCATGCCAGCCACCAGACCGGCATCGACGCCGACATCTGGCTGGATGTGAACCCCAAGCCCCGCCTGGCGCCGGCGCAGCGCGAGACCATTCCGATCGTCTCGCTGGTGCTGCCCGACGAAACCGCGGTGAACCCGCGGGTCTTCACCGACCGCCATGTGGCGCTGATCCGGCTCGCGGCGGAGCAGCGCGGGCTGGACCGGCTGCTGGTGCACCACGCGATCAAGCGCGAATTGTGCCGGCGGCATCGCGGCGACGCCTGGCTGCGCCGGGTGCGGCCCTGGCGTGGGCATGATTCGCACATGCATATCCGCCTGCCCTGCCCCGCTGGGCAGCCGGACTGCCGCGATATCGGTGCGCCACCGGCCGGCGATGGCTGCGATGCCAGCCTCGACTGGTGGCTCACGCCGGAAGCGCGGCGGCCGATGCCGCGGCCGCCGGGGCCGCCGCCGCGGATGCCCGCGGCCTGTGCGGGGGTGTTGGGGGCGCAGTAGCGTCGTGGCGGCGCGAGAGCCCGCCGCGTGATTCGTCCGATCCGATTCGCTTGACCGCACCGGCCGTCGGCCAGCACGCTCCGATCGAGCGCCTGGCAGGCATGCTGCATGAAGCGGCAGCGCAGGGCGGGAGGATGACAGTGAAGCGCATCGATGTGCTGCGCCTTGCCGCGCTGGCCGCCCTCGCGCCGCTGTCCGCGGCCCGCGCGCAGGAGTTTCCGAGCCGGCCCATCGTGCTGATGGTCGGCTTTCCGCCGGGCACGGCCTCCGACACGGTCTCGCGCTTTCTCGCCGACCGCCTGTCGCGCCGGCTGAACCAGCCGGTGACGGTGGAGAACCGCCCCGGGGTCGATGGCGGGATCGCTGCCACCGCGGTGGCGCGCGCGCGGCCGGATGGCCATACGCTGCTCTACTCGACCAGCTCGGCCCATGCCGCGAATGTCAGCCTTTACCGCAGCCTGACCTACGATCCCGTGGCGGACTTCGCCCCGGTTGCGGGCATCCTGCGCCAGCCGACGGTGGTGCTGGTGCGGGCCGATACTCCGGTGCAGACGCTGGCCGACCTTGCCGAACGCTCCCGTCGGCAGGCCGGCGGGCTGAACTATGGCTTCGGCAACACCTCGACGCGTATCGTCGGCGAGATGCTCGCGCGGCGCGGCGGCGTCAGCGCCACCGGCGTGTCCTTTCGCGGCAACCCGCAATCGCTCACCGAACTGATTGCTGGGCGCCTCGACTTTGCCATCGCCGACGCCTTCACGGGCACCGCCCAGGTGCGCGGGGGCCAGCTACGCGCGATCGCGGTCAGCGGCGACGCGCCGACACCGAGCCTGCCGGGCGTGCCGAGCCTGGTGCAGATGGGCGTGCTGCAGGATGCCATCGTCGCCTGGACCGGGGTCTTCGCCCCCGCAGCGGTGCCGGGCCCGATCGTCGCGCGGCTGGGCGCGGAGATCCAGGCCGTCATGGCCGGGCCGGATGGCGCGGTGCTACTGGCGCAGCTGGTGGCCGACCCCTATCCGCTGTCCGGCACGGACCTCGCCGCGCTGGTTCGTGCCGACATCGCCCGCTGGGCGTCCTACGTGCGGCTCGCGGGCATCGAGCCGCAGTAGCGCCCTACCAGCGCCGCGCCGGCCCGCAATCCAGGTGGACGAAGCCGTCGCGCCGGTACAGCCCGACGCCCCCGATCTGCATGTCGGCCGCCGCCCGCGCGATGCCCATGGATTGCGTGCCGGGCAGGCGCACATCCGCCGCCATGCCCGACATGTGCAGTGACACGCGCGAGACGCGGCGCGATTGGCGCGCGCGCGCGGCGTTCGTCTCGGGCGCGCGGTAGCCGCTGATCACCTCGTAATACTCATCCGAGCCGACATGGCGGGCGATGGTGAACAGCACGTCGAACAGGCGCGGGTCCATGGGGGTGGTCTCGTCCATGGAGGGATCGCGGAACAGCACATCGAGCCGGCGCAGCGCGTCGCGGTCGTAGCGGCCGTCGCGCCAGTAGACGCCTGAAAACGATTCGCCGGTCTGCACGCGCCGGATGCGGATGGTGCGGGCCCCGGACGCCACCGCCTGCGCCTGCGCGGCGGCCGGCAGGGCGGCCAGCGCGACCAGGCCGCCCAACCCGGCGCGGATCACCTCGCGCCGCTTCGCGACCACGGGGTCGCAGCACGGGCAAGCAAGCCCGTGGAACATGCGCGCCATGGTTCAGCGGGCCGCGGAGCCGCGCTGCGCGCCCCCTTCGGCGGACGCCATGCGTTGCGGCGTGCCGCGCTCCATGGCGCGGGCGTAGTCGGCATCAAGGCCATAGATGTCGGAGCGCATGATAACCCGGCCTCCCTCCACGATGATCGTCGTGTAGTGCAGCCGCACCGGAACCGAGCGCGCGATCGGCGTGCCCACGGTGGCGCGGCTGGCCAGGGTGCGGGACACCCGCCCCTGGTCCCAGCCCGCTGTGCCCGAGAGCGCCTCGGAAAGCAACTCCATCGGCCGTTCGAGCCGGATGCAGCCCGAGGAGAACGCCCGCTGCCCGCGGCTGAACAGGTGCCGGTCGGGCGTGTCATGCATGAAGATGGCGTCGTTGTTGGGCATCACGAACTTGATCTGTCCGAGCGCGTTCCGTTCGCCCGCATCCTGGCGGACGAAATAGGGAAAGTGATTGCGGTTGTAGTTCGAGAAGTCGAGCGTGGTGGCATCGACCGGAACGACCTCGCCGTCCACGCGTTCGAACAGCCGGTAGCCGCGGGCCTGCATGCCGGCCGGGTCGCGGCGGAAGCGCGGCAGCAAATCTTCGCGAGCGTTGCGGTCGGGCGCGCCCCAGGGCGGGTTGAACTGCACCGCCGTCATGCGGACATTGAGCATCGGCGTCTGGCGGTCGCGCCGGCCGACGATCACGGCCATGTCCTGCACCACGCGGCCGCCATCGATCAGTTGCAGGCGGTAATGCGGGACGTTGACCTCGATGCGGCGTTCGCGGCTGGCGGTGGGCTGGGCGCGGCGCATGTCCAGCGCAACGCGCAGCTGGTTGATCCGCGCCTCGACAGGGATGTTCAGCGCCTCCCAGGTGATGGCGCCGACGCGGCCATCGGGCTCCAGGCCTTCGCTGGCCTGATAGAGCCGCACCGCAGCCAGCAGCCGGTCGTCATAGAGCGGGTTGGCGGCCGCCGGCCCTTCGACCAGGCCGGGATCGAGCGACGCCAGGCGGGCGCGCAGCTGCGGCACGCGCGCGGCATCCGTCGTGTTCGGTTCGAGCGTGCGGCGGGTGTCGCCGGTGATGCGCCCCCACCCGCCAGCCGCGGCGATGGCGCGATGGCGGGCGAGTTCCGCCTTCAGCGCCCGCGCATCCGGCGGCAGGTCGGCGGCGCGGTCGATGACCGTGGCGGGTTCCGGCGCGGCGGCGAGTTCCGCCACCCAGGCGCCGAGCTGCACCGAGGCCGGATCGCGCCGCAGGTCGACGCGCCCGCGCAGCGGCCCGGCGCGGCCGAGCAGCAGGTCGCTCAGCGCGGCTTGCGCGGCGCGCAGCGTGTCGGCCCGGAAGCGCGCCGGGTCGGCGGCGGCGAGTTCGGCGGCCGGCACCGCGTACCAGCGCGGGTCGAGCCCGTCCTCGGCGAGGCGCGACAGCCGCTCCGCCAGGCGCTGCATGGCGGCGTCGGAGGCGGCGGCGGGGGCGAAGGCCTGGGCGTCGGCGACCCGCACCAGCCCGGGGGCCGGCAGGGCGAACGAGGCGAGGGCCAGGATCGGCAGGGCAAGAAGAGCGCGCATGTATTATATGTAACGCAGGCCCGGGCGCGCGCCAATCATCCGATGCGATTGTGCAGCGTTATTGCGCCGGCTGTTGCCCGGATTCCGCACTTCCGGCCAGCAGGCCGACGGTGAGGGGCTTGTAGGGCGCGCGCGGGCGCAGCGGCGCGACGGCCTCGGGCGGCACGCCGCGCGCCTCGGCGATCAGCGCGGCGACGGTGGGCGCACACATCCGCCCCTGGCACGGGCCCATGCCGCAGCGCAGGTAGGCCTTCATCTGGTTCGGACCCGTCGCGCCCAGGCGGGCCGCGGCGCGGATTGCGCCGGCCGTCACCTCCTCGCAGCGGCAGGCGATGACGTCGTCGGGCGGCGCCAGCACGGACGCCGGCGGGGCGTAGAGCGCATCCAGGAAGGGGCGCAGCGCCAGCGCGGCATGTCGGGCAGCCAGCGGCGCGGCAGCGCGCGCGGCGAAGCCGGCCCGATCCAGCGCATCGAGGCGCCGCGCGGCATCAAGCCCGGCCAGCCTGCCGGAGGCCACCGCCGCCTCCCACCCCCCGATGCCCGCGCCGTCGCCGGCGATGGCGATGCGGTCATGCGACGAGGCGCCGAAGCCATCCAGCACCGGCCGCCAGCAGGCCTGCGCCGCATCCCACGCATGGTCCAGGCCGATGGCGCGCGAGACATGGGTCTGCGGGATCACGCCCTCATGCAGCAGCAGCGTGTCGCAGGGGGCGGAGCCGCCATACCAGACGATGCGTTCGACGCGGGAGCCTCCCTCGGCCCGCAGGCCGCGCACGCCGCGGACCACGCGCACGCCGCGGCGCCGCGCCTCGGCCATCAGGGCCAGGCCCTTCGCCAGCAGGCGCCGCCCGGCCCACAACCCGCCGCGCGGAAGGGCTACGGAAATCGCGGTGCTGCGGGTTTCGAGCACCAGCGGGGGCGCGCCGGCGCGAGCGAGTTGCACCGCCAGCAGCCACACCAGCGGCCCCTGCCCGGCCAGCACCGTGGCGCCGGCCGGCACCGCGCCGGCGGATTTCAGCAGGATCTGCGCCGCCCCCGCGGTCATCACGCCGGGCAGCGTCCAGCCGGGGATCGGCACCGGCCTCTCCAGCGCGCCGGTGGCAAGCAGGATGCGGCGGGCGCGTGCCTCGGCCACGCCATTCGCATCGGACAGCGACAGCAGGCCGTCATCGGGGTCGAGGTGCCACAGCGTGGTGGCGGCGCGATGGTCGGCCCCGCTGGCGCGGAAGGCAGCGATCAGTTGCAGGCCGGGGGCGAGTTCGGGCGCCACCGCCGGGTCGCCGGCAGCGGCCTCTGCGGCGCGGAAGACCTGGCCGCCGGGGGCGGCGTTCTCATCGACCACTAGAACGGAGAGGCCATGCGCGCGGGCTTCCACCGCGGCGGCCATGCCGGCCGGGCCGGCGCCGATGATGGCGAGGTCGTGGGTCATGGCCGCGCCACCCGTGCGCCGTGCTGGCGGGCGATGCGCATGCCCGGCGCGACCGGCACCATGCAGGCTTGGCGATTCGGCACGCCGTCGATCTCGGCCAGGCAGTCGAAGCACACGCCCATCATGCAGAGCGGCAGGCGCGGGCTGCCGGTGACCGGGGTTTCGCGAATGGCCGGCAGGCCGGCCAGCAGCACGGCGGCGGCTGCCGAGGCTCCCTGCGGTACCATCACGGGGACGCCTTCGACCAGCACCTCGACGGTGGCGGGGCGGGCGTCAGGCCGCGCGCGGAACATCGAAGCGCCTGGCGGAGAAGGGAGCGAGGACGGGGTCGAGCGCGCCGGCCGCGATCATCGGCGCCAGCAGCCGCGCATGGGCGCCGGCCAGCGTGACGCCGGAATGGCAGTTCGCGGTGAAGGCACCGGGGAAGCGCTCGGACTGGTCGTAGATCGGCAGGCCGTCGGGCGCCATGACGCGCAGCGCGGACCAGGCGCGGATGATGTTCAGCGCCGCGACCCAGGGAAAGCACAGCGCGGCGCGCTGCGCGATCTGCGCCATGACCGGTGGGGATTGGCGCGTGTCGAAGCCCACTTCCTCCATGCTGTCGCCGAGCATGATGGTGCCCTCCCCGGTCTGGCGAATGGTGGTGGTGGGCATGGGCAGGATGGACTGCGCGCGTTCGGTCACCAGGATCTGGCCGCGCTGCGGGCGGACCGGCGTGTTCAGCCCGAACAGCGGCGCGAGGTCGGCATTGCCGAGGCCGGCGGCCAGCACGATGCGGGGCGCCGCGAAGGTGCCGGCCGCGGTCTCGACGCGAAAGTCGTTCGGCGCGGCCGTGGCGGCGGCGACCTTGGCGTTCGGGATATAGGCGCCGCCGGCCTCGGTGAAGGCGCGGTGCAGCGCCTGCAACAGCGCGAGCGGACTGGCGTGCCCGTCATAGGGGGTCCATGACGCGCCGACGACCGAAGGACCGAGGCCCGGCAGCATGTCGCGCAGCTCGGGCGCGCGGATCATGCGGTAGTCGTAGCCGTGGTTGCCGGCCTCGGCCTGCATCCGCGCCATGCGGGCGGCGCGGTCGTCGAATTCCGCTTCGCCCAGGCACAGGTGAACGCCGCCGGGCTGGTGCAGGGCGGTGTCGATCCCGGTGCGCGTGGCAAGATCGGCGGCGAGCCCCGGCCATTCGCCGGCCGACCCGCGCGTCCAGCGCTGGTACCAGGGCGCGCCGAGGCCCTTGGACTGCACCCAGACCAGGCCGAAATTGCCGCGGCTGGCGCGATGCGCGATGTCGCCCTCGTCCAGCAGCACGGTGTCGAGGCCCTGGCCGCGCAGCCCGTGTGCGATGGCCGCGCCGACCAGCCCGCCGCCGACGACGATCGCGTCGTGGGCGGTCATCGGCGCGGCAGGGTCACGATGCCCGGCAGCGCGGCCAGGCGCGCCACCCAGGCCGCCACGCCCGGCCAGCGCGCGAGGACGAAGCCGCCTTCGTCCGCGACATGCGTGTAGGCGAACAGCGCCAGGTCGGCGACGGTCGGCCCGGCATCGGTCAACCAGTCATGCGCTGCGAGGCGGTGCTCCATGGCATCCAGTGCGCGCGCCCCGCCTTCGTCGCAGCGTGCGAGCCGTTCCGCGTTCTGCGCCGCGGTGCCCTGGTAGGCGCGGATGTTGCGCGCCACCGCGATGTTCGGCTCGTGGCTGTATTGTTCGAAGAACAGCCATTCCATGACGCGGGTGCGCGCCAGGCCCGGGGCGGGCAGCCAGGGCGTGCCTTCCGCGACATGCAGCAGGATGGCGTTGGATTCCACCAGCACCGTGCCGTCGTCCAGCTCCAGCACCGGCACCTTGCCGAAGGGGTTGCGGGCGAGGAATGCCGGCGTGCGCGTCTCGCCGCCATTGGTATCGACCTCGACCCAGCGGAAGGGCGTGCCGGTGAGGCGGAGGATCTGCGCCACCTTCCAGCAATTGCCGGAGGGCGCCATGCCATGGACGGTTGCCATCCGGGCGAGGGTAGCCACGCGGGGCTGCGCGGCAAGCCCCGTTTCCGGTTGACGCCCCGGCACACCGGCGCGAGCCTTCGCCAGCCAGCCGGAGAGATGCCCATGAGCCCGCTCGACGCCCCGCGCGACCCGCGCAATTCCGACCTCGAGGCCGCGCTGGCGGAAGCGCGCGAGGGCTATTCGAACGCGCGGCCGAAAAGTGCCGCCATCCATGCCAAGGCGCGCGAGGTCATGCCGGGCGGCAATACCCGCACCGTGCTGTTCTACACCCCCTTCCCCACCGCCATGGTGCGCGGCGAGGGCGCGCGCGTGTGGGATGCCGACGGGCGCGACTACCTCGACCTGTGCGGCGAATACACCGCGGGGCTGTTCGGGCATTCCGAGACGCGCATCCTCGATGCGGTGAAGGCGGCGATGGATCGCGGGGTGAACCTGGCGGCGGTCGGCGAGAACGAGGGCAGGCTGGCGGCGCTGATCTGCGGGCGGTTTCCCTCGGTCGAGCAGCTGCGCTTCACCAATTCCGGCACCGAGGCCAACATCATGGCGCTGGCCGGCGCGCGCGGCTTCACCGGACGGACCGAGGTGCTGGCCTTTCGCGGCGGCTACCATGGCGGCGTCTTCACCTTCCCGGTGGGCGTGCCGACCAGCCCGGTGAACCTGCCGATCCCGATGCGCTTCGCGGACTACAACGACGCGGAGGGCGCGGCACGGGCGATCCGCGAGGCGGGCGACACGCTGGCCGCGGTGATCGTGGAGCCGATGCAGGGGTCGGGCGGCTGCATCCCGGCGACGCGTGACTTCCTCCAGGCGCTGCGCGATGCCACGCGCGAGACCGGCGCGATCCTGGTGTTCGACGAGGTGATGACCAGCCGGCACGGCTATGGCGGGCTGCAGGCGCGCATGGGCATCACGCCGGACATGACGACCTTCGGGAAATACATGGCGGGTGGCATGTCCTTCGGCGCCTTCGGGGGGCGGGCCGATGTGATGGCGGTGTTCGACGGCCACCGTGCCGGCGCGATGCCCCATGCCGGCACCTTCAACAACAACGTGCTGTCGATGGCCGCCGGCTGCGTCGCGATGGGCGAGATCTTCGACGAAGCCGCCGCCGAGGCGCTGTTCGCGCGCGGCGAGGCGTTGCGCGACGCGCTGAACGCGACCTGTGCGAAGCACGGCGTGGCGATGCACTTCACCGGCCTGGGTTCCATGCTGTCCCCGCATTTCCGCCCTGGCCCGATCACCGCGCCCTACAAGGCGGACGCGGCGGAGGAGCAGATGCGCGAGCTGTTCTTCTTCGACATGCTCGCCGCCGGGATGTACCTGGCGCGACGCGGCATGGTGGCGCTGATGCTGCCGGTGACCGACGCCGAATGCGCGCGCTTCGTCGCTGCGGTCGAGGAATTCTGCGCGGCGCGCAAGCCTGTGCTGGCCGCGGCCTGAGCCGCTTCCGCCCGCTCAGCGCGCCCCGCCCACCGGCAGGCGCGCGCCCGAGACATAGGACGCGGCATCGGAGGCGAGGAACAGGATGCATTCCGCGACCTCCTGCGCCGATCCGCCGCGCGCCATCGGCACGCCGGCGGACAGGCGCGCGACGCGGTCGGGCATGCCGGCGGCGGCGTGGATCTCGGTGTCGATCAGGCCGGGATTGACGGCGTTGACGCGGATGCCCTCCCCGCCGACTTCACGCGACAGCCCGACGGTCAGCGTGTCCACCGCGCCCTTGCTGGTGGCGTAGTGGACCCATTCCCCGGCGCCGCCGATCTCGCTGGCGCGCGAGGAGACATTGACGATCACGCCGCCCTGCCCGCCGCGCTTGGTGGACATGCGGCGCACCGCCTCGCGGCAATGCAGCGCGACGCCGATCACGTTGGGCGTCATCACCGAAACCCAGTCCGCCAGCGTGGTGTCGGCCAGCAGCCGCTTCGGGCCGGTGATGCCGGCATTGTTCACCAGCACGTCGATCCGGCCGAACGCCTCGTCGCAACGGGTGAAGGCCGCGAGGATATCGCTCTGCTGCCCCGCATCGCCCTGCAGGAGCACCACGCGCGCGCCGCGGGATTCGCAGTCGCGGGCGGTGGCCTGGGCGCGCGCGGTCTCGCTGCGGTAGGTGAGCAGCAGGTCGTAGCCGCGCTCGGCGGCCAGCATCGCGGTCGCCGCGCCGATGCCGCGCGATCCGCCGGTTATCATCATCACGCGCCTGGCCATGTCGTTCCTCCTGAAGCTGCATCGCGCGCATCCTTGCGGAAAGGTGCCGCGCTGTCAGCCGGGCGGCCTTGCGAAGCATGCCGGCGCGGGCAAGCATGGTGCAGCCGAGGAGACGCAGCATGCCCCTGCCCGCACCGCAATCCTATGCACCGGACGGCTTCCGCCCGCTGACGTTCCACGATGCGGTGCCGGGCTTTCTCGACGGATCCGACACGCCGCGCGCCTATCTGGAACGCTGCCTCGCCACGATTGCCGAGGTCGAGCCGCAGGTCATGGCCTTCGCGTCGTTGAACGAGGCGGGGGCGCGCGAGGCGGCGGATGCCAGCACGGCGCGCTACAAGGCAGGCGCGCCGCTCTCGCCGATCGACGGTCTGCCGATCGGTGTGAAGGACCTGCTGGAGACGCGCGACCTGCCGACCGAGATGGGCAGCGCCTTCTACAAGGGAAACCGGCCGGGGCGCGACAGCGCGCTGGTGCAGGCGCTGCGCGCCGCCGGCGCGGTGATCGTCGGCAAGACCGTCACGACGGAACTCGGCATGTCGCATCCCGGGCCGACGCGCCACCCCTTCGACCTGCGGCGCACGCCGGGCGGGTCGTCCTCCGGATCGGGTGCGGTGATCAGCGCGCGGATGCTGCCGGCGGCGATCGGCACGCAGGTGCTGGGCAGCGTGATCCGCCCGGCATCCTTCAATGCCAACTGGGCGCTGAAGCCGACCCAGGGCGGCATCAATCGCGGCGAACGCCAGGGCTTCAGCCAATCGACCGTGGGCATCCATGCCGGCTGCGCCGAGGACATGTGGCAGATCGCGGTCGAGATCGTGAAGCGCGTGGGCGGCGATCCGGGCGCGCCGGGGATGTACTTCACGCGCGAGGACCCGCCGGCGCCGGTGGTGCCACGGCGCCTGGCGGTGCTGGAGACGGAAGGCTGGGCGGTCGCCGAGCCCAAGGCGATCCAGGCCTTCGAACAGGCGCTGGATGCGCTGCGCGCGCAGGGCGTGGCCATCCTGCGCCGCGGCGACCATCCGCTGCTGGAGGCGCTGGAACAGCGCGTGATGGGCGCGATGGGCCTCGCCACCGATGTCTGCGCCTATGAGAGCGCATGGTCGGTCGCGAACATGATGGCGAAGAACCCCGATGCGCTGAGCGAGAGCCTGAAGGCGCGCTTCGAACTGGGCTGCTCCGTCACGCTGGCGCAGTACCGCATGCGCCTGCTCCAGCGCGAGGACATGCGGCGTGCCCAGGCCGCACTCGCCGGCGAGGTCGATGCCTTCATCGGCTTGCCCGCCTGCGGCCCGGCGCCGCTGCCCGGCGACACCGGCGGGTCCTCCAACCGTATCCTGCACACCACGGGCAACCCGATCATGAACACGGCGTCCTCGGGCCTTGGCTGCCCGGTGGTGACGGTGCCGCGCATGGCGGTGGAGGGGCTGCCGCTTGGCCTGTCCATCACCACGCAGCCGCACCAGGATGAACGCGCCGCTGCGATTGCGCGCTGGATCGGCGCCGCGGTTCCGCCGATCATGGTCTGAAGACCACCGGAGGAAACCATGAGCGAGATCCACGTCACCGACGATGCCGGCCTGCGGACCATCCGCATCGCCCGGCCGGAGAAGAAGAACGCGCTGACGCGGGGCATGTATGCGGCGATGGGCGCGGCGCTGCGCGATGCGGCAGGTGCGTCGACCGTGCGCGCGGTGCTGATCACCGGCGGGACGGAGTGCTTCACCTCCGGCAATGACGTGGGCGATTTCAAGGCGCGCGGCGACCAGGCGGCGGATGTGCCATCGCCGGCGCGGGAGTTCCTCGCGGCGTTGCGCGCCTGCCCGAAGCCTGTGGTGGCGGCCGTGGCGGGCTACGCGGTGGGCATCGGCACCACGCTGCTGCTGCATTGCGACTTCGTCTATGCGGCGGAGAACGCCGTGTTCCGCATGCCCTTCGTCGATCTGGGGCTGTGCCCGGAAGGCGGGTCCTCGCTGCTGGTGCCGCAGCGTGGCGGGCAATTGCTGGCGAATGAATTGCTGATGCTGGGCGATGCCTTCCCGCCTGCCACCGCGCTGCGCGCGGGCATCGTCAACGCGGTGGTGCCGGTCGGTGACCTGATGGCGACGGCGGAAGGGGTGGCGCGGCGCCTTGCCGCCAAGCCGCCGGCCGCCATGGCCACCACCAAGCGCCTGCTGCGCCAGGCCGGCGAGGACGCGCTGTCCGCCCACATGACCGAGGAGTTCGCTCGCTTCGGCGCGCTGCTGCGCGGGCCCGAGGCGGCGGAAGCGGTCGCCGCCTTCCAGGAAAAGCGTAAGCCCGATTTCACGCGCTTCCACGCCGCGGCGGAATAGCGGCGATTTTTCGCGCCGGGCTGTTCGACGGCGCGCGCGTGCCCAGCAGCGGCGCCGGCCTCGGTCGCATGATGGCCGAGCGGTTGCTGTGCCTCGGCGCCGCGGCCGGGATCCGCGGGCGGCGCGGCCACATCATGCAGGCGGCGCCGCACGCACAGCGCGGCTGACCACGGGTCTTCACGCCCCCGCGCGCCACTCGCTTTATGGTTGCATGTCGGCGCGCGGCGGACCGATGCTTTCCCCAATGACAAGACCCGATGGAGGAAGCGAAAGATGGAATTCGGCTATTTCGCCATGCCGTCCCACCCGCCCGAGCGCGGCCTGAAGCAGGGCCATGACTGGGACCTCCAGGTGCTGCGCTGGCTCGACGAGATGGGCTACAGCGAAGCCTGGATCGGCGAGCACCACACCGCGCCATGGGAACCGCACCCCTCGCCCGACCTGCTGATCGCGCAGGCGCTTCTGCAGACCAAGCGGCTGCGTATCGGCCCCGGCGGCTTCCTGCTGCCCTATCACCACCCGGCGGAACTCGCGAACCGCGTCGCGATGCTGGACCACCTGTCCGAAGGGCGGCTGAATTTCGGCGTCGCGGCCTCGGGCCTGCCGTCGGACTGGGCGATGTTCAACGTGGATGGCATGTCGGGCCAGAACCGCGACATGACGCGCGAGGCGCTCGACATCATCCTGAAGATGTGGACCGAGGACGGCCCCTGGCACCATGAGGGCAAGTACTGGAAGGTCGACAAGCCGGACACGATGTTCGGCTTCCTCAAGCCGCACATCAAGCCGTTCCAGACGCCGCATCCGCCGATCGGCGTGGCCGGCCTGTCGAAGAATTCCGACACGCTGAAACTGGCGGGCGAACGCGGCTACCTGCCGATGTCGCTCAACCTCAACCCGGCCTATGTCGCCTCGCACTGGCACAGCGTCGAGGCCGGCGCGCGCAAATCCGGCCGCACGCCCTGGCGCGGCGACTGGCGCCTGGTGCGCGAGGTGTTCGTGGCCGAGACCGATGAGGAAGCCTGGCGGCTTTCGGTCGGATCCCACATGGGCCGCATGATGGGCGAATACTTCCTGCAACTGCTCGCGCAGTTCGGTTTCAAGGACTACCTCAAGCACGATCCGTCGGTGCCGGATTCCGACGTGACGGTGGAATACTGCGCGCACCACAACTGGATCATCGGCAGCCCCAGGACCGTCGCCGAGAAGATCGAACGCATCTACGAGGAGGTCGGCGGCTTCGGCCAGTTGCTGGTCTTCGGCTTCGACTACCTGGAGAGCCCTGAGGCCTGGAAGACCTCGCTCGGCCTCCTGCAATCCGAGGTCGCGCCCCGGGTGAAGCACCTGGTGCCGAAGCGCCAGGCGGCACTGGCGGCGGAGTAGGTTGCCCGGGCGCGCCCGGCGCATCATCCTCGCCACGCTGCGGGAAGGGATCGGGTGATGGGCGCGCATCTGCATCAATGGCCGGCCCAGGGCCGCGTCCATCACGGCACTGGGCTGGCCGATGCGCTGCCGCGCGAGATCGCCGACGCGGCGCGCATCGTGCTGGTCACCACGCGCTCGCTGGCCGGCGGCGCGCTGGTCGCCGCCGCCACGGAAGCCATCGGCGGCCGGCTGGTCGGCACCTTCGCCACCATGCGCGCCCATAGCCCGGTGGAGGACGTGCTGGCGCTCGCCGCTCTGCTGCGCGAACGCGATGCCGACCTGGTGGTCGCCCTCGGCGGCGGGTCGGTGATCGACGGATCGAAGGTGGCGTGCCTTGCGGTGTGGCGCGCGATCTCCGATCCAGGCGAGCTGGTGGCCGCCGCGGCATCGCGCGGTGCGTCGCCGGGCAACTGGGATGGCGCGCCGCCCGGCCCGCGCATGGTCGCGATCCCGACCACGCTCTCCGCCGCCGAATTCGCACCGCATGCGGGCTACACCGACCTGGCCGCGGGGCGGAAGTATCGCGCGCTCGACCCGTGGATGGTGCCGCGCGCGGTGATCCTGGACCCTGCGGCGACGCTGGAGACGCCGGCGGAACTGTTGCTGTCCTCCGGCATCCGGGCGCTGGACCATGCGGCGGAACGCTGGTGCTCGACCGCGCCGCAGGCCTTCTCGGATGCGGTCTCCCACCGGGCGATGCTGATGCTGGCCGAGGGGCTGCCGCGCGTGCACCGGCATCCGGAGGACCTGGCGGCGCGCGCGCTGTGCCAGCAGGCCATGTGGCTGTCGGTGATGGGGGGCTGGTCGGGCGTGCCCGTGGGAGCAAGCCATGGCCTTGGCTACATCCTCGGCGCCGCGCGCGGCGTGCCGCATGGCATCACGTCGTGCCTCATGCTGCATGCGGTGATGCGCTGGAACGCCCCGGTGAATGAGGCGCGGCAGCGCGACGTGGCACACATCTTCGGTGGCGAGGAAGCAGGGCCGGCGATCGAGGCCTTCGTGCGCGGCCTCGGCCTGCCCACAAGGCTGTCGGAGCGGGGCATCGCGGCGGACGACATCCCCGGGCTGGCCGCGCGCTGGACCGGCGATGCGCCGATCGCGACCAACCCGCGCCCGGTGCGTGGGGCGGCCGATCTCGAGGATATCCTGCGCCTCGCGGCGTAGACAGTTCTCGCGGCGCGCGGCTCAGCCGAACCGTTCGACGCCGAAGGGTGCGAAGTCGAAATTCGGGGCCTCGCCCGCCATGGCCGAGGCCAGCAGCGCACCGGTCGGCGCCGATCCGGTCAGGCCCAGGTGCCCATGGCCGAAGGCGCACCACAGCCCGTCCCACGCCTTCACCGGGCCCATCACCGGCAGGCTGTCGGGCAGGCAGGGGCGATGGCCCATCCAGGTCTTGGCACCCTCGGTGCGCACCTGGGGAAACACCGCGCGCAGGTCGCCCAGCAGCAGCTGCGCGCGGGCTTCGTTCGGCGGCGCGTCGAGACCGGCGAATTCAACCGACCCGGCCACGCGCAGCCCGTCTTCCATCGGCGTGATGAACACCTTGCGGTCGGCGGGCGACAGCACGCGGCCCACGCGCACGCCGGCATCGGGCAGCATCACGTGGTAGCCGCGCTGCGTCTCCAGCGGCACCTTGATGCCGAGCGGCGCCAGCAGCCGCGCCGACCACGCCCCGGCCGCCAGCACCACGCGGTCCGCCGCGACCGCCCCGTCATCCGTGGTCACGCCGGTGACGCGGCGGCCCTCGGTGGTGATGGCGCGCACCTCGGCCTCGCGGATCTCGCCGCCCATGCGGCGGATGCCGGCGGCGACGACCTCGGCCAGGCGCGCGGGATTCACGCAGGACCCGTGGTCCGGCAGGAAGACCGCGCGCGTATAGGCGGGCGAGACCTCGGGTTCGAGCGCCGCCAGCCCCGCGCGGTCCAGCACCTCCATCCGCAGCCCATGGCGGCGGCGCAGGGCGAGCGAGCCGGCATCCTTCGCCATCTGCGCATCGTCGCGATACAGGTACATCTGGCCCTCGGCGCGCAGCAGGTCGAGCGCGCCTTCCTCCTCCAGGATCTCCCGATGGCGCTCTGGCGCGCCATAGAGCAGCGAGGCCAGCGCCGTGGCCGCCGCTTCCACCTGCGCCGGCCGCGCGGAGGCGACGAAGCGCAGCAGCCAGGGCATCGCCCGCAGCCAGTAGCGCGCCGGAATATGCAGCGCGCCGGCCCGATCGGTCAGCATCTTCGGCACCTGGCGCAGCACGCCCGGCATGGCCAGGGGCGCGACCGAGCCATGGCTGATCGCGCCCGCATTGCCGGCATAGGCGGCGTGCGCCTTGCGGGCTTCGATCACGATCGGCTTGAGCCCGCGCCAGGCCAGATGCCAGCCCACGCAGAGCCCGACGATGCCGCCGCCCACCACGACGATGCGCGGCTTGTCCAGGGTGTTCCACATGGCGCCATGCTGCCCTGCCCGCGCGCCGCGCGGAAGCCATCGGTGCGTTGACGCCGGCCAAGCCGCGTCGCATTTTCCGCCCCAAGCACGTCGAGGAGCGTCCGGTGAAGATCACCCCGAACAATGCCGGGCTCGGCGCGCGCGTCGAGGGGATCGACCTCGCGCGCAGCCTGGCGCCCGAGGATTTCCGCACGGTGCTCCGCGCGCTCGGCCAGTACGGCGTGCTGTGCTTCGCGGGCCAGGACCTGGATGCCGCCGCACTCTCCGCCTTCGGTTCCCGCTTCGGAGAGCTGGAAGTCAACGTCGCGAACCTGTTCCACGCCGAGGGGCATCCGGAAGTGATGCACCTGTCCAACATGAAGGACGCCGCAGGCAAGCCGATCGGCCTGTCGGATGCCGGCCAGGGCTGGCACACCGACATGTCCTATTCGAGGGAGATCGCGCTGGCCAACGTGCTGCACGCCAAGCGCGTGCCGCGGCGCGACGGGCGCGCGATCGGCTGCACGCAGTTCCGCAACATGCATGCGGCCTATGACGACCTGCCGGCGGAGGTGAAGCAGCGCATCGAGGGCCGCACCGCCATCCACGACTTCGCCAAGTTCTGGGACATGATGCGCATCCGCCCGGGCAGCATCCGCGGCCCGCTGACGCCCGAGCAGCGGGCCAAGAAGCCCCCGGTCTCGCAACCCATGGTGCGCGTGCACCCGATCACCGGCCGGCGCGTGCTGTACTGCAATTCCGGCTACGCGATGTTCGTCGAAGGCATGGCTCGCGCGGAATCCGACGCGCTGCTCGACTACCTGTTCCGCCACCAGGCGCAGGAGAAGTTCTTCTACGAACACGAATGGACCGAAGGCGACGTGCTGATGTGGGACAATATCGGCACGCTGCACAACGCGGTGGCCGACTACGGGCCCGACGAGCCGCGCTTCATCCTGCGCGTGCAGGTGATGGCGAGCCTCGACTACGCGGCGCTCGCGGCATGAGGCTGGTGACGCTGGACGGCCCGGTTCTGGGCGGGATCATCGGCGACAGCGTGGTGGCGTTGCGCCCCGCGCTGGCCGCCGCGCAGCGCGCCGCCGGGGAAGCGCCCGCCGACATCATCCCCGACGACATGGTGGCGCTGATCTCAAACGAGGCCACCATGGTCGCCGCCGGCCGCGCGCTGGCCTTCGCAGCGCGGGCGGAGAACGCGGCGCTGCGCGCGCCGCTGTCGGAAGCGCGCCTGCTGGCGCCGCTGAAGCCCGGCAAAATCCTGGGCGTGGGGCGCAACTACGGCGACCACGCGAAGGAAGCCGGCGGGCCGAAGCTGGAGATGCCCAAGATCTTCCTCAAGCCGACCTCCTCCGTGGTCGGGCCGGGGGCTGCGGTGCATATCCCGGCCGCGGTGAAGAAGGCGGATTGGGAGGTCGAGCTCGGCGTCGTCATCGGCCGCCGCGCGCGCAACGTCGCCGAAGGCGTCGCCCTCGATCATGTCGCCGGCTACACCGTGCTGGATGACATCAGCGCGCGCGAGTTCCAGTTCGACGTGCCGCTGCCCATGACGTCCTTCGCCAAGGGCATGGACGGCTTCTGCCCGATGGGCCCGTGCATCGCGACGGCGGACGAAGTGGGCGAGCCCTGGGCGCTCGACATCCGTTGCTGGCTGAATGGCGAGGAAGTGCAGCACGGCAATACGCGCGACCTGATCTTCCCCGTCGCCACGCTGATCGCCTTCCTGAGCCGCTACATGACGCTGGAGCCGGGCGATGTCATCGCCACCGGCACGCCGGCCGGCGTGGGGCATTTCCGCGACCCGCCGCGCTACCTGAAGCCGGGCGACCGGCTGCGCATGGAAGTCGAGCGCGTCGGCGTTCTTGAACACAGCATCGCCTGAACAACCGGGAGGAAACCAACCCATGATCCGCAGGACGCTTCTGGGCGCCGCGATGGCGCTCGCCGCGCTGCCGGCACTCGCGCAGCCGCGCGCGCCGGGAACCGACTATCCGAACAAGCCGGTGCGGGTGATCGTCGCCTTCGCCGCCGGCGGCAATGCCGACATCAATGCGCGGCTCGTCTCGGCGGCGCTGTCGCAGCGCCTCGGCCAGCAATTCGTGGTCGAGAACCGCCCATCCGGCGGCGGCACCGTTGCCTTCGAGACGGTCGCGCAGACCCAGCCGGACGGCTACACGCTGCTGGTCGGCGCGCTGGGCTCGCATACGCTGAACGTCGGGCTGTACGGCGAGCGGTTGCGGGTGCATCCGCTCACCGGCGTCGATCACATCACCATTTCGTCCCACTCGCCGATCGTGCTGGCGACGCATCCCTCGATGAATGTGCGCACGCTGGCGGAGTTCCGCGCGGCGGTGGCGGCGGGCAACGGGCAAGTGCCCTACGGGTCGTCGGGCAATGGATCCACGGGGCACATCGCCTCGGCGCTGCTGCTGCACCTGGCGGGCGTGCAGGCCACGCACGTGCCCTATCGTGGGTCGGCCGCGTCCTTCCAGGACCTGATGGCCGGGCGGATCATGTTCCAGTCCGACACCATCTCCTTCATGGCCGAGCACATCCGCAACGGCACGGTGCGCGGCATCGTGATCGGCATCCCGCAGCGCAGCCCCATGGCGCCCGACGTGCCAACCGCCGCCGAGGCCGGGCTGCCGGGCTGGCAGGCCACCACATGGACGCCGTGGTCCGCCACGCTCGGCACGCCGGCGCCAATCCGGCAGTTTCTCTACGAGCACATCGCCGAGATCCTGAAGACCCCCGAGGTCCGCGACCGCCTGATCGCGCTCGGCAACACGATCCCGGACGGCATGACGCCCGACGCGACGCGCGCCTTCATCGCCGCGGAGATCGAGAAGTGGGTGCCGATCGTGCGGGCCTCCGGCGCGCGGGTCGATTGAAGGCTTGATCGCGGGCGGTCCGCTGCGCGAGCCTCCGTTCCCCAACCGAACGGAGGCAAGCATGGCCGATCAGACACAGGCGACGCGGGCACTGGTGGCCGCATTCTACGACGCATACCGCGCCGGCGACATGGCGACGGTCATGGCCGGCCTGGCCGACGACGTCGCCTGGCGTTCGGTTGGCGACGCACCGCTGCCCTGGTGCGGCGCCTGGCGCGGCAGGGACGGCGTCGCCGCCTATTTCGCCGCGCTGACCGGCAACTTCCAGGTCATCGGCTATGACATCGAACGCATCATGGCCGATGGCGACTGGGCAACGGTGCTGGCGACGGCCCGCCTGCGCTACCACGCGGACGGCAGCGAATGCGGCTACGCCAAGGTCGATGTGCTGCGCCTGGATGGCGGGCGGATCGCCGAGTTCCGGGAATACTACGACACCGCGGCGATCGCGCGGGACCTCGGCCGCGCCGATACGGCGCGGTCGGGGTGAGTCACTCCCGCACGTCGGTGCGGAACACCTTGCTGACGATCTTCCAGCCCTGCTCGGTCTTCAGGAACACCAGGTAGTCGGTGAAGTAGCGCGGCGGAACCTGGCACGCCACCTTGGCCAGCGCCGTCTCCGGCCCGGACTGGTCGAGCATCAGCACCCGGTCGTCGCGCGCCAGGCCCATCGCCTTGGGGCTGCCCCGGCCGCGCACCCATTCGAGCCAGGTGTCGCGCGGCAGGTCCTGCACCACGCCCTCCTTGTCGGAATACAGATGCGCACAGGGGTGGAAGGCGCTCGCGAGCTTGTCGGCGTCGCCTTCGTGCAACCCGTCGAGGTAGGTGTGCAGAACGGCCTCGATGGCGGCGATGTCGCTGGCGGGCATGGGGTGGTTCCTCCTGGCGTGCTGCGTCATCCTGGCCCGGAACGCGGGGCGTTTACAGGGGCCTTCGGGCGGGGGAATGTCCGCCCCAGGGAGAAATCGCCATGATGGTCCGTCGCCGCCCGCTGCTGTTCGCGCCCGCCGCCCTGGCGCTGCCCTCGCCGCTTGCCGCGCAGGCGGCCTGGCCGACGCGACCGGTGCGCGTCGTCGTGCCCTATGCGGCCTCGGGCGGCACCGACATCCTGTCGCGCGCCTTGGGCGAGGCGCTGCGGCCCACCCTGCCGCAGCCCTTCGTGGTGGAGAACCGCGCGGGAGGCGCCGGCGTGGTGGGGTCCGAGGCCGTGGCCCGCGCCGAACCCGATGGCCACACGCTGCTGGTGGTGGTCTCGACCCATGTGATGAACCGCTACCACCTGCCATCGATGCCCTATGACGCGATCCGCGACTTCACGCCGATCGCGATGCTGACGCGCAACACGATGGTGCTGGTAGCCGGCGCGAACCAGCCCTTCGACAGCCTGCGCGCCATGATCGACCACGCGAAGCGCAACCCCGGCCGCGTCGGCACCGGCAGCACCGAGGCGCTGTCATCCTTCATCGGGCAGGAACTGGCGCGCCGCGCCGGCGTCGACATGCCCGATGTCGCGTATCGGTCGGGCGGGCAGTTGATGAACGACATCGTCGCCGGCCACCTGCCCACCGGCTGGACCAGCACGGTCAGCGCCGCGCCGCACATGCAGACCGGGCGCGTGCGCATCCTGGCGGTGTCGACCGCGCAGCGCTCGGCCTTCTTCCCCGACGTGCCGACGGCCGCCGAACAGGGGGTCACGGAGTTCGACCTGTCGGGCTGGGTGGCGATGCTCGCACCGCCGCGCATGGACCCGGCCCTGGCGGCCACCATCGCCGGCACGGTCCAGCGCGTGTTCGACGACGCGGCCTTCCAGCAGCGGCTGGTGGCACTCGGCGTCGAGCGCGACTTCCGCCCCGCCCCCGCGCTGCTCGAAGCGATGCAGCGCGACGACCGCATCTGGGCCGCCGCCGCGCAGTCCGGCCACATCCGACCGCAGCAATAGGACCAATCCGCATGGCCCATCCCGCCCTTCGCAAGGCGTTCGCCGACAAGCGCTTCATCGTGGCTCCCGGCATCTTCGACATGATCTCGGCCAAGGTGGCCGATGGCATGGGCTTCGACTGCCTGTACGGCACCGGCTTCGGCACGGTGGCCTCGCATCTGGGCGTGCCGGATGCGGGCATCGCGACCTATACCGACATGGTGACGCGCATGGGGCAGATGGCGCGCGGCGTGCGCACGCCCATGATCGCCGATGCCGATACCGGCTATGGCGGGCTGCTGAATGTGCGCCACACCGTGATGGGCTACGAGGCCGCCGGCATCTCGGGCATCCAGCTCGAAGACCAGGAGATGCCGAAGAAGTGCGGCCATACGCCCGGCCGCCGCGTCATCCCGGCCGAGGAGATGGTGTTGAAGATCAAGGTCGCCGCCGAGGCGCGCACCAGCCCCGACTTCCTGATCGTCGCGCGCACCGATGCGCGCACCACGCTGGGGCTGGACGAAGCGATCCGCCGCGGCCGCATGTTCGGCGATGCCGGCGCGGACGTGGTGTTCATCGAAAGCCCAGAAAGCGAGGCGGAGATGCGCGCCATCGGCAAGGCGATCGCCAAGCCGCTGCTCGCCAACATGGTCGAGGGCGGGCGCACGCCGCTGCTGCCGGCGAAGACGTTGCAGGAGATCGGCTATGCGATCGCGATCTATCCGGCGGTCGGGTTCCTGGCGATGGCGGCGGCGCTGGAGCGCGTCTATGGCCACCTGAAGCAGCATGGCGACAGCATCGCCATCGGCGAATCCTACGGCTTCAAGCGCATGACGGACCTCATGGGCTTCCCCGAGGTCTGGGACTTCGAGACACGCTGGGCGCAGCCGCCCGCGAAAGCCGCCGAATGAGCGCGCTGCCTGGCGTGAAGGCGCTGGTCTTCGACACCTTCGGAACCGTCGTCGACTGGCGCAACGGGATCGCGCGGGATGCGCGGGTCTTCCTCGCGCGGCACAAGCGCGAGGATGTCGACCCGCTGGCCTTCGCCGATGCCTGGCGCCGGCGCTACCAGCCGGCGATGGAAGCGGTGCGCTCCGGCGCACGGCCGTTCACGCGGCTCGACGTGCTGCATCGGGAGAACCTCGACGCGCTGCTGGCCGAACACGGCATCACGGCCAACGAGGCCGATCGCGACTGGCTGAACCGCGCCTGGCACCGGCTCGACCCCTGGCCGGATGCGATCCCGGGGCTGCTGCGGCTGCGTGCGAAGCACTTCATCGCGCCGCTATCCAACGGCAACATCCTGCTGCTGGCGAACATGGCCAAGCGCGCGGGCATTCCGTGGGACGCCATCCTCGGGGCGGAGCCGGTCCAGGCCTACAAGCCGCAGCCGGAAGCCTATACCCGCACGGCGGAGATCCTGGCGCTGGCGCCGCACGACGTCGCGCTGGTCGCTTCGCACAACAACGACCTGGCGGCGGCGCGACGCGCCGGGCTCAGGACCGCCTTCGTCCTGCGCGCGACGGAACATGGCCCGGGGCAGACCACGGACACCCGCGCGGAGGCCGACTGGGACGCCATCGCCGGCAGCTTCGAGGCGTTGGCGGACCAGCTCGGCTGCTGAACCGCAGGGATGGCCCTCACGCCCTGCGCAGCACCGGCGCGCAGGGCCACGGGGCTATTCCGCGCGGATGTTCCCGTCGCGGATCACCGGGCCCCACTTGGCGATGTCGCCGGTGACCAGCGCGGCGAATTCGGCAGGCGTGCCGGCCACCACCTCGGCGGCCTGGCGGGTCTCGACGAAGGACTTCACCTCGGCGCTGGTGATGATGGCGCGGAAAGCGGCATTGATGCGCTGGGTCAGCGCGGCATCCATGCCGGCGGGGCCGGAGATGCCGTGCCAGGTCATCGCCTCGAAGCCGGGGAAGCGCGCCGAGACGGCAGGCACGCCGGGAAGCGCCGCGACCGGCCGCGGGGTGCCGATGGCGATGGCGCGCACCTTCTCGTCGCGAATGAAGGGCAGCGCGGTGGAGATCGAGGGAAAGGTGAACTCGGTCTCGCCCGCGATCACGCTGCGGAGCACGTCGGCGCCCGAACGGTAATGCACCGCGGTGAACTTCACCCCCGCGCGCTGCGCCAGCAGCTCCGACGCCAGGTGGCTCACATGGCCCACGCCCGGCGAGGCATAAGGGATGCCATCCGCGCGCGTGCGCGCCAGCGCGGCCAGGTCGTCGAGCGTGCGCACGCGGCTCGCGGCCGGCACGATCACCACGATCGGCAGGTTCACCAGGTGGATGATGGGCGTGAAGGCGGTGGCGGGGTCGTAGGCAAGGCCCGGCTGCAGCAGCTTGCCGATGGCGTTGGCGCCGAGATCCGCCATCATCAGCGTCTGCCCGTCGGGGCGCGACTGCGCGGTGAACTGCCCCGCGATGGACCCGCCGGCGCCGGAGCGGTTCTCGACCACCATGGGATGGCCATTGGAATGCGGCCCGAAGGCATTGGCGACAGCGCGCGAGAGCGTATCCACGGCGCCGCCGGCGCCGAAGGGCACCACCAGGCGCACCGGGCCGGACGGCCATGCCGCGGCCTGCGCATGCGCCAGCCCCGGCAGGGCGGTCGCGGCGGCGATGGCGGCGAAGGCGCGGCGGTTGAAGTGGATGGTCATGGCGTTTGTCCTCCCGTGGATTTGACCTGTCATCGGCGCGCGGGCGCCCTGCTGTCAACATCGCCGCCAGGGTGCAGGATGGGCGCTCAACACGGAGCCACTCGCCCATGACCTGGTCCATCGTCGCGCATGATGACGCGACCGGCGCCTTCGCCGTCGCGGTCACCACCTGCAACCTGGCCGTCGGCGCCGCCTGCCCGTTCATCCGCACGGGGGTGGGGGCGGTGTCGACGCAATCCATGAGCAACCGCTACCTCGGCCCCGCCGTTCTCGAGGCGCTCGCGCGCGGCCTGGCGCCGCGCCTGGCGCTGGACAGCGCGCTGGCTGGCGATGAGGGGCGCGGCCTGCGGCAGATCCACGTGGTGGACGCCGCCGGACGCGTCGCCGCGCATACCGGCGACAATTGCGTCGAATGGTGCGGGTCCGTCGCCGGCGAGGGCTTCTCAGTCGCGGGAAACATGCTGGCCAATGGCCGCGTCGTTGCCGCGACCGCCGAGGTGTTCGCGGCGCGCACCGACCTCGCGCTGCCCGAACGGCTGATGGAGGCCCTGCATGCCGGCCAGGCCGAGGGCGGGGACAAGCGCGGACGGCAATCCGCCGCGCTGATGGTCACCACGACCGAGGACTTCCCCGACATCAATCTGCGCGTCGACGACCACGCGGATCCGCTGGTGGAACTCTCGCGCCTATTGGCGCTGTGGCGCGTACAGGCCGAGCCGACGCAGCACACCCGGCCGTCCCGCGCGAACCCGGCCGGGCAGACGGACCTCGATGCGATCGAGGCTGCCTGGCGGGCGCGCGGAATGGACCTGCGCCTGCGCCGCTGAGGGCTTGCGCGCGGCGATCCGCGGCGCCAAACGGGGGGCCTGCACCAGGAGGACAGCATGCGCCAGCACAGGATCGCCGCCATCGGTGGCGACGGGATCGGACCCGAGGTGATCGCCGCGGGCTGCCGCGTGCTGGAGGCGACCGCGGCCGCGCAGGGCGGCTTCACGGTGGCCTTCGAAACCTTCGACTGGGGCAGCGCGATGTACCGCCGCACCGGCCTGATGATGCCGGCGGATGGGCTGAAGCAGTTGGAAGGCTTCGACGCCATCTTCTTCGGTGCCGTCGGCGCGCCCGACATCCCCGACCACATCACCCTGTGGGAATTGCGCCTGGCGATCTGCCAGGGTTTCGACCAGTACGCGAATGTCCGCCCCACCCGCCTGCTGCCCGGCGTGCGCGGGCCGCTGCGCGAGGATCTCGGCCAGCAGATCGACTGGGTGATCGTGCGCGAGAACTCCGAGGGCGAATACGCCGGCGTCGGCGGGCGCGCGCATCGCGGCTTGCCGATCGAAGTGGCGATGGATGTCGCGGTCTTCACGCGCGAGGGTGTCGCGCGCATCTGCCGACACGCCTGCGAAGTGGCGATGTCGCGCCCGCGCAAGCTGCTGACCGTGGTGACGAAATCCAATGCGCAGCGCCACGGCATGGTGATGTGGGACGAGGTCTGCGCCGAGGTCACCGCGCAATACCCCGCGCTGACCGTGGACAAGATGCTGGTCGATGCGATGACCGCGCGGATGGTGATGAAGCCCGGCAGCGTGGACACCGTGGTCGCGACCAACCTGCATGCCGACATCCTGTCGGACCTCGCTTCCGCGCTGGCGGGGTCGCTGGGCATCGGCGCCACCGGTAACATCGACCCGCAACGGCGCCGCCCGTCGATGTTCGAACCGATCCATGGGTCGGCCTTCGACATCACCGGCAAGGGCATTGCCAATCCACTCGGGTCCTTCTGGACGGCGTCGATGATGCTGGAGCATCTGGGCGAGCCCGCCGCCGCGCAGCGGCTGATGCGCGCGGTGGAAGCGGTGACGGCGCGCGGCGACGTGCTGACGCCCGACCTGGGCGGCACGGCGACCACGGCGCAGGTGACGGATGCCGTCATTGCCGCGCTCGCGGGCGCCAACACGTAGCGGGTTGCGCGTCCGTTCATTTCGTCGTCTGCTTCGTCCCCGGGACTACGCCGCGCGGCAGCAAACGAAACAGGGAGATGGACGATGATGCGTCGATGCATCGCGGCCGGGCTGTTTGCGCTCGCGGCACTCGCAGCGCAGCCCGCCCGCGCACAGGACAGGGTGCTGTTGCAGTTGGATTGGATCCCTACAGGGGAACACGCGGCCTATTTCTCGGGCGCGGCACGTGGCGCCTGGCGGGAACACGGCATCGAGCTCTCTCTGACCCGGGGCTATGGGTCGGGCGATACGGTCAACAAGGTGGCGGCCGGCACCGCGGCCTTCGGCGTGGCGGACATCAGCGCGGTGATGGCGGCGCGCGCGCGGCAGAACACCACCGTGCGCTCCATCATGCAGATCTACACGCATTCGCCGCATTCGCTGTTCGTGCTGCGGTCCTCGGGCATCACCACCTTCCAGGGGCTGGAAGGCCGGCGCATCGGCATCACGCCGGGCAACAGCCATCGCCTGTACTTCCCGGAAGTGGCGCGCCGCGCCGGCACCAACCCCGACCGCATCACCTGGGTGAACACCGATGCATCGGCGATGGCGGCGCTGCTGATCTCGCGCCGGCTCGATGCCGCGCCGTTCTTCGCGATCCATCACTACTACCAGAACAAGGCGGCGCAGCGCGCGGGCGAGGAGATCATCGTCCTGCCCTTCGTCGAGACCGGCTTCGCCATCTACGCGACGACGCTGATGGCAACGGATGAGACGATCCAGCGCAACCCCGACCTGGTGCGCCGCTTCCTGCGCGGTGCGACCAGCGCCTTCACCTGGGCCAATGCGAACCAGGAGGAAGCCTGCCGCCTGCACGTCCAGCGCAACCGCGAGGTCGAGCTTGATGACTGCCAGGGCTCGCTGCGCGCAACCATGTCGTATGTGTTCACCGACCACGCCCGGCAGACCGGCTTCGGCCGGCAGGACCCGGAGCGGCTGCGCTTCACCTGGGAACAGGTGGCGGCGTCGCAGCAGATCGACCCGGCCTGGGATTATCGCCAGGCGGTGGATGTCAGCCTGCTGCCGTGATCCGCTTCGAGGGCATCTCCAAGACCTTCCGCGGCCGCGACGGTGCGGCCGTGGAAGCCCTGCGGGACATCGCACTCGAGGTGAAGGAGGGCGAGTTCGTCGCCATCGTCGGCGCCTCGGGCTGCGGCAAGTCCACGCTGCTGCGGCTGGCAGCCGGGCTGGTGCCGCCGACCGGTGGCGCCACGCTGATCGACGGCGCGCGCGTGACCACGCCGCGCGCCGAAACCGCCATGGTGTTCCAGGCGGCGACGCTGTTGCCCTGGGCGGATGTGCTGCGCAACGTGACCTTTCCGCTGCGTCTGATGGGGCGCACAGCGCCGGATACCGAGGACCGCGCCCGCGCGCTGCTGGCGACGGCGGGGCTCACGGGTTTCGAATCGAAGCTGCCGCGCGAATTGTCGGGCGGCATGCAGCAGCGTGTCGCCATCTGCCGGGCGTTGCTGCAGGAACCGCGCCTGCTGCTGATGGACGAACCCTTCGGTGCGCTCGACGCGCTGACGCGCGAGGAGATGTCGATCGAACTGCTGCGCCTGTGGGCGGCACGACGCATGGCGGTGCTGTTCGTCACGCATTCCATCCCCGAGGCCGTGCTGCTGGCCGACCGGGTGGTGGTGATGTCGCCCCGGCCGGGCCGCATCGTCGATGTGGTTCAGGTGGACCTGCCGCGGCCGCGGTCCTTCGACCAGGAGGGCACCGCGGAGTTCCAGCGCTGCGCGCGCCGCATCCGCGACCACATCTTCGGCGAGCGCGCCGCGCGGGCGGCGTGACGTGATGGCGCGCTTCAAGGCCGGGCTGCCGGCCTGGATCGCCGTGATCGGGCTGTTCATCGCCTGGGAAGCCGGGGTGCGGTTCTTCGGCATCCGCGAGTTCATCCTGCCCACGCCGTCCGCCATCTGGACCGCCACCATCGCGGTCTGGCCGATGGTGCTGGACCACACGATGTCCACGCTGATGACGGTGCTGCTGGGCTTCGCGGCATCGGTGCTGGTCAGCCTGCCGCTGGCGATGCTGATCGCGTCGTCGCGCGCCATCTCGGCGGCGATCTATCCGCTGCTGGTGGTCACGCAATCCATCCCGAAGGTGGCGCTGGCACCCATCCTGATCGTCGCGCTGGGTGCCAATGAATTGCCGCGGGTGATCGTCACCTTCCTGGTCGCGTTCTTTCCGCTGGTGGTGGCCTCGGTCGCCGGGCTGATGGCAACGCCGCCGGAGCTGATCGAACTGGGCCGCGCCTGCCGTGCAGGCCGCATCCAGGAATTGCTGCGCATCCGCCTGCCCTTCGCGGTGCCCTTCGTGTTCGGCGGGCTGAAGGTGGCGGCGGCGTTGTCGGTGGTCGGCGCCGTTGTCGCGGAGTTCGTCGGCGCCGATGCCGGTCTGGGCTACCTGATCCAGACCTCCATGGCCTTCTTCCGCACGCCGCTGGCCTTCAGCGCGGTGGTGATCCTGGCCATCATGGGCATCGTCCTGTTCCAGGCGGTGTCGATCGCCGAACGCATCCTGTTCCCCTGGTCGAGCGGTGCCGAGACATCGGCCCCGCCCGCCGCCTGAACCGAGAGAAACCGCCATGGCTGCGAGCGAACCCGGCACCACCATCATCCGCGGCGCGCTGCTGGCCGATCCCGGCCTGCGCCGCGCCACGCCCGCCGACGTGCTGATCCGCGACGGCATCATCATCGAGGTCGGCGCGGGCATCGCAGCGCCGCCGGATGCGAAGGTGCTCGATGCCGCGGGCTGCCTGATCCATCCCGGCCTGATCAACGCCCACACGCATGGCCATGGCGGCCTCGCGCGCGGACAAGGCGACAAGTGGACGCTGGAACTGCTGCTGGCGGCCGCACCCTGGATCGGTGGGTCGCGGTCGCTGCAGGACAAGAAGCTGACCACGCAGATCGTCGCCGCCGAGATGGTGCTGAAGGGCTGCACCGCGGCCTATGACCTGTATTACGAATTCCCCATGCCCACCGCGGAAGGGCTGGATGCGGTGGCCGAGGCCTACCACGGCATCGGCATGCGCGCCGTGATCGCGCCGATGGTCGCCGACCGCACGGTCTATGAGGCGATCCCCGGTCTGTACGATGCGCTGCCCACGCCGCTCCAGGCGCGCGTGGACAAGCTGCGCCTGCCGGCCTGGGAACGCTCCGTCGATGCCATGCGCGGCGTGCTGGCGAATTGGCGCTGGGGGGGGCACGACATCCGCGCCGCCGTGGCGCCGACCATCCCGCACCATTGCTCGGACGCCTTCCTGTGCGGCTGCCGCGACCTGGCGCGCGAATACAAGGTCGGGCTGCACAGCCATGTCGGCGAGAGCAAGGTGCAGGCGCTGGTCGGCATCAAGCGCTACGGCAAGACCCTGATCCAGCACATGGACGGCCTCGGCCTTGTCGGGCCGGACTTCACGGCCGCCCACGCCATCTGGCTTGATGATGATGATCTGAAGATCGTGCGTGATCGGGGCGGGTCGCTCGCGCACAACCCGGGCAGCAACATGCGGCTTGGCAATGGCATGTTCCGCTTCCGCAGGGCGCGCGATGTCGGCGTGAATGTCGGGCTCGGCACCGATGGCGCGAACTGCTCGGACAACCAGAACATGTACGAGGCGATGCGCTACGCCTCCATGCTGTCCAAGGTGCAGACGCCCGACCCGCGCCACTGGGCGGGTGTCGAGGAGATTTACCAGGCCGCAACGCAAGGGTCCGCGCGTGCGCTCGGCTTCGACGACATCGGCGTGATCGCGCCGGGCAAGAAGGCGGACATCGTCTTCCTCGACCTCGCCTCGATCAACTGGATCCCGCACAACTGGTCGGTCAACCAGGTGGTGCATACGGAAGACGGCACCGGGGTGCGCCACGTGATGATCGGCGGGCGCTTCGTGGTGCAGGACCGCAAGCTGCTCACCATCGACCTGGCGAAGCTGGCGGTGGAGGCGGAAGCGGCGCGCGAACGGCTCGAAGCGCTGAACGTCGAGTTCAAGGACCTTTACGACAAGCTCGAACCTGTCGTCTCATCCTTCTGCCCGGCGCTGGCGGCGCAGCCCTATCACCTCCGCCAATACCTCTGTGACGCGCCGGCCTGAGGGAACGCACCATGGATATCGTCGACCTGAGCCGCGACATTTTTCACCGAACCCAGACCCATCCAAGCCACCCGCCGGTTGTGATGACGGTCTGGAACGACCACAGCGAGAAGAAGCACGCCGGCAACACCACCTTCACCAGCAAGGCAATGTTCCTGTCGCTGAGCGACCATGCCGGCACGCATGTCGACGCCCCGGTGCATTTCGACCCGCGGCCCGGCGCGCAGTCGGTCGACGAGATGCCGCTGGAGAAGTTCTACACCAGCGGCTTCTGCATCGACCTGTCGCATATCCCGCTGAAGACCGCCGCCACGCTCGAGGAGGTCCAGGCCGCCGTCGCGAAGTCGGGCCAGACCATTCAGCCCGGCGACACCGTGCTGGTGTGGCTGGCGACGAATGAGCGCCTGCTCGGCAAGCCTGGCTACCTGCACGATTTCCCCGGCCTGTCGCTGCCGGCCATCCACTGGCTGGCCGACCAGGGCATCGGCATGTTCGGTGTCGAGGCGATCAGCCCCGCGCCCGAAGGCGAACCGAACTTCCAGGCCCACATGGCCTGCGCCGAGCGCGGCATCACGCACATGGAATGCCTCGCGAACCTGGACAAGCTGATCGGCCGCGGCCGCTTCCGCTTCATCGGCTTCCCGCTGAAGATCCGCGGCGGGACCGCGAGCCCGATCCGCGCCGTCGCGATCTTCGAATAGCGTCCGGTCCGCGAAGGCGGCAGCGCCGCCCGGCAAGCGCCTCAGCGCGGCGCCCGGTCGTTCAGGAAGCGGTGGATCTCGGTATTGTCCACCTTGGGGCCGAGCCGCTCCACCGCTTCCGTCCACAGCGCGCGGCACAGCTGCAGCGAAGGCGCAGCGGTCCCGGTGCTCTCGGAAATGCTGCCCGCCGTCTCCAGGTCCTTGCGCATCAGGCCGAGTTGGAAGCCACCGGCGTAGCGACCGGTGATGATCTCCTGCCGTGCCTTGGTCTCGGTGGCGATGTTGCGGCCCGACGAGGCGTTCATCACATCGGTCAGGATGCCGAGGTCGAGGCCGAGCGCTTCGCCCATCCGCAGCGCCTCGGCGGTGGCCAGCAGCCCCGCCGCATAGACGAAGTTGTTCAGCGCCTTCATCGCATGTGCGCTGCCCACGGCGCCGGTGCGGATGATCGCCTCCCCCATGCCACGCAATACGGGTTCGGCCTGCGCGAAGGCGGCGTCCTCGCCCCCGACCATGATCGCGAGCGTGCCGGTCTTCGCCTTCGCCACGCTGCCCGACACCGGCGCATCCACCACCGCCGCGCCGCATTCGGCCGCCAGCGCCGCGAACCGCCGCGTCTCGCCGGGTTCGGAAGACCCCATGTCGATCACCAGCATCCCCGGCCGCAGCGCCGGCGCCAGCCCCGCCATGACGTCCGCGACGATGCGGCTGTTGGGCAGCATCAGCACGACCACATCCGCGCCCGCCGCCACCGCAGCCGGGTCCGGCGCGAAGGCCACGGCGTCGGCGGGTGCGCCTTCGGCCAGCGCATCGCGCGCCGCGGCCGCCGTGTCGCAGGCCAGCACGGCGAAACCACGCGCCACCAGGCTGCGCGCCATCGGCAGCCCCATCATGCCGAGCCCGATGAAGCCGATCGTCTGCGCCATGTCCGTCCCTTCCCTTCGCCGCGCCGGATGCTCCGCTGCCGCCGCGACGCTGGCAAGCCGCGCGGCGGGCGCGGCGGTCATGCAGGTCGCGCGACCATGGCGGAACCGCGCATTCCCGGCGCCGGCGATCCTGCGCTAGGCTCGCATGATGGCGCCCTGGATTGCCGCCCTCGGGGCGACCTTGCTGATGCAATCGGTCGCGTCCTTCATGACGCAGACACTGCCCGTCATCGCGCCGCTGATCACCGCGAGCGCCGGGCTGGCACCGGAACGGATCGGCAATTTCTCCTCCCTGGTCGCCTTCGGGACGGTGCTGTTCCTGCTGCTGTGCGGGCCGTTCCTGGCGCGTTTCGGCCCGATGCGGATGCTGCAGGCCGGAGCGGTGCTGGGGGCGGTCGCGCTGCTCGTGGCCGGGGTCGGGACCGTGGGCGCACTCGGGCTGGCCTCGCTGCTGCTGGGCATCGGCTACGGGCCCTCTCCGCCGGCCGGCAGCCGCATCCTGGCGGCGACGGCACCCAAGCAGCACCGCACGCTGATCTTCTCGGTCAAGCAGGCGGGCGCGCCGCTTGGCGGTGCCATGGCGGGGCTGATCGCCGCCCCCATCGCGACCTCGGCCGGATGGCCCACGGCGCTGCTGGTCGCGGTCGGCGCCTCGTTGCTCGCCGCCGCGGCGATCCAGCCGCTGCGAAGGTTGCTCGATGCCGAGCGCGACCCGGTGCGGCGCATCGGCCTGCGGGACGTGCTGTCGGCCCATACCATCGCCGCGCCCATCGCGGCACTGCGCGCCGATCCGCTGCTGCCGCGGCTGACGGCGCTGTCCGTCTCCTTCGCGGTGTGCCAGGGCTGCCTGTTCTCCTTCACCGTCACCTGGCTGGTCGCGACGCGCGGCATGGGCCTGGTGGAGGCCGGCGGCGTCTTCGCGGCCATGCAGGTGGCGGGCGTGGTGGCGCGCATCCTGCTCGGCTGGCTGGCGGACCGCACGGGCAACGCGACGCGCAACCTCGTGGTCCAGGCCTTCGTCGCGGCGGGCAGCGTGGCGGCGCTGGCGCTGCTGCCGGACGATGCGGGCGCGCTGCTGCTGCCCTTGTGCGCGCTGGCCGGCTTCGTCGGCGCGTCATGGAACGGCATCTCGCTGGCGGAGGTGGCGCGCGTGTCCCCGCCCGACCGCGTGGCGGACGTGACCTCGGGCACCACGCTGTTCGTGTTCCTCGGCTACGTCGCCGGGCCGTCGCTGTTCTCGGTGCTGGTCACGCTGAGCGGCGGCTGGACGCTGCCGATGCTGGCGGTGGCGGCGCAGCTCGCCGTGGTCGCGGCGCTGGTCGGGCGGGCGCGCTGAGTCACCCCGCCCAGGCCGGTGGGCGCTTCTGCTGGAAGGCGGCGATGCCCTCCTTCGCTTCCGGCCCGGCGGCACATTTCGCGAAGGCCTGCGCGCCGGCTTCGGCATAGCCCTCGGGCGAGAGCGGGCCGAGGGCCGCGATCAGGGCCTTGGTCTCGGCGAGGGCGATCGGCGCGCCCTGGCGCAGATCGGCCAGCACGGCGCCGACCGCCGCCTCCAGCGCCGTGGCGTCCTGCACCACCTGATGCACCAGGCCAAGGCGCGCCGCTTCGGCGGCATCGATCACATCGCCGCGCAGCACCATGCGCGTGGCGGCACTGCGCCCCATGCGGCGCGTCAGCCAGGGCAGGATCTGCGCCGGCACCAGGCCGCGGCGCACCTCCGGCGCGCAGAAGCGCGCATCGGCGGTGGCGATCGCGATATCCGCCGAACACACCCAGCCAAGCCCGCCCGCATGGGCCGATCCCTGGATTGCCGCGACCACGACCTGCGGCAGGCCGGACAGGCGCACGAAGCGTTGCCCGGTGCGGCGGTTGCGCGCCTGCTGCGCGGCAAGGCGCTCGGCCTCGGTGCCACCCGATGCGACTTCCGACAGATCCAGCCCGGCGCAGAAATGCCCGCCGGCGCCCGACAGCACGACAACCCGCGACGTGCGGTCCGCTTCCAGTTCATCGAGCGCCGCATCGAGCGCCACGCCCATCGCGTTGCTCATGGCGTTGCGGCGATGCGGGCGATTCAGCACCAGGCGCACCACGGGCCCTTCGCGCGTGATCAGCACCGGCGTCTCGGCTTCGGACATGCGTTCCTCCTCGTGTGCGGCGCGAAGGATAGACCGCGGCGGCGCGCCCGGCGATACAGGCGCCGGCATCGCGGAAGGATGGATCATGGCGGATGGCATCGCGCTCGGCATCGTCGGCTTCGGCATCATGGGGGAGCGCCTGGCGCGCTTCGCGGCCGGGCACGCGCAGGTGCGCATCGCGGGCGTGTGGGACCCGGCGCCGGAGGCAGCGGCGCGTGTCGCCGCCGCCGCGCCCGGCGTGCCCGTCATGCCGTCCGCCGAGGCGGTGATCGCGGCATGCGATTGCCTGTACGTCGCCTCCCCGCCCGCCTTCCACCTGGCCCATGCACAGGCGGCCTTCGCGGCAGGCAAGGCGGCGTTCCTGGAGAAGCCGCTATCGGTCGATGTGGCGGCGGCGCGCGGCTTCGTGGCGGCGGCCGAAGCCTCCGGTGCGCGCGGCGCGGTCAATTTCCCGATGGCGTCCTCGCCCGCCGTTGCGCAAATGCGGGCTTGGCGCGAGGCGATCGGCACGCCGCGCGAGGCCGCCATCACCATCGCCTTCGCCGCCTGGCCGCGGTCCTGGCAGCGCGATGCCGCGGCGTGGCTCGACCGCCGCGAGCAGGGTGGGTTCACGCGGGAAGTCGTCTCGCATTTCCTGTTCCTCACGCGCCGGCAACTCGGGCCGATGGTCCTCGAAGCCGCGCGGGCACGCTTCGATGCATCCGGCCGGTCGGAGACCGCGATCGCCGCACGCCTGACAGCGGGCGGCGTTCCGGTCGCGCTGTCGGGCGGCGTCGGCACCACGCTCGCGGATGACCACAATGCCTGGCTGCTCGAGGGTGCGACCGGCGCGATCCGCCTGCGCGACTGGTCCTTCGCCGAGCGCCGCGGCGCCGATGGCGTGTGGTCCGCCGCACCCGACGCGCTGCCCAACGACCGCATGCGGCCGATGGTGCTGCAGCGGCAATTGGATGGCGTCGCCGCGCTCACACGCGGCCAGCCGCATCACCTGGCGACGCTGCGCGAGGCGCTGGACGTGCAGGAGGTGGTCGAGGGGATCCTGGCTCAATCCGCGTAGGGCAGGCCCACATAGTTCTCCGCGAGGGCCGTGCGCGCCGCCACCGACCCGGCCAAGTAGTCGAGCTCCGCCAACCGCACGCGGTGCTCGAAGGCGTCCTCGCCGTCATAGCGGTGCAGCAGCTGCGTCATCCACCAGGAGAACCGCTGCACCTTCCAGATACGATCGAGGCAGGTGGCGGAATAGGCATCCATCAGGTCACCGCCCTCGCCGGCGAAGAAGGCTTCCAGCGCGCGCACCAGCACGCGCACATCGGCGATCGCGAGGTTCATGCCCTTGGCGCCGGTGGGCGGGACGATGTGCGCGGCATCGCCGGCGAGGAACAGCCGCCCATGGCGCATGGGTTCGACCACGAAGGACCGCATGGCGGTAACACCCTTCTGCAGGACCGGGCCTTCCTGCAGTTCGCCGCCGCTCGCACCCAACCGCGTGCGCAGCGCAGCCCAGATGCGGTCATCCGACCATTGCGCCAGATCCTCCTCTGGCGCGCATTGCAGGTACAGGCGGCTGATGCTGTGGCTGCGCATGGTCGCCAGCGCGAAGCCATCGGCGTGGCGCGCGTAGATCAGTTCCTCCGACATCGGTGGCGATCGCGCCAGGATGCCGAGCCAGGCGAAGGGATACACGCGGTCGAAAATGCGCAGGTCGGCTGGCGGGATCGACGGGCGGCAGACGCCGTGGAAGCCGTCGCAGCCGGCGATGATGTCGCAATCCAGCACCTGGTCGCGCCCGTCATGGCGGAAGGTGATCCGCGGGCGGTTGGTGTCGATGTCATGGATCGCCGCGTCGGCCACATCGAACAGCAGCGGCAGCCCGGCGGCCAGCCGCGCCGCGACCATGTCCTTCACCGCTTCCTGCTGGCCGTAGATGGTGACCACCTTGCCGCCCGTGAGGCCGGCCAGGTCGATGCGATGCCCCACGCCGCCGAAGCGCAGTTCCAGGCCGCGATGCACCAGGCCTTCGCGGTGCAGGCGATGGGCGACACCGGCCTGGGTCAGCGTATCGACCGAACCCTGCTCCAGCAGGCCCGCCCGAATGCGCCCTTCGATGTGGTCGCGCGACCGCGCCTCCAGCACCACGGCATCGATGCCACGCTGGTGCAGCATCTGCGCCAGCAGCAGGCCGGCCGGCCCGGCCCCGATGATCCCGACCTGCGTGCGCATCGCGGTTGCCTCCCTTGCGTGACGGTATGATCCGTCGCCGGGTGCCGGGGCAAGGCTGGCGCGGCACGGGTCGGGCTTGCAGGTCGGGCACCGCTGTCCCTAGGCTGTCGGCAAGCAACGGGAGACCACCGACATGACGATCTCACGACGGGTTCTTGGCCTGGGCGCCCTGGGCGCGCCGATGCTGCTGGCGCAACCGGCCTTCGCGCAGCGCAGCGCCAATACGCTCCGCATCGCCTTCCGCGACGCGGTGCCGAATGTCGATCCGTATTTCAACAGCCAGCGGACCGGGCTGATCATCGGCCACCACGCGATGGACGGGCTGGTGCACCGCGACCCGGCGACCTTCAGGATCGTGCCGGCGCTGGCCACCGCATGGACCTGGGTCGACAGCAAGACGCTCGACTTCACGCTGCGGACAGGGGTGAAGTTCCACGACGGCAGCGCCTTCAGCGCCGATGACGTCGTCTACACCATCAACACCGTGGCGAATCCGGCCACGCGGGTTGCCACGCCGTCGAACTACGCCTGGATCGAAGGTGCCGAGAAGACCGGCGCGAACACCGTCCGGCTGACCATGAAGCGGCCGACGCCGGCGGCCCTGGACTACCTCGCCCTGGTCACGCCGATCTGGCCGAAGGCCACGCGCGAACGGCTCGGCGCGGACGGATTCTCCCGGCTGCCGATCGGCACCGGGCCGTATCGCTTCACCAAGAATGATGTCGCCTCCGGTGTCGAGTTCGAACGCTTCGCCGACTACTACGAAGGCGGGCCGAAGGGGCGCCCGGCAATCCAGAAGCTGGTGGTGCGCTACATCGGCGACGCCGCCACCGAACTGACCGAGCTGCTCGGCCAGCGGGTCGACTGGATCTGGAACATGAACCCGGACCAGGTCGCCAATGTCAGCCGCCTGCCCTACCTCCAGGCGACGCGCCAGGAATCGATGCGCGTGGGGTTCCTGAACCTCGACGCGGCGGGGCGGACCGGCGCGGACAACCCGATGACCAAGCTGAAGGTGCGCCAGGCGGTCTGGCATTCGCTGGACCGCGTTGCGATCGCCGAACGCCTTGTCGGCGGCGGCTCCCGCGTGCCGCCCGCGCCCTGCTTCCCCTCGCAGTTCGGCTGCAACGGCGATGTCGCGGTCACCTACGCCTACGACCCCGCCAAGGCGCGCGCCCTGCTGGCCGAGGCCGGCTACCCCAACGGCTTCGACATCGAGCTGACCAGCTATGTCCAGCCACGCCAGTGGTCCGAGGCGGTGCAGAACTATCTGCAGGCCGTGGGCATCCGCGCGCGGCTGAACCTGATGCAGGTAGCCGCGCAGATCCAGCGTTCGCAGCGCGGCGAGCTCGCGATGCAGATGGCGTCCTGGGGGTCGTATTCGATCAACGACGTCTCGGCGATCATGCCGGTGTATTTCGCCGGCGGCGCCGACGACTACGCGCGCGATCCGGAGATGACGCGCCTGATCGAGACCGGCGGCAACACGGCCGACGAGGAAGCCCGCAAGACCGCCTATGACGCGGCGATCCGCCGGGCGACCGAGCAGGCCTATTGGTGCCCGCTGCACACCTATGTCAGCACCTTCGGCTTCCAGCGGCAGCTCGAATTCCCGACCTTCCCGGACGAGCTGCCGCGCTTCTACCTGGCGAAGTGGAAATGACCTGCGTCGGGCGCGCCACAGCGGCGCGCCCGAGCGCATCGCCGGATCACGGAGCGACGCCGCGCAGGTAGCCGAAGGCGCGTTCCGTGGCGTCCGACAGCACGCCTGCGGGCGCGCCGCGCACGCGGTTGCTGACGTTGCGACCATTGCGACCATGCACGACCTGCACCCACATCGGTTCCGCCAGGCGCAGGTCGATCACCGGATGACGTTCGTGGACCTTCACGTGGTTCACGTCATAGGGCAGCGGCGCGAAGCCGGACGCGTCCTCGGTGGATCGGTCCACAAGCCATGTCGTGAACGCGTTGTGGTAGTAGGCTTGGTCGTGGAACTGCGTACCGTCCCAGCACATGCCGTGGCTGAAATTCAGCACCAGCGGCAAGCCAGGGAAGTCGAGCCGTCCCTCGGCATGCGGCATCAGCAGGTCGCGGGCATGGCGCAGGTGATCCGGGTGCAGGGCATCGTCGTTGTCCAGGCGCGTCACCATGAGCCGGTCGGGCAGCGGCGACAGAAGCCCGCGCAGCGCGGCGCGCCAACCGGACGCCGAGGCGGCCTCGACCACCACCGCATCGATGCCGCGCAGGATCGCATCGAGGCGCGCGCGCAGCGCCGCGGCGCCGGCGGCATCGACCAGGATGAACCATCGGAACCCCTGCCACGTCTGTGCCGCGATGGAGTGCACGCAGGCCTCGCGGAACAGCCTCAGGCGATGCTCCAGCCAGTCCTCGGTGCGGGTCGGCTGACCGGCGCGGTCGACGGGAAATGTCTCGATCGGCAGGTTGAACCGGGTCAGCAGGATATGCCGGACGTCAGGCATGGACAGGCGGCGCGTCGCTCCCCACCAGGTGGCACTCGACCAGCCCTGCCGTATCCACGACGGGCCGCGGCGTGTCGGTGGAGCATCGCGCGATCGCGACCGGGCAGCGCGGATGGAAGCGGCAGCCCGGCGGGATGTTGGCCGGGTCCGGCATGATGTCCCCCAGCCCCACATCCGGCACGCCCAGCCCGGGTTCGGGCGTCAGCACCGAAGCGAGCAGCGCCCGCGTATAGGGATGGCGTGGCGACGCGAACAGCGTCTCGCTCTCGGCGCGTTCGACGATGCGGCCGAGGTACATCACCGCCACTTCGGAAGCGATGTGTTCCACCACAGCCAGGTTGTGGCTGATGAACAGGTAGGTCAGGCCGAGGTCACGCCGCAGTTCCGCCAGCAGGTTCAGGATCTGTGCCTGCACGCTGACATCGAGCGCGCTGGTCGGTTCGTCGCAGACCACGATGCGCGGGCGCAGCACCAGCGCCCGCGCGATCGCCACGCGCTGACGCTGCCCGCCGGAAAGCTGCGCCGGGTAGCGCGTGCCCTGGTCCACCGACAGGCCGACGCGCTCCAGCGCCTCGGCCACGCGGCGGTCGATGTCACGCCCGGTGATATCGCCTTGCGCGATCAGGGGCATGGCGACGATGTCGCGCACGCGGCGCTTCGGGTTCAGCGAGGCGAAGGGGTCCTGGAAGACCGGCTGGATCAGCCGCGCCCGCGCGCGGCGATCCATCGCCGACAGGCGCTGCCCATCCACCACGACATCGCCGGCCGTCGGTTCCAGCAGGCCGAGGATGAGGCGCGCCAGCGTGGATTTTCCGCAGCCGCTTTCACCCACCACGCCCAGCACGCTGCCGGCGGGCACGGCGAAGGAGACGTCATCCACCGCGATCACGCGCTTGGGCGCCGCGAAGACCCCCTGCCGGACGCGGAATTCCCGGCGCAGGCCGCGCACCTCGATCGCGGGCGTCACGCCGCCGCCTTCCAGCCGGGGGCGAGCACGCACAGCGTCGCGTGGTCGCCGCCCGCATCCTGGTGGGGGATGGTGC
>LNEW01000039.1 GCA_001464375.1 Rhodospirillales bacterium Ga0074136 | reverse complement strand
GCCGGCAGCAGGCTGTCGGTGCGCCCCATCAGCCGATACGCCACCAGGCCGATCCATTCCCGGAAGGCCCATTCGAACTGGCCGAGCCGTTCGGGGAAGGGTGCGTCGTACCAAACCTGCCAGGAATTGCCGGTGCGGAAATTGACCGGCCAGGGCACGATCCCGGTCCAGCCGGCGGCGCGGAACACCGCGACCGACCGCGGCATATGCGCGGCCGAGGTCACCAGCAGCCAGACCTCGCCCGGGCGCGGCTGCACCAGGCGGTGGGTGAAGACCGCGTTCTCGTGCGTGTTGCGCGACGCGTTCTCATAGAGCACGCGCTCGGGCGGGATGCCCATGGCGGACCAGAGCTGGCGCGCGACATCGGCCTCGGTCGTGGTGCCATGCACGAAGGACCCCTGGCCACCGGTGAAGACGATGCGCGCATCGGGAAAGCGCCGCGCCAGGATCACCCCCTCGGTCATGCGTTCGGCGGCGCCGTTCAGGGACGGGATGCCGCGTGCCTCGGTGATGTTCTGCTCCACCGCGCCGCCCAGGACGATGATGCCATCGACATGCGCCGGGGCTTCGGCGGGGCGGGGGAAGCGGTTCTCCAGCGGCAGCAGCAGCCACTGGTTCATCGGCGTGACGACCAGCATCAGGAAGAAGCCGAGGCTGGCGAGGATCAGCCAGCGCCCGGACCGCCGCCCGCGCCAGACCAGGAACAACCCGACGAAGCCGACGATCAGCGCGAAATGCCCGGGCCGCGCGGGAAACCACAGGATCTTCGACAGCGCGAACAGGACGTCGGTCACGGGGCCGCGCTGCCGGCCAGCTGCGCCTTCATCAACCGGCGCCCATGGGCCAGCAATTCGTAGTCCGGTGCCAGGATCTCCATCAGCGCCTGCCGCCGCGCCGGCGACAGGCCGAGTTCGTCATCGGGCACCACCTCGGTGGTGTTGAGCCGCGGCATCGGCGGCGGCTCGCCGCGGTCGAAGCGCCGGAACAGCGCACGGGCGAAATCGTCCAACCGGTCCGCGGTACCGACATACATGCCGTTCAGGCGCAGCTTCGCCCGTCGCAGCATGTGCTGCATGGGCTGGTGATGCGGCTGCATGCCGGGCGTGCGCGCCAGGTTGTAGACCTGCGAATGGCGGTCGTAGGTGCCAAAGACCGAGAAGGCGAATTCCGAGAAGCTGACGCGGGCGGCGAAGGCCATCGCGGGGCCGACCTGCTGCTCGCGCGCGACGCATTCCTTGGCGAAGCGCCAGGCGCTGACCAGCCGGTCGAAGGGGTCGCGCAGCACGGTCACCGGCACGTAGTCGTGAAAGCACGGCCGGCGCAGCTGGTAGGCGAAGAAATGCCCGGCGATCAGCGTCAGGTCCTCGACCTCCGCGTCCGTCAGGGCATCGAGCTCCTTGGACTGGCCGACGATCCTGACGCGGCCCCAGCCCGCCGCCAGCACGTTCGTGAGCGAGGTTCCCGCGGTCTTGGGGACATGGACGAAGGCGATCTTGGCGCCGGCGCCGGCAGGCAAATCCATGGCGTTCCTCGGTATGCGTGCGATGCGGGCGCGGCCGCATCGCGGTCGGTCAGAAAGGCGCGTGCCGTGCCGCGAGGATGTTCTGCAGCCCGCCCGTCTGCGCGGCGAGCTCCGCCCAGGCCACCGGCGCGATGCCGCCCTCGTGGTCGATCGTCCAGGCCGACAGGCCGAGGCCTTCGAGAAGTGCCACCACCTCGGGCGCGGCCATGCCCGACCCCTGCATCATCTGCGGGCCGAATTCCATCATGATCCGCACATCGGGCGAGCGCGCCAGCAGCTGGCGCATGCCGCGCAGCGCCGGGCCCTCGTGACCCTCCACGTCCATCTTGATGACATCGAGGCGCATCGCCGGGTCGGGGAACACCGTATCGAGCGGCACGAGGCGGCAATCCACCGCATGCTTCGACGCGCCGGTCGCATCGCTCTGTTCCTCGGTGCCGGAGAGCGAACCGCCGCCGGAATAGGAATCCGTGAAGAACAGCCGCGCGGTGCCCGTCCGGTCGGAGGCCGCGATCCGGTGCACCTGCGCCCATCCGGCGAAGCCGTTGATGCGCAGCGACATGTCGACCAGCTGCGCCAGCCGCGGATTGGGCTCGAAGGCATGGACCCGGCCGGCTGCGCCGACCAGCCGCGCTGCCATCAGCGCATAGACGCCATGGTTGGCACCAAGGTCGAACACCGTATCGCCGGGCCGCACCAGCCGGGCGAACAGCGCGGTGTAGGCCGGTTCCCAGCGGCCCAGCGTCAGCAGGTGCACGCCGATGTCGAGGCTCTTGGTATCCACCAGGATCCGCGTGCCGTCCTCGAGGAAGGTCACCGCCGTATTGTCGCCGAGGTAGATCGACTGGCTGTCCGCCACGCGGTTCGACCGCACGGCGAAATAGCCGATCGCTTCCTCGAGCCGCTGTGCGAGGCGGCCCAACTGGTCCTCGATCGCCGAAAGCCGCGCGCCGATGCTCGGCGGGGTCGTCTGCTCAACATCCATGTCCGGCGAGGCTCTCCTGCGGCGGCGAGGGTCGGTGCCGGTTGTGGTATAGATCACCCGTTGCACGCGGCAAGCGGTGGGGATCACGGGAAGCGGCCCGGTGCGACCCGGACCGCCGCGCCAGTCCGCGCCGCCCGCGGCCGAGCCGCGACACCGGGGAGGTCACTCCTCGGCGTAGGGGTTCTTCGTGCCGCGCAGCTGCAGCCGGATCGGCACGCCGGGCATCTCGAAGGTCTCGCGGAACGAATTTACCAGGTAGCGGCGGTAATCCTCCGGCAGGTCCTCGGCGCGCGGGCCGAATATCGCGATGGTCGGCGGCCGCGCCTTGGGCATCGTGCCATAGCGCAGCTTGATCCGCCGCCCCTCGACCGCGGGCGGCTGATGGCGCGACAGCGCGCCCTCCAGCCAGCGGTTGAGTTCGCCTGTGCCCACGCGACGGTTCCACAGCGCATAGGCGGCGCGCACGGCGGGCATCAGCTTGTCCACGCTGCGCCCGGTCTGCGCCGCCAGCGGCACCACGGCGATGCCGCGCAGCTGCGCCAGCGAGGCCGTCAGCGTGTCGTCCAGCGCGCGCCGCGTCGCCGCGCGGTCCTCCACCGCGTCCCACTTGTTGAAGGCGATCACGATGGCGCGACCCTCGCGCTCGGCCAGGCGCGCGATGCGCAGGTCCTGCTCGTCCATGCCCAGCAGCGCGTCCACCACCAGGATGACGATCTCGGCTTCCTTCAGCGCGCCGAGCGTGGCGGCCACCGACATCTGCTCCAGCCGTTCCTGGATGCGCGCCTTCTTGCGCATGCCGGCGGTGTCGACCAGGCGCACGCGCCCGCCGGTGGCGTCGCGCCATTCATGGGCCACCGAATCGCGCGTCAGGCCCGGCTCGGGGCCGGTGATCATGCGCTCCTCGCCCATCAGGGCGTTCAGCAGCGTGGACTTGCCGGCATTGGGCCGGCCCACGATGGCGATGCGCAGCGGGCGGTCGGGGTCGGGCTCGGCGCCTTCGTCCTCCGCTTCCTCCTCGGGCTCGGCGCCAAGCACCTCGCTGACCGCCTCGTGCAGCGCGCCCAGGCCTTCATTGTGCTCGGCGCTGACCGCGACGGGGTCGCCCAGGCCGAGTTCGAAAGCCTCCATCGCGTTGGCGATGCCGCCCCGCCCCTCGGCCTTGTTCGCCACCACCAGCACCGGCAGCGCGGCCTTCCGCAGCCAGGCGGCGAAGGCGCGGTCGGCCGGTGTCAGGCCGGACCGCACATCGACCACGAACAGCACCAGGTCGGCGGCGCGCAGCGCGGCTTCCGAGCTCTGGCGCATGCGCCCGGCGACCGTGTCGGGCGGCGCTTCCTCGAGCCCCGCGGTATCGACCAGCGTGACGTCGCGCCCGCCGATCCGCGCATCCGCCTGCTTGCGGTCGCGCGTGACGCCCGGCGTGTCGTCCACGATGGCGATGCGCCGCTGCGCCAGGCGATTGAACAGCGTGGACTTGCCGACATTGGGCCGGCCCAGGATGACGATGGTTGGCGTCATGGCGCCCGGTTCAGCCGGCGCCGGCGAAGGCGACCAGCGTCGCGTCGTCGGTCGCCGCCACCAGCAGGTTGCCCGCCACGATCGGCTGCAGGGTCAGCGCGCCCGGCAGCGATGTGCGCCCGGTGACCACGCCGGTCGCCGGGTCGATCGCCACCAGGTCCTCGCCTCCGGTGCCCACCAGCAGCCGCCCGCCCGCCAGCACCGGCGATGACAGGCTGATGCGCTCCTGCGGCCGGCTGCCGCGCGCCGGCGGGCGCAACGAGGTCGCCCAGCGCACCTGCCCGCTGTCGCGCCCGAGCGCCGCCACCTGGCCCACATCATTGGTCAGGAACACCCAGTCCCCGGCCACCCAGGGCGCTTCCGTGCCGCCGGTCTCCTGTTCCCACAGGCGCCGGCCGGACCGGATATCGACGCAGATGGTCAGCCCGCCGACGCCGATCGCGATCACCCGCCCGCCCGAGATCGCCGGGCTGGCACGCACGCCCGCGATATCCGACAGCGCGCCGGTGCCTGCCGCCGCCAGGCTCTCGCTCCAGAGCACGCGCCCATCGGTCGTGCGCATGGCGAACAATTCACCGGAGGGGAAACCGCAGATCACCACCTCGCCCTCGACCGCCGGGGCGGGCAGGCCAAAGGGAATGGTCACGGTGGCCGTGGCGCGGTGCGTCCAGATGCGCCGGCCGTCCTCGACCGACAGGCAGACCAGCTGGCTCGCGACGGTGGGGACGAAGACGCGGCCCTCGGCGATGGTGGGCGCGCCGCGCGCGGGCGCGGGCAGGTCAACGCGCCAGCGGATGGTGCCGTCGGCGACATTCAGCGCCAGCAGTTCCGACAGGCCGGTGGCGACGAACAGCGTCTGGTCGGCCAGCCCCAGGCCCGGGCCGATCGACCCCGCGCTCTCGTTCTCGCGGCTGACGTCGCGTCGCCAGCGGCGGCTGCCGGATGCCAGGTCGAAGGCGGAGACATCGCTGGATGCATCGGCGGCGAACACCACGCCGCCACCCGCCACCGGCCCCGCGGCCAGCCGGCGCCGATACGCCGTGCCGCTGCCGAAGCCGCTGCTCCAGGCGCGCGCCAGCGTCCCGCCGAGCGCCGGATGCCCGCCGCCATGCGCCGCATCCCCGCCCTGCTGCGGCCAGTCGGCGCGCGGTGCCGGGGGCGGCAGCACGATGGCGCCGGGCTGCGCCGCCGAATCGGCTTCCAGCGTGCGTTCCGGCACGGTCATCACGGCTAGGCGGTCGCCCGCGAAGCGCTCGCGCCGCTCGCCGAAGATGCTGTCGAGTGTCTCGCAGCCGCCGAGCAGCCCGGCGGTGCCGAGCAGCGCGGCGCGGCGCGTCAGGGGGGCGCGCATCAGCCGGCGATCCCGGCGGCGATGCGCTGGGCGCGGTCGCGGATGGCGCGCGGCGCGGTCACGTCGGCGGCCAGCGCTTCCAGGGTGCGGCGGGCTTCGGCGGGCTGTCCGGCGCGCAGCGCGACCAGGCCGGCCAATTCGCGCGCCGAGGCACTCCAGGGCTGGCCGGCGCGCGCCAGCGGCGCGATGCGCGCAGCCAGCACGGCGGGGTCGCCGCTGTCGATCGACCGCAGCACCCACATCAGCGACGCCAGGTCGCGATACAGTGGATCGACCGCGGTATCGGCCGCGACGCGGTCATACAGCGCCAGCGCGCCGTCGCGGTCGCCGGTCTCGGCCTTCAGCGCGGCGGCGCGCAGCAGGGCGATGGTGCGGTAGCCGGCCGGGCCTTCCGGGGCCATCGCCTCGAAGCGCGCGCCCATGGCGGGCAGGTCGGCGCCCTCGGCCTCGGCGGCGCGGTGGGCGGCGAGGAAACTGGCGGCGGCGGCATCGCGTCCGCGCGCCTGGTGCCACTGCCAACCCTGCCAGCCCGCTACGCCGGCGACCACGAGCACGAGCACGCCGATCAACGGCGTGGCGAAGCGCTTCCACATCCGAGCGGCGCGTTCGGCGCGGAGGTCCTCCTCCACCTCGTCGAAAATGTCGGGCAAGTGCGGCACCTCTGGCTGCGGCGGGTGGGCGCGGCCCATCCCGGAAAGGGGCCGGACCATACAGGCCTGTTGGCGGGGCGTTAAGCCCGGGCGGGGTCCTATGCCCCATGCGACCCGCTTCGATGTTCCTGCTGCTTGCCCTGGCGCCCGGCTGCGCGGCGGTCGGCGCGCCCGGCGCGCCCCTTCTGGCCATCCCCGCGGCGGCCGAGGCGCTGTCGCTGCGCGTCTTCGGCCGCACCATCGGCGATGGCCTGGTCTCGCTGGTGACCGGGGAGGATTGCTCGATCGCCCGGATCGGCCGCGGGGATGCCTATTGCGGGCAGGACAACGCCCCCGCGCCGCCGCCGATCTGCACCCGATCCCTGGGCGCGGTGGATTGCTGGACGGTGCCGCCGGCGGCCTGGCCGGCCTATCGCGGCGTGGCGGACGGGCCGGCCACCCTGACCGAGGCGCAGGAGAACAACCGCATCGGCTGGGTCGGCCGGGTCGGGCGGACCGTCACGGCGGCCGCGACGCCGCCCGAACCGCCGCCGCCCGTGGTGCCGGTGGTGGTGCCGGCGCCGGTCGCGGTGATCGCCCCCGCCCCGTCCCCGGCGATCGAGGCCGTGGCGGCCGAGGCCGCCGCGCGTGCTGCCCCGGTGCCGCCGCCCTCGCCGGGAGTCGCAGCGGGGGCGGCGGTGCGTGCCCTGTCACCGCCGGCAGGCCCGGCCGCGGCGCCGTAGCGCGGCGGCCGCCCGGGCAGCGTTACCGCGCGGCCTGTGCCGCAACCCGGATGGTCGCGCCGTGGCGGGCTTCCGACGCCTCGCACAAATCCGCGAGCGCCGGCGCGACATCCTCCGGCCGGGCCAGCCGGGCGGGGTCCTGGCCGGGGAAGGCATTGGCGCGGAGTCCCGTGGCGACCGGCCCGGGATCGGCCAGGTTCACCCGCAGCGGGGTGGTTGCCACCTCGGCCGCCCAGCAGCGCACCAGGTGGTCCATCCCCGCCTTGGCGGCGCCATACAGGCCCCAATAGGCGGCCGGCGCCTCAGCCACCGCATCGGTCAGCACGACGGCGCGCCCGGCCGGGGCGGCGCGCAGCGGCGGGTCGCAGGTGCGGATCAGCCGCCAGGCGGCGGAGAAATTCACTGCCAGCGATTCCTCCATGTCGCGCGGCTGGATATGCGCGACCGGGGTCAGCTTCGGCAGCACGCCCGCGGCATGCACCAGGATGTCGAGCCGCCCGAAGCGCGCCACGATGGATGGCCCCAGCATGTCGATGTCCTGCGCGCGCTTCTGCAGGTCGAGCGGCAGCAACGTGGCTGGCAGGCCGCCGGCGGCGCGGATGGCGTCGTCGGTCTCCTCCAGCCCGCCCTGGGTGCGCGCGACCAGCACGCATTGCGCGCCACGACGGGCGAGTTCGACGGCAAGCGCGGCGCCGATGCCGCGGGAGGCGCCGGTGACCAGGGCGACCTGGCCGGTCAGTGAAGGCATGGCGGGGTCTTGCTCATTCCGTGATGGTGCGGCGGGAGGGCGCGCGTTGCGCGCAGTCCTTCACCGAACCGCCGCGCAAGTCAAAACCCGCGGCCCATCGCCCCCTGCCGGGTCCTGCGGCGCTGGCACCGCATCCTGGCGGAGGTGAACGCGGGGCGTGTCGGCGCCATGCTTCCGGACGCACCGGACCGCGCGTTCGCGAAGGATCGCTCAGCCCGCCGGACCGTTGCGCCGCGCCATCATGCGGTTGCCGGGCCGCTCGCTGGCGTAGGGCACGTCCGCGAAGCCGCGCAGGCGGTGTTCCACGCTCTCGAACGCGGCGCGTTGGGCAGGGCTCAGCGGCGCATCCGGCGTCTCGGTGCGATGCGTGAGGTAGCGCGCCAGCGTACCGGCGCCGCGGCGATGCGCCGCGGCGACCAGGGCGCCCTCGCTCAATGTGATCGCCTGCCCGTCAAGCCCGCGGAGCGTGGACCCGACCGCGCCGAGCGTCCCGCCGCGGTCGAGAATGGCTTCCTGCCGCGCGAGGTAGGCGGACATCGCGGCCTCCTGCGCCGGCGCGCTGTCGAGGAACGTCGCCTCATCCGTCACGCCGTGGCGCGCGGCCGCTTCGGTCCAGGCGCCGGCGGCATCCATCCAGCCGATGTCGCGCAGCGCGATGGGCAGGAACTGGTAGCGGCCGAGCGCGCCGGAATTCGCATTGCGCAGCCCGTAGCCGTCGCGCCTGTGTTCGGCACTGCGCTCGGCCTCCGCGATGCGTTGGCGGAAGGTGGCGTTGGACAGGCCTTCCCAGGGGCGCAGGCTGGGCGATTGCAGGCCGTCCGGTGCGCTGGGGCGAACCACGGCCGGGGTCGGCGCGGGGGCGGGGCCGCGCGCGATGGCGGGCTGCGCGGCGGGCCGGGGTGGGGCGGCCGGGCCCGGCCTGGCCGGCGGCATGGCGCGCGCGAGTTCCGGCTTGAAGTCCCGGTGTTTCGGCGCGCGACGCGGCGCCACGGCGGGTGCGGCGGCCTGGCCGGCCGGGCGGGGAGCGGTCGGGTTGGTCATGCCGGCACATCCTGCCGGGCATAGGTCAACGCGAGGTGAAGTGCGCCGTGGGGTGCTGCGCGTCGCGCCTGCCGAAATCCGTCCAGGCGGCCCCGGAGGACGGCCAGCACACGCCGGCGTCGACGCGGAGCGGTGCGGGCCGCGCCGCTGGACGATCCGTCAGACCCAGCGCCGCACCCGCCCGCGATAGGCCGCGTAGGCCGCGCCGAAGCGGGTCGCGAGGTAGGCTTCCTCCCGCGCCACCACCATCCGGTCCAGCACCAGATGCGCCGCCGCCAGCGCCACCCAGGCCCACAGATCGCCCCAGCGCAGCGCGAAGCCCGCCACCACCAGCAGGAAGCCCAGGTAGATCGGGTTGCGGCTGAAGCGGAACGGGCCGGCTTCCACCATCGCCGCGTCGGGCTTGTCGGGCCGCGGGTCGACGCCCGCCCGCACCATCACCAGCACGGCCCAGCCGATCAGCGCGAGGGCGGCGAAGATGACCAGGGCCCCCAGCGCCGGCAGCGGCGGGCCGATCGGCACCGGCATCACCTGCCGCAGCAGCCACGCGACGGCCAGCAGCCCGGCCACCATCACCGGCGGCGGGATGCGTACGCCGGGGCCGTGATCGGGGGCGGTCATGCCTCCTGCCGCGCCGGCAGCCCCATCCAGGCAGGAATGCGCGGCGTGAGCGTGGCCCCGCCGGCCGTGAAGGGTGCGCGGTCCAGGGCATCGATGCGCAGCAGCGCGAGCCCCAGCCCGTCGCGGCCGGACCGCATGTCGCCGACCTCCGTCCCCGCCGCGTCGGTCACCGGCGTGCCGCGCGGCGGCAGCGGGCCGGCAACGTCCACCGGCACCAGCCGCCGCTTCAGCAGGCCGCGGTAGCGCGTACGCGCGGTCAGTTCCTGCCCCATGTAGCAGCCCTTCGTCCAGGAGATGCCGTTCAGCGCGTCGAAGCCGGCCTCGAGCAGGACCGACTTGTCGCTGTCCAGGTCCCTCGACCCATCCGGCAGGCCAAGCGCCAGGCGGTGGCGGTCGTAGTCCTGGGCGGTGGCGTCGACGGGCAGGGCGCCGTGCGACAGCACGCGCCAGCCGGCCTCGGGCAGGCGCGGGTCGGGCGTGACGAGTCCGGCGGAGGCCGGCACGGCCCCCCAGGCGGCGTGGACGTGCCATGCCGAGGAGACTTCGCGCAGCTCCACCTTCGAGCGCAGCCGGAACCGCGCGAGGCGCTGCGCCAGCATGGGCACCTGCGCGCCTTCGGCATCCAGCAGCAGCGCGTCGTCCGTCGCGATGATGAAGAAATCCGCGAGCCACTTGCCCTGCGGCGTCAGCAGCGCCGCCCAGCAGGCCTGGCCGGGCGCCAGCGCCCCCACGTCATTGGAGACAAGGCCCTGGAGGAAGATCCGCGCCCGCCACCTCCAGCACGCCGCGATCGGGAAGGGAGGCGAGGCTCATGCCCCAACAGGTGTGGCGGAACGCGGCGCGGCGCAACCACCCGGATGCGCTCCCCCGGCAAACAGCCGCGCGCGCGGCCGCGCAACCTCCGCCCGTGCGCCCTCGGCGCAACCCTCCTCCCGTGCGCCCCCGTCGCAACCTCCCCCCCGCGCGCCGGGCGTGATACAGCCGCGGCGTGCGCGTCCTCTTCATCACATCGACCCGGATCGGCGACGCGGTGCTGTCCACCGGGCTGCTCGACCACCTCATGCGCGCCCACCCGGACGCCGGCTTCACCATCGCCTGCGGCCGAGTCGCCGAGGGCGTGTTCCGCCGCATGCCGGCCCTCGAACGCGTGATCCCGATCGACAAGAAGCGCTACGGCCTGCATTGGCTCGGCCTCTGGTCCCAGGTGGCGTTCACGCGATGGGACCTCGTGGTCGACCTGCGCGGATCGGCCATCGCCTGGCTGCTGCCGGCGCGCCGCCGCGCCGTGATGCGCGGCGGGCGGCGGGCCGGGCACCGCCTGCTGCACCTGGCGAAGACGCTCGGCATTACCCCCGCCCCACGCCCCGTCGCCTGGTTCGGCGCCGCCGAGGCCGCCCGCGCCGCAAGCCTGGTCCCGCCCGGCGGTGCCGTGCTGGCGCTCGGGCCGACCGCGAACTGGGTGCGCAAGGTCTGGCCACCCGACCGCTTCCTGAGCCTGGCACGCATGCTGACCGGACCCGGCGCCGTCCTGGAAGGCGCGCGCATCGCCGTGCTGGGCGGCCCCGGCGACCAGGAACGCGCCATGGCCGCCCCGGTGCTGGACGCGCTGCCCGGCGCGATCGACCTGGTCGGCCGGCTCGACCTGCCCGAAGCGGCCGCCGTCCTGGCCCGCTGCACCCTGTTCGTCGGCAACGACTCCGGCCTGATGCACCTGAGCGCCGCCACCGGCACCGCCACCATCGGCCTGTTCGGCCCAACCCCGGCCTCGGAATACGCCCCCATCGGCGCCCGCGCCCTGGCCGTCCTGGCCAAGGGCCCACCCGGCGCCGCCCCGATGGGCGCCCTGTCTGCGAGCCACGTGGCCGAACACGCCACCGCGCTGCTGGCACGGCCGGAGGCGGTGGCGGCATGAGCGCGGCGGGTGCTGGCGGGGAGGGGCTTTGCCCCCCTCCGGACCTCCCCCCACCAAGGGGCAACGGCCCCTTGGATCCGCGGGTTTTTGAATCGGGGGATTTGGGGAGGGGCATCGTCGGTGCCG
>LNEW01000038.1 GCA_001464375.1 Rhodospirillales bacterium Ga0074136 | reverse complement strand
CCGCACGGCTTCCAGCCGCGCCCCTCCGATGTCGCGGCGCTGCGCGCGGCGCGTGTCGTCATCCGCAACGGCCTCGGCTTCGATGGCTGGATGGATCGGCTGGTGCGCGCGGCCGGATTCCGCGGCCCCGTCGTGACCGCGACCGACGGCATCACGCCGCGCGCCATGGCGGCCCATGCCCACAGCCATTCGCATGGCGGCGCCGACCGGCGGCAGCCGCACAGCGTGGGGCCACGTGGCGTGCCCGACCCGCATGCGTGGCAGGATCTGCGCCTGGGCCAGGCGTATGTTCGCACCATCGCCGCCGCGCTGGTCGCCGCCGACCCCGCTGGCGAGGCCACCTATCGCACCAACGCCGAAGCTTTCGCCGCGCGCCTCGTCACGCTGGATGCCTGGGTTCGCGCGCAGATCGGCGCGGTGCCCGAGGCACGCCGCAAGGTGGTCACCAGCCACGACGCCTTCGGTTATTTCGGCGCCGCCTATGGTGTCGAGTTCCTCGCGCCGCAGGGCGTGTCCACCGAGGCCGAGCCCTCGGCAGCCGAGGTTGCGCGCCTGATCCGCCAGATCCGCGAGCAGCGCATCACCGCGGTGTTCATGGAGAACATGGCCAACCCGGCCACGCTGCGCCGCGTGGCGGCCGAGGCCGGCGTCACGGTCGGCGGGCGGCTCTTTGCCGATGCCCTGTCGGGCCCCGGCGGCCCGGCGCCGGATTATGAGGCGATGTTCCGCCACAATGTCGGGCTGCTGGTGCCGGCCATGCGCGGCGGTGCGGCGTGAGGCGTGCGCTCGCCGCGGCGCTGCCCGCCGCCGTGCGGACCCCGCGCCAGTTCAAGACCGACATCGACATCGGCATGATCGGCGTCGGCACCACGCGCGCACCCGATCCGGCGCGGCTGCGCTTCCCCGGCGGGCGCTGATCCGTGGCACTTTCCAGCCGATGAGGCAGGAGATACCGCCGCACTGGCTGCATCCGCGCGACATCGCCCAGGCGCGCGCCGCGCAGGCCGAGATGGCCGCACGCATCGTGCCGCGCGACGCCCTGCCGGAGCCACCGTGGCGCATCGGCGGGGCAGATGTGTCCAACACACGCTTCGACCCGCGCCGGCGCGTGCACGCGGCGCTCGTCACGCTGGATGCGGCGCAGGACGTGGTGGCACAGGCCAGCGAGAGCCGCGTCGCGGACTTCCCGTATGTTCCGGGTTACCTCGGCTTCCGCGAGGTGCCCGCGCTGGTCGCCGCCTGGACGCGGTTGCATCCGAAGCCCGACCTGCTGCTGGTCGACGGGCAGGGGCTGGCGCATCCGCGCGGCCTGGGCCTCGCCTGTCACCTGGGCCTGGTGCTGGATGTGCCCACCATCGGCGTGGCGAAGTCCCTGCTGGTCGGCACGGCCGAGCCGGGGCCGGCGGTCGGCGATGCCGCGCCGATCCTGTGGAAGGGCGCGCGCATCGGCACGGCGCTGCGCACGCGCCGCGGCGCACGACCGCTGTACGTGTCGGTGGGGCATCGCGTGTCGCTGGAGACGGCGGCGGTGCTGGTGCGCGCCGCCTGCGATGGCAGGCGGCTGCCCGTGCCCATCCGGGCCGCCCATGATGCCGCCAATGCGGCGCGGCGGGCCGGCGAGGCGGCCGACGCCTGACGCCGCGCGGCGTGTGACCCGCAGGGGTCGCACGGACCCATCCGGTCCCGTATCCTTCCGGCGCGAATCCCTGCGGGAGCGAACGCCATGCTGTCCTTCCTGTTCCTGATTGCCGGCGCCGCCGCGCTGCTGCTGGCGGCGGCGCTGCCATTGCGGATCTGGATGCAGCGGCGCGCCAGCCCGCCCGCGCTGCCGGGGCCTGGCGGGTCCATCACCGCGCGCAGCACGCTGGTGACCAGCGGCGCGCTGGCCGGCGCGGGGGTGCTCTGCCTGTTCGCCTGGGCCTCCATCGTGCAGGTCGGCGCCGACGAGGTCGGGCACCTGCGCAAGATCTACGGCGGCCGGTCGATGCCCGCGGGACGCGTGATCGCCACCGGTGGCGAGAACGGCTTCCAGGCGCAGGTCCTGCCGCCCGGCGTATCCTTCCGCCCGCTGATCCGCCTGACACACGACATCGACTTCCTGCCGATGGTCGAGGTCCCGAACGGCACCTATGGCCGCATCCAGGCGGCCGACGGCGCGCCCATGCCGTCCGACCAGGTGAT
>LNEW01000037.1 GCA_001464375.1 Rhodospirillales bacterium Ga0074136 | reverse complement strand
GATGGTGCGATGTGCCATGCCGCCCGCTCCCCGCGTCGCGCAGCACAGAGAATCAGTCAGCACGCCAGGCCGCAAGCCTTCCGCGCACAGGTCTCCTAGGTCCTGAGCAGCGGGCAGCCGCCCCGGCGTTGGGGTGGACTGCATCCTCGGCCGGCACTGTCGCGCGCAGCTTGGTGAAATCCCTCAGGACGCGGCTTCCGGACGGCGCCTTCACCTCGAACGATTAGGCGGGGTGGATCTTGCGGTCGCGGATGCGACCAGGACGCAAGGCGTCGTCGTCGCTGGGCAAGCGCACCGTCAGAAGCGGAAGTTGAGGCTCACCCCCGGCTGCGGCGCGTAATACATCGGCGGCGGCGGGGCGTAGTAGACGGGCGGCGGCGGCGCGTAATAGGCGCGCGGCGGCGGCCGGTAGTACCGCGGCGGCGGCGGGGCATAGTAGTAGGCGCGCGGCGGTGGGGCCCAGCCATAGGCGTAGCCGGGCGGGCCCCGGCGCCAGCGACCACGGCCGCCTTCGCCGCCCTCGCCCACCGGCAGCAGCGCGGATTGCCGGGTCTCCGGCAGGTCGAGGAACGTGCTGGCGCCGGCGCGCGCGAGTGTCACGCTGCCACTATCGTCCAACGGCATCGCGCCCGCCGCCGGCATCGCGGCGGCCCCGAAGCTGACATGGGCCACGCCGAGCAGAACGGCACTGATCGCCACGGGTCGCATCGCTGTCTCCCACCCGAACATCGGATTCGTCGCATCCTTGGTCCCATCATGGCATGGCAGAGTCGTGGCAGCGATGTCATCTGGCGGACACGAAAGCGGGAGATGAAACGGGATGCATCGCGACCAGCCGCCGCTCGGGATCGTGTCCGCCATGCCGGGCATCGCCTGGCCGGCACTGCCGGGCGGGCCGGGCGCGGCGATCCTCGCCATCCTGTTCCAACTGCAGCAGACGCAGTGGTGGCCGGCCGACCGCATCATGCAGGCGCAGCGTCGGCAACTCGCCGCCCTGCTCGACCACGCGCGTGCCGAGGTGCCGTTCTACGCTGGCCGCCTGCCGGCCGGCCTGCCCGACCCCGCTGATGCCGAAGCCTGGGAGGCCACCTGGCGGACCATCCCGGTGCTGACGCGCGACGAAATCCAGGCGGCGGATGCCGGGGAGACGCTGCTCGCCCACCAGTTGCCGCCCGGCCATGGCGAATACCGCGAGGTCTTCACCTCGGGCTCCACCGGCCGGCCGGTGCGCGCGGTGCGCAGCCAGGTCTGGGAGCTGGTCTGGAGCGCCTTCACCGTCCGCGACCACCTGTGGCACCGCCGCGACCTGACGGGCACCATGGCCGTCATCCGCGAGAGCGGGCACGGCAAGGCGGCGTATCCGGATGGCGATGCGCAGCAGGGCTGGGGGTTCTCCAGCGCCGGGCTGTTCGAGTCCGGGCGGCTGGTCAGCCTGAACGTCACCACGCCGGCGGATCGCCAGGCGGAATGGCTGGCGCGGCAGGACCCGGACTACCTGCTCTCGCACCCCAGCATCCTGATGCGCCTCGCGGCCGAGACGCATGCGGCGGGGCTTCGCCTCCCGCGGCTGCGCCAGGTCATCGCCATCGCCGAGACCCTGCGCCCGGCGATGCGCGAGGCGATCGAGGCCGCCTGGGGCGTGCCGGTCATCGACATCTACAGCACCCGCGAGGCCGGCTACCTGGCGCTGCAATGCCCCGACCACCCGCAGCATTTCCACATCCAGTCCGAAGGCGTGCGGGTGGATGTCGAGCACCCCGATGGCCGCCCCTGCGCGCCGGGCGAGACCGGCCGCGTGCTGGTCACGCCGCTGCACAACCTGGCGATGCCGCTGATCCGCTACGACATCGGCGACGCGGCGGAGGTCGGCCCGCCCTGCCCCTGCGGGCGCGGGCTGCCGGTGATCACGCGAATCCTGGGGCGCCGGCAGAACATGCTGCGGCTGCCGGGCGGCGGGCGGCGCTGGCCGTTGCTGTCCTCCGGCGACCTTGGCGCGCTGGTGGCCGCCGTGCCGGTGCTGCGGCAGTACCGCATCGTGCAGACCGCGGTCGATGCGCTGCGGCTGGAGATTGCCGCGGCGCGGGCGTTGAGCGAGGCCGAGGCGATCGCCGCCGCCGATTGGGCGCGCGCGAAATTCGGCGCCGGCTTCGCCGTCACGGTGCAGGGCCTGGACGAGCTGCCGCGCAGCGCCGCCGGCAAGGCCGAGGATTTCGTCTGCGAGGTGCCTGACACGCCCTGACCTTCCGCCCGCGGCCGCCGCGCGCCATCATGCGCGGATAACTTCCTGCGGGACCCTCGATCATGGCGCTGCGCTGCGACCTCATCATCCGTGATGCCACCATCTTCGACGGCACCGGCGGCCCGCGCCGGCGCGGCGACGTGGGCGTAACGGGAGACCGCATCGTTGCGGTGGGCGACCTCGGCGGTGCGTCGGCGGATCGCGAGGTGCTGGCCAATGGCCGTGCCCTCGCGCCGGGTTTCATCGACGCCCACACGCATGACGACCGTGCGGTGATGTGCGGCCCGGAGTGCATGACCTGCAAGATCAGCCAGGGCGTCACCACCGTGGTCGTCGGCAATTGCGGCGTGTCGCTCTCGCCCGCGCGCTTCACCAAGCGTCCGCCGCCGCCGCTCGACCTGATCGGCGAGGAGGGCTGGTGGCGCTTCGATTCCTTCGGCGACTACGCGCATGAACTGAAGAAGCGCGGGAGCGAGGTGAACACCTACGCCCTGGTCGGCCACCAGACCATGCGCGT
>LNEW01000036.1 GCA_001464375.1 Rhodospirillales bacterium Ga0074136 | reverse complement strand
AAAACACCCGCCACATTCAGCGGGGGAAACAACCTAGTGCATCAGCACCAAACCGTCAACCCCCGAAACACCACAGCAGCGGCGTGGGGCGGGTTCTATGCGCCTTCGCAGACCCGGTCAACCCCCCTCGCGCCACGAAAGATACCAGGACGTAAAACGCGGCACCCCCACCTCGATTGGCGTTCGCGGCGTGAACCCGCACAACGCCTGGATCGCCGAGATATCCGCGAAGGTCTCCTCGACATCGGTCGCCGGACGCGGTGTGTCCACCACCACGGCTCGCCGCCCCAAGGCATCCTCGAGCACCTCCACGAAGCGGCGGACCTCCACGCTGCGGTTGTTCCCGATGTTCAGCAACCGCGGCGCGGACCCCTCCGCGGGATGGTCCAGGCACCCCAGGACGCCTGCCGCGATGTCATCCACGAAGGTGAAGTCCCGCTTCAGTCGGCCGCCGTCGTACAGCGTCACCGGCCGCCCGGTCAGGATGGCCTCGGCGAACATCCATGGCGCCATGTCGGGCCGCCCCCAGGGCCCATAGACCGTGAAGAAGCGAAGCCCCGTCTGCGGCAGGCCGAACAAATGCGCGTAGGATTCGCTGACCAACTCCGCCGCCCGCTTGGTCGCGGCATAGAGGGAGACCGGATGGTCCACCCGGTCACCCTCGGCGAAAGGCAACTTCCGGTTTCCCCCGTAGACCGAGGAGGACGAGGCATAGACCAGGTGCTCCAGCCGCGGCAGGCGCCGCGCAACCTCGAGCACCACCAGGTGCCCCATCACATTCGCCTCGACATAGGCGAACGGGTCCACCAGCGAATGGCGCACGCCGGGCTGGGCCGCCAGATGCACCACCCGCGTCACCTCCGGATGGGCGGCCGCAAGGGGCAGCATCACCTCCCGATCCGCGACATTGGCTTCGACGAAGGTGAAGCCGGCCAGGGCTTCCAGCCGCGCCAGCCGAGCCCGCTTCAGCCGCACGTCGTAGTAGGGCGACAGATTGTCCACCGCGAGCACACGCTCGCCCCGCGCCAGCAACGCTTCCGCAACATGCAGGCCGATGAAGCCGGCAGCCCCCGTCAGCAGGACGGTCATGGCCGCACCAGCCGGTCCTCGAGCAATTCCAGCACGACGTGCCCCAGCGTGATGTGCGCTTCCTGAATTCGAGCCGTCACGGTGCTCGGGACGATCAGCGGGTGGTCACACAGCGCCTTCGCCGCCCCCCCATCGCCGCCCAGCAGCCCGACCGTCACGATCGCCATGCCGCGCGCCGTCTCGAGCGCCCGCAGCACATTGGGCGACCGGCCGCTGGTGGTGATGCCGAACAGCACATCGCCGGTACGGCCAAGCCCGGAAAGCGGCCGGGCGAAGACCTCGTCGAACCCGTAGTCATTCCCCCCCGCCGTCAATGCCACGGGGTCCAGGGTCAGCGCGATGGCCGGCCAGGATGGCCGCTCGACCCTGGAGCGCAGCCGCACCAGCCATTCGGTCGCCAGGTGCTGCGCATCCGCCGCACTACCGCCATTGCCGCAGAAAAACAGCTTGCCGCCGGCCCGCATCGACGCCTCGCAGGCATCGACGACGCCGATCACGGCCGGTGTCAGGTCCGCGGCCAGGCGGCGGCGCAGCGCAGCGCCCTCCTCCATCACCGCCGCGACGTGCGCGGCCTCGCTCATGTCAACCGAAGGCACAGCCGGCCCGACCTGATGCGGCACGCCTGCGGCAGTCGATCACGTGGCGTTCTCCCAAGACAATCACCCGATGCGTGGTGATTCCTACCGAGATCGCACGCCACGCGCAGCCGCTCAAGCCTGGGTCACCGCCGCCTCGGCGAAGCCGGCGCGGATCGCCTCGGCCAGCGTCTCGACCACCGGACCACCGGACGGGCCCGCCAGCAGGATGATCGAGAAATCCGGCAGCGGTGGCATGCCATCCTCCGGGCCGAGGAACCGAAGTCCCGCCGGCAGCGGCCCCGGCAGGCCGATGGTGACGGCCAGCCCTGCCAATGTCGGCGCCAGGGTGCCCGTCTGGGACGTGCTCGTATAGGCTATCCGCCAGGGCAGCCCTGCCTCCTCCAGCGCGCGCACCGCCGCGCGGTGCCAGACGCAGCGCGGCTGCGCGGTTGCCAGCGGGATGGGCGAACGGCGATGCGTCGCGTGCGCCGCCGAGCCGATCCAGCGCAGCCCGGCGCGCCACAGCGGCTGTCCCACCATTCCCGGCCGCTCATTGCCGCCGGAGAGCAGGGTCAGGTCGATCTCGTCGCTCTCGAGCCGCGCGACTAGTTCGTTGGACGGGGCGCAGGTGACCACGACCTCGACCGCCGGATGCACCTCGGCGAAGCGGGCGAGGATTCCCGGCAGCCAGCGCAAGGCGTAGTCGTCCGGCGTGCCGAGCCGCACGGTCCCCGAGACGGCCGGCGTGCGAAAGGTGGCGAAGATTTCGTCATGCATGGCGAGCAATCGCTTGGCGCGCTCCAGCAGCCAGGCGCCATGCGGCGTCGTCTCAACCCCGCGCGGCCCGCGTAGCAGCAGGGGCTGGCCGAGCATCTCCTCGAGCCGGCGGATCTGCATCGAGACGGCAGATTGCGTCCGGCCCACGGCGACCGCGGCGCGCGTAAAGGACCCGCCCTCCGCGATCAGCACGAAGGACCGCAACAGGTCGGGATCGATTCCAGGGGGGATGGCAAGCATGGGTGCGGTGCAGAGCGGAGGTGGATCATCGCGGCCTGCCGCTTTCGGCAGGATTGGCTGAGCATCAGACTTTCTGATGTTAAAGGTCAACCGATTTCGTTTTCCTGATACGCGCACCTCCGCAATGCTCGTTGTGGCGCAACCAGGAGGCCCGCCATGACGATCCGCAGCATCCCCGCCTTCCATGCCGTCCGGTTCATCGCCGTCCGCAGCAACGCCTGGCTTTTCCCGCTGCGCCGCGCGCTGCAGGCGATCGAGACCCGCCGCCAGCTGGCCGAGATGGATCGCCGCATGCTGGCTGATATCGGCATCAGCCGATCCGAGGCGCTGGAAGAAGCCCGCCGCGCGCCTTGGGACCTGGCACCCCGGCGGGGCTGAGCCGATCTATCCGAGGGCGAGAGGCGAAGGCGGTAAGGAGTTGATCCGTTTTCGCCTCTCGCCCTGAAAGCAGCGACTCGCGACGAGATAGTGTCGTCAATTCCAAACGATGAGAGGCTGTCCGCGCCGCCAAAGCAGCATGGCTTCTGGCCCGTGCCACGCCTGGGCTTCCAACTTTACTGATAGGTGTGCATCGCCTTCGAAAACAAAGCGAATTTCTGTCGCGCTTTCGGTAACGCCTTCAATGACTCGGCCGCGCAAAGACGATAAACTTCCATGAGGATAGACCTCATGATCATTATAGATCGTTAAATAGATATCGCCACCACAACTGAACTGAAAATAGTCTTCGACGACTTCGACAGCGGTTATGGGCTTTCCCACGAGGATCGTCGCTGCAAGTGAAGTCATGATCACGTTCCATGCGAACGGTGATTGGGGCATGCCGAAGTATCATGACCGCCGCCGCAGCACGCATCAATTTTATCGCGACACAACTGGCTCGCGTTCCAACTCCGCCACACGCGCGCGCAGCGCGGCCATCTCGGCGCGCATCACCGCCAGCTGCTCGCCGACCGGGTCCTGGTCGGGATCGGTCAGGCCATAGCCCAGCGTCGGGTCCGTGCAGATCGACCCGGCTGGCGGGCGTGCCGGGATGCCGACCACGGTGCAGTCGCGCGGCACGTCCTTGGTGACCACGGCATTGGCGCCGATGCGCGCGCCATCGCCGATGGTGATCGGCCCCAGCACCTGCGCTCCCGCACCGATCGCGACGTTGTTGCCGATGGTCGGGTGCCGCTTGCCCGGGCTGCCCGACAACCCGCCCAGGGTCACGCCGTGATAGATCAGCACATCGTCGCCGATCTGCGCCGTCTCGCCGATCACCACGCCCATGCCGTGGTCGATGAACAACCGCCGGCCGATGGTCGCGCCGGGATGGATTTCGATGCCGGTCAGGAAGCGGCCGATATGGGAGACGAAGCGCGCCAGCCCCTTCAGCCTCATCCGCCAGAGTGCGTGCGCCATGCGGTGCCACAGCACGGCGTGCAGCCCGGCGTAGCAGAGGATCGTCTCCGGCCAGGACGGCCGGGCCGGGTCGCGGCTGCGGATGGCGCGGGCGAGTTCGGTGATTTCCATCGGTGCCCCCGAGGGTCGCGTCAGGCCAGCCAGGGCGGCACGGGCAGGCCCTTGCCGCGCAGGAAGTCCGGATTGAACAGCTTCGATTGGTAGCGGGCGCCGCCGTCGCACAGCAGCGTCACGATGCGATGGCCCGGCCCCATCGCCTTCGCCACCTTGATCGCTGCCGCGACATTCACGCCGGCCGACCCGCCGATCGAGATCCCCTCATGGATCTGCAGGTCGAACACCTGTTCGAGCGCTTCCTCATCGCTCACCTGCACGGCATCGTCGATCAGCGCGCGGTCGGGTTCGAGGTTGGCGGGCACGCGGGCGGCCTGGCCGATGCCCTCGGTGATGGAATTGCCCTCGGCCTTCAGCGTGCCGGTCTTAACCCAGGAATACAGCGCGCTGCCCATCGGGTCGGCCAGCACGATCCGCACGCCGGGCTTGCGGGCCTTGAGCGCGCGCGCCACGCCGGCCAGCGTGCCGCCGGTGCCGCAGGAACAGGTGAAGGCGTCGATACGGCCTTCCGTCTGGGCCCAGATCTCGGGGCCTGTCGTCGCCTCATGCGCGGCGCGATTAGCCAAATTATCGAACTGGTTGGCGTGGACCGCGCCCATCTCCTCCGCCAGGCGGCGGCTGTAGTGCACGTAGTTGCCGGGATCGGAGTATGGCTTGGCCGGGATCAGCCGCAGGTCGGCGCCGATCATGCGCAGGAAGTCGATCTTCTCGCGGCTCTGCGTCTCGGGCACCACGATGACGGCGCGGTAGCCGCGCGCATTGGCCACCAGCGTGATGCCGATGCCGGTATTGCCCGCCGTACCCTCGACGATCGTGCCCGGCTGGCCCGGTGTCAGCAGCCCGCGCTTCTCGGCATCAAGGATGATGCCGAGTCCTGCGCGGTCCTTCACCGACCCCCCGGGATTCATGAATTCCGCCTTGCCGAGAATCTCGCAGCCGGTCGCCTCGCTGGCGCGGCGCAGGCGGATCAGCGGGGTGTTGCCCACAGCGCCCTCGAAGCCATCCACGATGCCGGTGGAAGCGGGCGGGGCTGCATCCATGGTCGGGCGTTCCTTGCGTCCTGGTTGATGATGGTCGGTTGCCGGGCAGGCCGGGACAAGGGGGAGGAAATCCTTTCTCCTGAAAGCGTTATTCGCGAAAACCCTTGGCAGCACAGGCTTCCGCGAGGCGAAACCATCCACAGTCCTTGACCTTTAGCCGAGCAGTACGAGAACATAAGATGAACATCAGCGGCCCTCCCCCCAGGCCATGCCCACCCCCGCAGACGCCCCCCCGTTCGACCGTCCCGCCCTGCTCTCGGCGCTGCGCGCCCGCATCGCGCGCCTTGAGCGCTCCGGCGCGACAGAAGCCCTGTCCGCGCGCGGGGAGGACGCCATCCCCCTGTCGCGCGCCATCGACGCCGGCCTGCCCTGGGGCGGTCTGCCGCGCGCCGCGCTGCACGAGATCCTGGCCGCCGAACCCGGTGCCGCCGCCGGCTTCGCCGCCCTGGTGTTGGCCCGCGCCGGCGGCACGGTGCTCTGGATCGCGCCCGACCCCGATGCCTGGCCGCCCGGCCTGGCGCGCTTCGGCCTCTCCCCGGCGCACCTGGTCCTGGTCCGCGCGCCGCGCGCGCAGGACGCCCTTTGGGCCATGGAGGAAACCCTGCGCTGCCCGGCCGTGGGCGCCGCCCTGCTGATGACCGGCGCGCTCGACCTCACCGCCGCGCGCCGCCTGCAACTCGCGGCCGAGGCCGGTGGCGTGCTCGGCCTGCTGCTGCGCCCGGACGAGGACAACGCTTCCCCGACCGCCGCCCTGACCCGCTGGCGCATCGGCGCCACCCCGTCCGACAGCGCCAGCCCCCACGCCATCGGCGACCCAGCCTGGAGCCTCGACCTGCTGCGCTGCCGCGGCGGCCGGCCCGCCACCTGGCGCGCCACTTGGCACGGCGAAGACCTGGTGACCGAGGAGGGCGCCACGCCGGCGCGGCAGCGGGCATGAGGCGGCGATGCTGCGGGACGCCGCGGATAGGCGAAGGCGCACCCAGGGGCCAGCCCCCCGCCCCGCCCGCAGCGCTTCCGATCGACCTCTTCGCCAACGCGACCGCTGTGCCCCTCCCTCTCCCCGCCCCATTTGCCACGGGGTCCGGGGAGGTCGCGGCCTCCCCGGCGGGGGTCCAGGAGGCAGCGCCCCCCGGCCGCGCCCACCCCGATCCGCACCGCCGCACCCTCGCCCTCCTCCTGCCCCGCCTGCCGGTCGAGCGCCTGCGCCGTCCCGGCCCGGTTGCCGTCTGGGCACAGCGTGGGGCGCAGCGGGTGGTGGTGTCGGTCAGTACCGAGGCCGAGGCGGCCGGGCTGCGGGTTGGCCAGGCGTTGGCGGATGCGCAGGCGATCCTGCCTGGGGTGGTGCTGGTGCCGGAGGATGCGGCCGGCGATGCCGTGATGCTGGGGCGATTGGCGCTGTGGTGCCTGCGCTTCACGCCGCTGGTGGGGGTCGAGGCCCAGGACGGGCTGCTGCTCGACATCACCGGCGTGGCGCATCTGTTCGGGGGTGAGGCGGCGCTGCGGGCAGAGGTGCTGGGGCGGCTCGCGCGGCTGGGGCTGACGGCGCGCGGCGCGGTGGCAGGGGCGCCGGGTACGGCGCTGGCGCTGGTGCGGGCCGGGTCGGGCGGCGTGGTGGCGGCGGGGGAGGAGGCCGCGGCGGCGCGGCCGCTCTCGCTCGCTGCGCTGCGACTGGAACCGCGGCTGGTGAGCGCCTTGCATGGGCTGGGCCTGCGCGATGTGGGCAGCGTCGCGGCACAGCCCCGCCCGGGGCTGGTGCGGCGCTTCGGGACCGGGCTGGCGCGGGCGCTGGAGGAGGCGCTGGGCCAGGCCGCTCGGCCGATCTCACCCATCCGCCCGCCGCCGGAGATGCAGGTGGCGCAGGATTTCGCCGACCCGGTGGTGACGCGGGAGGGGATCGAGGCCGCGCTCGGCCTGCTGCTGGAGGCGCTGTGCCGCGCGCTGCGGGAGGCCGGCCGCGGTGCGCGGCGGATGCTGCTGCGCGCGCATCGCGTCGATGGCGCGGTGCAGGAGGTCGCGATCGGCACGGGACTCGCGACGCGCGACCCGAAGCACCTGGTGCGCCTGTTCCACGGGAAACTCGAACGGCTGGAACCGGACTGCGGCTACGACCGGATCACGCTGGAGGCGCCGGGGACCGATCCGCTGACCGGGGTGCAGGAAAGCCTTGGCACGGCCGGGCGCGCGGCACGGCAGGCGGAACTGGCGCAACTGCTCGACCGCCTGTCGCAGCGCCTGCCGGTGTGGCGCCTGGCGCCGCGGGCGAGCCATTGGCCGGAACGTGCGATGGCGCGCGTGAACGCCTTCGAGCCGATGGAGATGCCCGTCCACTGGGCGCCGCGGCCGCGGCCGGTGCGGCTGCTGCGGCGCCCTCCTGCGCTGGAGGTAATGGCGGAGGTACCCGACGGCCCGCCGTTCAGGCTGCGGCTCGGCCGCATCTGGCAGCGCGTGCTGCGCGCCGAAGGGCCCGAGCGGATCGAGCCAGAATGGTGGCGCGACCGGCCCGACAGGCTGCCGCGCGACTACTATCGCGTGGAGTTGGATTCCGGCGTGCGGCTGTGGGTCTGCCGCGCCGGACCGATGGGGCCGCAGGGGCGCTGGGTGCTGCATGGGCATCTGCCGTGACCGGCTTCGCCGAGTTGGGCGCGCTGACGAATTTCTCCTTTCTGGAAGGCGCGTCGCATCCGCACGAGATGGTTGGGATGGCGAAGGCGCTCGGCCATGCGGCGATCGGTGTGGCGGACCGCAATGCCTTCGCCGGCGTGGTCCGCGCCCATGTGGCGGCGAAGGAGGACGGGCTGCGCTTCGTCCCCGGTGTAAGGCTTTGCCTGGCCGATGGTTGCGAATACCTCGCCTGGCCCGCGGATCGCGCTGCCTGGGGGCGGCTGACGCGACTGCTCTCGGAAGGCCGGATGGCGGCGCCGAAAGGGGAATGCCGGATCGATCGGGCAGCCTTGATTGCACATGCCGCGGGCAGCGTGATGGCGCTGGTTGCGCCGGACGATGTCGGCTCGGAATTCGCGTCCAGGCTGCGTGCCGATGCGACGGCGCTGCACCCGCACTTGGCGATGCCGCTGTTCTGCGCCGCCACGCATCGCTTTCGCGGCGACGACCGCAATCGGCTCGATGTGCTGGCGAGGATCGGCCCGCCGCTGCTGGCCGCCGGCGGCGGACGTTTCCATGCGCCGCAGCGGCGGCGGCTCGCCGATGTGCTCACCGCCATCCGCCTGCATACCGCGGTCGATACGCTGGGCTTCGCGGCGGAGGCGAATGCCGAGGCCCATCTGAAGCCGCCGGCGGAAATGCTGCGGCTGTTCCAGGGACACGAGGAGGCTGTGGCGAATACGCTGCGCGTGACGGATGCCTGCCGCTTCAGCCTCGATGAGCTGCGCTACGAGTATCCGAAGGAGGCGCTCGACCCCGGCCGCACGGCGCAGGAGACGCTGGAGGTACGCCTTGGCGAGGCCCTGGCGATACGTTGGCCGGACGGCCCGTCGGAGAAGCTGCGCCGCCTGCTGCAGGACGAGCTCGCACTCATCGCGCAGCTCGACTACGCCCCCTACTTCCTCACCGTGCACGAGATCGTCCGCTTCGCGCAAAGCAAGGGCATCCTGTTCCAGGGCCGCGGCTCGGCGGCGAATTCGGCGGTCTGCTACGTGCTCGGCATCACCGCGGCGGATGTCGAGACGCATGACCTGCTGTTCGCCCGCTTCCTGTCGACCGCGCGCAATGAACCACCCGACATCGACGTGGATTTCGAGCACGAGCGGCGCGAGGAGGTGATCCAGCACATCTATCAGCGCTACGGCCGCGACCGCGCCGCGCTGTGTGCCACGCTGAACCGCTACCGGCCGCGTGGCGCGATCCGGGAGGTCGGCAAGGCGCTCGGGTTGACCGAGGATGTCACCGCGGGCCTGGCCAAGGCCGTCTGGGGTCCGCGCGGGGATCGCGACATGACGGAGGTGGCGGCCGAGAAAGGCCTCGACGCGACCGCCGACCCGCGCCTCGGTTTGGCGATCGAACTGGCGGAGGAAATCCAGGACTTCCCGCGCCACCTCTCCACCCATGTCGGCGGCTTCGTCATCACCGAGGGACCGCTGGTCGAACTCGCCGTCGTCTCCAACGCGGCGATGGCGGACCGCACCACCCTCGAATGGGACAAGGACGACATCGAGGCGCTGCGCATGATGAAGGTCGATGTGCTGGGCCTGGGCATGCTGACCTGCCTCAGGCGCGGCTTCGCCCTGATCGAACGGCATCACGGCACGCGCATTGGGCTGCGCGACCTGCAGCCCGATGACCCGAAGGTCTACCAGATGCTGCGCCGGGCCGACGCGGTCGGCGTCTTCCAGGTGGAAAGCCGCGCGCAGATGAACATGCTGCCGCGTCTCAAGCCTCGGAAGTTCTACGACCTGGTGGTGGAGGTCGCGATCGTCCGCCCGGGACCGATCCAGGGCGACATGGTGCATCCGTATCTGCGGCGGCGAGACGGGCTCGAACCTGCGGACATCCCCTCCCCCACCCAGGGCGACCCGGACGAGCTGAAGGCCGTGCTGAAGCACACCTACGGCGTGCCGCTGTTCCAGGAACAGGCGATGCGCATCGCCATCGTCGCCGCCGGCTTCACCCCGGCCGAGGCCGATGGGCTGCGCCGCGCCATGGCGACCTTCCGCAACGAGGGCAAGGTCGCGGCGTTCCGGCAGAAGTTCATCAGCGGCATGCTCCGCCGCGGCTACCCGCCGGACTTCACCGAACGCTGCTTCCAGCAGATCGAGGGCTTCGGCAGCTACGGCTTTCCGGAAAGCCACGCCATGTCGTTCGCACTGCTTGTCTATGCCAGCGCCTGGGTGAAGTGCCACCACCCCGCGGTGTTTGCCTGCGCACTGCTCAACAGCCAGCCGATGGGATTCTACGCCCCGGCGCAGATCGTGCGCGACGCGCGGGAGCACCGGGTTGCGGTGCGCCCGGCCGATGTGGTGGCGAGCGGATGGGATTGCGCGCTGGAACCCGATGCGCGCAGCGCGGAGGGTCTGGCGCTGCGGCTTGGCATGCGACTGGTGACGGGGCTTGGGGAGGAGGCGGGCAGGCGCATCGCCGATACCCGCGCGGATGGCCCCTTCGTCTCCATCGCCGACCTGGCGCGCCGCGCGCGGCTTGACCGCAAGGCGCTGGAAGCGCTGGCGCAGGCGGATGCCTTCCGCGGCCTGGGGCGCGACCGTCGTGCGGCGCTGTGGGATGCTGCGGCGCTGTCGGGGCCCGCACCGCCGCTGGCCGCGCATGATGGTGCCGAGGCAGCCCCGCGCCTGTCGCGCGCGACGGCCGGGGAGCAGACGGTGCTCGACTACGCCGGCACCGGGCTGACGCTGCGCGCGCACCCCATGGCGCTGCTGCGTCCGCAACTGGATGCGCTGGGCCTGGCCGATACGCGCGTGCTGGCCGCCGCACCGCAGGGCCGCCGCCTGCGCCTGCCGGGCCTGGTGCTGGTGCGCCAGCGTCCCGGCAGCGCCAAGGGCGTGGTGTTCTTCACCGTCGAGGACGAGCACGGCATCGCCAACCTGGTGATGTATCCGGACATCGCCGAACGCTTCCGAGGCGCCGTGGTCGCATCGCGCCTGGCCATCGCGGAAGGCCGCGTCGAGCGCCTCGAGACGGCGGAGATCCCGATCATTCATCTGCTGGTGGCGCGCATCGAGGACCGGTCCGACCTGCTCGACGGCCTGCACCTGATGGAGGAGGCGCGCTGGGAAGCCACCCTGGCGCGCGCGGACGAGGTGCGCCGACCCAATCCACGGGACGACCCCCGCGCGCGGGTGCGAATGCCACCGAGCCGGGATTTCCACTGACAGGCAGCTGGACACCTCCAGAAGCCCCGATTTCTTGGACTATGATGGTTGCGTGGTGCGTGGTCAGTCGCTGTGCGCCGGGATCACGGACATCCCGCTGCTGATGGACGTTTGCCGGGGCGCGATGATGATGGGCGCTGCGGTTGCAGACCCCACGCTGGCGCGGCCTTGCTGCTAAGCCAGACGAGCCGCTTGAGGTTGTAGGCCAGGTTGGCGAGGCTGATCTTCACCCCAGACATCGGCGGC
>LNEW01000035.1 GCA_001464375.1 Rhodospirillales bacterium Ga0074136 | reverse complement strand
AGCCTTCGATGCGCTGATCGGCGACGACGCGGTGATCCCGCCAGCCGAGGAGAACTTCTACCCGGAGCGCATCCTGCGCGTCCCCGGCAGCTACCTGGCCTTCACCGTCAACCATCCGGCGCCGGATGTCGTCCCGCCGCCCTGCCTGGTCACCGGACGCATCACCTTCGGATCGTTGTGCTCCGCCTACAAGCTCACGGAAGCGACGCTGGCCGCCTGGTCGCGCATCATCAAAGGCGTGCCGGGCGCGCGGCTGGTGCTGCGCAACAGTTCCTTCGGCGATGCGTCGAACCGGGAGGCGATCACCGCCCGCTTCGCGCAGGATGGGATCGCGGCCGACCGGCTGGTGCTGGACACGCCCGCGCCGCATCTCGAATTCCTCGCGACCTACGACCGCATCGACATCGCGCTCGATGCCTTTCCCTACAATGGCGGCACCACCACGACCGAGGCGCTGTGGCAGGGCGTGCCGGTGCTGGCCTTCAACGGCGACCGCTGGGCGGCGCGGACCAGCCGGTCACTGCTGCTGGCCGCAGGGCTGGCGGAGTGGGTCGCGCAGGATGCGGAGGACTATGTCGCGCGCGCCATTGCGATTGGCTGCGACCCCGGCACGCCCGCTCGCCTTGCCGCGCTGCGGGCGGCGATGCGCGCGCGCCTGTCCGCCAGCCCGGCCTGCGATGTGGCCGGGCTGTGCCGGGCGCTCGAGGCGATCTACTGCAACGAGCACGCGGCCGCGCTGGCCGGAGGCTGACCGCGTCAGGCCAGCAGCAGCACCAAGCCCACCGCCGCGACGGCCCCACCCCCGGCCTGCGCGACACGCTGGGCCGCCGCCGTGCCGGCCAGGTAGCCCGCCGCATGCAGCAGCGCCGAGCCCACCAGCATTCCGCCCGCCGTCGTCGCCGCCAGGCCGGCGATCTCCCCGCCATGCGCGGCGCCGTGCAGCAGCCCGAACAGTGTCGCCGCCGCGACGCCCGCCGCCGCCGGCAGCCGGACCGCCAGCGCCACCGCAAGGCCGATCAGCACCAGGGTGCCCGCCACCGCGGGTTCCACCACGCCCGGCAGGTCGAAGCCGATGCCGAGCGCGATCCCGCCCGCCATGCCCGCCAGGAAGCCGAAGGGCAATGCGAGCATCCGCCGCTGCGCCGCCCAGAGGCCGATCGCGACCATCGCCACGAGGTGATCAAGCCCCAGCAGCGGATGGGCCAGCCCCGCGCCGAACCCCTCCGTGTGCCCGCCATGGGCGAGGGCCGGCGTCGCGGCGAGCAGCGGCAGCAGCAGGGCGAGGGCGCGGAAGGGCATGGCGAACTCCGTCAAGGTGGTTGCGAATGGCCGATCCTGGCCGCAGCCCCGCAGGCCCGTCCAGGCCTGGTGAATCGCGTGCCCGCGTTCCGCTGCGCCAGCCGCCGCGCTACCCTGCCGCCCCGCATGCGAGTCCCGCGATGACCCCCCCGGCATCCTTCATCCACCTGCACGTCCATTCCGCCTATTCGCTCAGCGAAGGCGCGATCAAGGCCGAGAAGCTGGCGTCACTGGCGGTCGACCACGGCATGCCCGCGGTGGCGCTGACCGACAGCGCCAACATGTTCGGCGCGCTGGAATTCGCGGAAGCCTGCGCGAAGAAGGGCATCCAGCCGATCATGGGATGCCGGCTGTTCCTGACCCGCGCCGAGTCCGACCCCGACCGGCCGGATGCGGCGCGGCAGAACCCCGATCCGCTGGTGGCACTCGCCATGGATGCGGCGGGGCTGGACAACCTCCAGCGGCTGTCGTCGCACGGCTTCCTGCGGGACGATCCCTCGGGCCGCCCCGCCATCACGCTGGACCTGCTGCGCGAGCATGCGGCGGGGCTGTTCCTGCTGACCGGCGGCACGCTCGGCCCGGTGGCGCGGCTGATCGGCGAAGGCCGGCGCGATGCGGCGTCGCGCATCCTGGATGCGCTGCGCGAGGCGTTTCCCGACCGCCTGGCTGTCGAGCTGCACCGCCACGGCCTGCCGCAGGAACCGGCGATCGAGGCGGGGCTGCTCTCGCTGGCGCATCACGCCGGCCTGCCGATCGTCGCCGCCAATGACGTGTATTTCGCGAAGCCCGAGATGCACGAGGCGCACGACGCGCTGCTGTGCATCGCCGAGAGCCGCACCATGGCCGAGCGCGACCGCCGCCGCGTGACGCCCGAGCACTGGTTCAAGCCGGCGGGCGCCATGCGCGCGCTGTTCCACGACCTGCCCGAGGCCTGCGACAACACGCTCGCCATCGCACGGATGTGCGCCGTGATGGCGGAATCGAAGAAGCCCGAGTTGCCCGTCTGCCCCAAGGTCACGCCCGGCATGACCGAGGCCGAGACGGTGCGCGCCATGGCGAAGGAGGGGCTGGAGAAGCGCCTGGACGCCATGCAGCCGCCGCCGGACGACGCGGCGCGCACCACCTATCGCGAACGCCTGGACTATGAATTGTCGGTCATCGAGAAGATGGGCTTCTCGGGCTACTTCCTGATCGTCGCGGACTTCATCCAATGGGCCAAGGCGCAGGTGCCGCCGATCCCGGTCGGGCCGGGGCGCGGGTCAGGTGCCGGGTCGGTTGCCGCCTGGTCGCTGCTGATCACCGACCTCGACCCGCTGCGCTTCGGGCTGCTGTTCGAACGCTTCCTGAACCCCGAGCGCGTGTCGATGCCGGACTTCGACATCGACTTCTGCCAGGACCGACGCGACGAGGTGATCCGCTACGTGGTGCGCGAATACGGCCATGACCGCGTCGCGCAGATCATCACCTTCGGCAAGTTGCAGGCCAAGGCCGCGGTGCGCGACGTGGGGCGCGTGCTGGGCATGCCCTATGGCCAGGTCGACAAGATCGCCTCGCTGATCCCGAACAACCCGGCCAAGCCCGTCACGCTGTCCCAGGCCATCGAGGGCGAGCAGCGCCTCCAGGACATGCGCGATTCCGACGAACAGGTGGCGCGCCTGCTGGATATCGCGCTGCAGGTCGAGGGGCTGTACCGCAATGCGTCGACGCACGCCGCCGGCGTGGTGATCGGCCGCCGCCCGCTGATCGAGATCGTGCCGCTGTACCGCGACCCGCGGTCGGAGATGCTGGTCACGCAGTATTCGATGAAATACGCGGAAGCGGCTTCGCTGGTGAAGTTCGACTTCCTCGGCCTCAAGACGCTGACGGTGATCGAACGCGCGCTGGGCATCCTGAAGGGGCAGGGGGTGCTGGTCGACATCATGGCGATCCCGCTCGATGACCCGCGCACCTACGCCATGCTCGCGAAGGGCGATGCGGCCGGGGTGTTCCAGTTCGAAGGGCAGGGGATGCGCGACTGCCTGCGGCAGATGCGTGCGTCGCGCTTCGAGGACCTGGTGGCGGCGGTCGCGCTGTATCGCCCGGGGCCGATGGCGAACATCCCGGCCTATTGCTCGCGCAAGGCGGGCGAGCCCTGGGCGGCGCCGCACCCGGCGATCCACCATGTGCTGGCCGAGACCTACGGCATCATGGTCTACCAGGAACAGGTCATGCAGATCGCGCAGGACCTGGCGGGGTATTCGCTGGGGTCCGCCGACCTGCTGCGGCGCGCGATGGGCAAGAAGGTGCGATCGGAGATGGAGGCGCAGCGCGCCATCTTCTGCGAGGGCGCCGAGAAGCGCGGCATCGAACCCGCCAAGGCGGCCGAGATCTTCGACCTCATGGAGCGCTTCGCCGACTACGGCTTCAACAAGTCGCACGCCGCAGCCTATGCGTTGGTCTCGTACCAGACCGCCTGGCTGAAGGCGAACCACCCGGTGGCCTTCATGGCGGCGTCGATGACGCTGGACCTGTCGAACACCGACAAGCTGGCCGGGCACATGCAGGAATGCGCGCGGCTGGGCATCCCGATCCTGCCGCCGGACATCAACCGGTCAGGCGCCGAGTTCCGCGTGGACGCCACGCCGGACGGCAAGGAGGCGATCCGCTTCGCGCTGGCGGCGGTGAAGCGGGTGGGCGAGGCGGCGATGCGCGACCTGGCGGCGGCGCGCGATGCGTCGGGCCCCTTCGCGTCGCTGGCCGACCTGGCGGCGCGGGTCGATCCGAAGCTGCTCAACAAGATGCAGATCGAGAACCTGGCGCGCGCCGGCGCCTTCGAATGCCTGGAGAAGAACCGTGCCCGCGTGATGGCCGGTGCCGAGACGATCCTGCGCCGCGCGCAGGCCGATGCGGAGGAACGCGGGTCCGGCCAGATCGGCCTGTTCGGCGCGGAATCGAAACAGTCGGAGCCGCTGAGGCTGCCCGATGTGCCGGACTGGCCGCTGTTCGATCGCCTGGCGCACGAGGCCGAGGCGGTCGGGTTCCATTTGTCGGCGCATCCGCTGGACACGTATCGAAAGGCGCTTCAGCGGCTTGGCGTGACGAATTCGGCGCATATCGCCGACCGTGCGCGGTCGGGTTCGGCGCGGCTGAAGCTGGCCGGCACGGTGGTGAACGCCAAGGAACGCACCACCAAGACCGGCAGCCGGATGGCCTGGGTGCGGCTGTCCGACGCTCAGGGGTCCTACGAGGTGACGTGCTTCTCGGAGGTGCTGAACCGGTCGCGCGAGCTGCTGGCCGAGGGCAAGGCCGTGCTGGTGACCGCCGATGCGCGCATGGAGGGCGAGGCGCTGCGCCTGACCGCGACGGACGTCGAAAGCCTGGAGAAGGCCGCGAGCGGTGCGGGCGGCGGTATCCGGCTGTGGATCGAGGAGGAAGCCGCGGTCGGGCCGATCCGCGACATCCTGGCGCGCGAGGGCCGCGGCCGCGGGCGCGTGGTGCTGGTGCCGCGCATCGCGCTGGGCCAGGAGGTCGAGGTGGCGCTGCCCAATGGCTGGAATGTTGGGCCACGGGTGTTGCAGGCGATGAAGGTGCTGCCGGGGGTTTCGGCGGTGGAGGAGATTTGAGTGGGCGGCTTGGGCGTGGCGGCGCGGCCATGCCTGACGTACCTGATCGATAATTTCCATAATATACCTTATGCGGCATTCGGATCACTCTCCGTAAACCCGCCTTCCCGCGCATAACATCGCCATCCCCGTGCGTTACCTGTCAGCCTGCGCGCGGCGGTCGCATCCCTTCGCCCGCCGCGTGGCCATGGCGCAACACGGAAAACCCGCCTCGGGAGAGCCATCATGAGCAAGCCATACGGCCCGGCCTTCAAATCCCGCCAGCATGACGACGACAGCGACGATGACGACCGGTACGGCAAGCCCAACCACGGCCGAGAAGACGATGATGATGAGGATCACCATCACCACGACGGCGGCCAAGGCGGCTGGACGTTCCGCTTCGGTACGGAACGGGACGACGTCCTTCTCGGGCGCAACGGCAACGATATCCTGGTCGGGTTCGGCGGAGACGACCTGATCAAGGGCGGCAACGGCAACGACTACCTGAACGGTGGCCGCGGCGACGACAGCCTGTTCGGCGGCAATGGCAACGATATCCTGGTCAGCGGCGCCGGCAACGACATTGCTGACGGCGGTCAGGGCAAGGACCTGCTGATCGGTGGAGCCGGCTTCAACCTGCTCGCCGGTGGACAGGGCGACGACATCATCTTCGCCGGCAAGGGCACTGCCCTCGCCCTGGGCGGCCAGGGCCGCGACAAGCTGATCGGTGGCGATGGGAACAGCGCCCTGTTCGGTGGCCAGGGCCGCGACATCCTGCTTGGCGGCGCCGGCGACGACCTGGTGGTCGGCGGCAAGGGCAATGATATCCTCGACACCGGTACGGGCCGCGGCGTCCATATCGGCGGCGAGGGCCGCGATGTCTTCCGCATCGGCGACGAGATCCTCCACAATGGCAGCGTCGACCTCATCATCGCCATCGACTTCGACCCGGCGAAGGATGTTCTGTCGCTCGGACGCGACATCCTGGGCGGCCTCGGCGACGCCGAGATCGAGGACATCACGATCTCCAAGGCACTGATCGAGCAGCAATTGGCCGATGCCGGGCTGTTCGACGCCGACCTCCTGCCCTTCCTCGGCAAGGTCAGCGATGGGGGTGCGGTGGAGCGCGACCTGCTCGCGGTATTCGACGACCTGCCCGACGAGATTGATGCGGTGCAGGTCACGCTGGCCACTGGCGACCAGATCATCGCGCTGGGCGTCTCGGCCGATGGCCTGAGCCAGTTGCTGGGCTAGGCTGGGCTTGTGGGCGCGCGCGGGGCGGTCGCCGCCGCGCGCGCCTTCAGGTGGCGAACCCCGGCACGAACGGCCGCGCCTCCAGGAACACCCCCGCCGCCCGCAACACCAGCCCATCCGCACAACGCGGCCCGGCGATCTGCAGCCCGATCGGGAGCCCCTGCCCGTCCCGCCCGCAAGGCACCGATACCGCCGGCCCATGCGACAGGTCGAAGGGATAGGAGAACTCCGCCCAGACCAGCCAATCCCACACATGCTCTGGCCAATGCGCCGGTCGCTGGCGCCCGACCTCGAAGGCGGTGACCGACGCCGCCGGCGTGACCAGCAGATCCCAGCCCGAGGCGAACCAATCCCCGATCTCGGCCGCATAGGCGATCCGCTTGCCCTGGGCGGCGATCGCCTGCGCCAGGGTCAGGCTCTCATACTCCGCCAGGCAGGCGGCCAGGCCGGGATCCTGCTGCGCCCGGCGCGCCGGGTCCGCCTCATGGAACGGCAGCATCGCCACGCCCCAGAGGTCGCGCTCCAGCCCCGGCCCCTTGGGCCCCCAGGGCGGCGTCACTTCCTCCACCCGCGCGCCGGCCTCCGCGAAGGCCGAAACAGCGGCGCGTACGGCGGCCGCGACCTCGGGATCGACCCGCGCATGGCCGAGGTCGGGGCTATAGGCGATCCGCAGCCCCCGCAGGTCCGCCGGCCCCATATCCGCCATCCGGAATCCGCCCGGTAATGTCGTATGATCCGATGGATGCAGCCCAGCCATCACTTCCAGCATCAACGCTGCATCGGCCACGCTTCGCGTGATCGGCCCGGCATGCGACAGCGACTGGTTGTTCGTCACCGGCGCATAGGGCACCAGCCCGAAGGTCGGCTTGTGCCCGACCGCGCCGCAGAAATGCGCCGGCAGCCGGACCGACCCCGCGCCATCCGTCCCGAGGTGCAGCGCCCCGCACCCTGCCCCGGCCAGCGCCGCCGCGCCGGAGGATGAACCCCCCGCGGTAACCCCATGCTTCCACGGGTTATGCGTGTGCCCGGTCAGCGGACTGGTCGACACCGCCGTCCAGCCATATTCGGTCGCCGTCGTCTTGCCGAGGATGATCGCCCCGGCCCCCTTCAGCCGCGCCACCACCGGCGAATCATGCCCCAGCGGCGTCGCGTCGGTCAGCCGCGATCCGCGCCGCGTCGGCAGCCCCGCCACCGCGGTGATGTCCTTCACCGTCACCGGCACGCCATGCAGCGGGCCGATCTCGCCATCCCCCACCGCGGCTACCTCGGCCGCGCGGGCGGCGTCCATGGCGCGATCGCCGTCCAGCGCGGCGAAGGCGTTGATCCGCGGCTCCCAGGCCTCGATCCGCTTCAGCACGGCGGCGGTGATCTCGACCGGCGAGGCCTGGCGGGTGCGCACCAGCCGCGCCTGCTCCGTCGCCGACAGGGTGGCGAGGTCGGTCATGCCGCATCCCTCCAGGCCGCGACATCGAGGAAGGTGGACTGGTAGCAGGCCCCCTCACCCATGTCGGTGCGGCGTTCGTCGCACAGCATGTTCACCGTGCCCGACACCGCCTCGCCATCCGGGCGCTGGCCGGGCACCAGCACCACGCCGGGACGGACCTCGTCACTGACGCGCAGCACCAGCCCGACCTTGCCGCGATCGTTGAACAACAACACCTTCTGGCCCTCGACGAGGCCACGGCGGGAGGCTTCGTCAGGATGCAGGATGGCGCAGGGCTCGCCCTCCCGCTTGCGCAGGAAGGGGGACGCCGCATAGGCCGTGTGCGCCTGGAAATACCCCGGCGCGGTCAGCAGGCGCAGCGGCCAGCGGGCGGCATCGGCGGCCTCGATCGGGTCTTCCTCCCAGGTCGGCATGGGCGGCACGCCCTGCTGCGCCAGGGTCTCGGAGTAGATTTCCAACCGCCCGGACGGCGTGCGGAACTCCTGCGCCGCCGGCGGCGTCACCTTCACCGGGCCATCGAACACCCGTGCCGGGTCCACCGCGGCGATGATGCCCGTGGCGCCCGCGAAGAACCGCGGCACCAGGTCGCGCGGTGCAGCGGAGAACACCGCATCCGTCAGCCCCATCCGCCGGCCGAGTTCCTGCGCCAGGTGGAAGTTGGACCGGGCCTGGTGCTGGGGTGGCACCGCGGCGGGCGCGTACTGCATGCGGTAGGTGCCGTAGGATCGGTAGAAATCCTCGGTTTCCAGGTAGGTGGTGGCCGGCAGCACGATGTCGGCGTAGCGCGCGGTGTCGGTCAGGAAGGGGTCATGGACCACGGTGAACAGGTCCTCCCGCGCCAGCCCGCGCCGCAACCGGTTCACGTCGGGATTGGTCACCGCCGGATTGTTCGCCGCGATGAACAGGGCGCGCAGCGGCGGGTCGCGCATCTCCTCCAGTGCTTCGCCAAGGGCCAGGTGGTTCACCATCCGCGCCGTGGCGGGGCCGGAAGGCTTGCCCAGCATGCCGAACTGGAAGTCCATGGATCCGGCCGCCAGCAGCAGCGCCCCGCCCCCTTCCCGGCCATAGGCGCCGGTCAGCGCCGGCAGCGTCGCCACCGCGCGCAGCGCCTGGCCGCCGCGCGCCAGGCGCGTCATGCCTTCGCCGAGGCGGATCAGCGAGGATTTGGCCGCGCCATACATCGCCGCCAGCCGTTCGACATCCGCCACCGACAGGCCGGTGATCTCGGCGACCCGCGGCGGCGGGAAATTCGGCAGCACCTCGGCCGCCCATCGTTCGAAACCAAGCGTATGGGCGGCGATGTAGTCACGATCCAGCAACCCATCGCGCAGCAGCACATGCGCGATGCCACAGGCCAGCGCCGCATCCGTGCCGATCCGGATCGGCAGGTGCCAATCCGCCCGCGCCGCGGTCTGGCTGCGCCGCGGGTCGATCACCACCAGCTGCACGCCGGAGCGCCCAGAAATGGATGTTCACCGCCATCAGGTCGCAGCCCCAGGCGATCACCAGGTCGGAATGAACCACGGCCTCCGGGTCGGTGCCGCCGACCGGACCGCAGGTCATGTCCCAGGCGGTCTCGCAGCAGGTGTCGCAGACCGTCCCCGCCTGCAATCGGGACGTCCCCAGTGCATGGAACAGCCCGGAGACCAGCCGCCGGTTCATGTGCCCCTGGTGGGCGGAATAGGCGTAGCCCAGGATCGCCTCAGGCCCGCTCTCGGCGATGATGGCCTTCCAGCGCGTGGTGATCTCGTCCAGGGCGGCATCCCAGCCGATGGGTTCGAACTGCCCGCTCGCCTTGGGGCCGGTGCGGCGCAGCGGCGTGCGCAGCCGGTCGGGCGAATGCACCGTCTCCATGTCCCGGTTGACCTTCGCGCAGGCGAAGCCGGCGGTGAAGGCGTCGTCCGGGTCGCCCTGGATGCGCACCACGCGGCCATCCTCCACCTCGGCGATCAGCGAGCACATGTCGGGGCAGTCATGGGCGCAAACGACGCGGACCTTGGACATGCGGGCGGATCCTTGCTCGGCCAGGCCGCGCGGACAGGGCGCGCGGCACGTCGGTGCAGCATCGGCGGCGGCGCGGCGGCTGACAACACCGCGCGGGGGGTTGCCGGCGCCGCCCCGACGCGGGAGGAAACACCGCCCTCGCCCACGGATGCGCCATGCCCCAGGACCCAGACGCTGCCACCGCCCATCTGATCGAGGTCATGGCCCGGCTGCGCCACCCCAGGACCGGCTGCGCCTGGGACCAGGTCCAGGACTTTGCCACCATCGCCCCCTACACGATCGAGGAAGCCTACGAGGTCGAGGACGCGATCGCCGGGGGGTCGCCCGCCGCCCTGCTGGACGAGCTCGGCGACCTGCTGTTCCAGGTGGTCTATCACGCCCGCATGGCCGAGGAGCGCGGCTGGTTCGCCTTCGCCGACGTCGCCGGGACCATCGCCGACAAGATGATCCGCCGCCACCCCCATGTGTTCGGTGCCGAGGAAACCCGCACAGCCGAACAGCAGGTCGCCGCCTGGGAGGTCCAGAAGGAAGCCGAACGCGCCACCCGCGCCGAGACCGGCACGCTGGCCGGCATCCCCCCCGGCCTGCCGGCGCTGACCCGGGCCGCCAAGCTGACGCGCCGCGCCGGGCGGGTCGGCTTCGACTGGCCCGACGCCGCCGCGGTGCTGGACAAGCTGGAGGAGGAGGCCGCGGAGTTGCGCGCTGAACTGCGCACCGACGACCAACCCCCGGATCGCGCGGCACTACGCGATGAGGTCGGCGACCTACTGTTCGTGCTCGCGAATCTGGCGCGCAAGCTGGATCTCGACCCCGAGGACTGCCTGCGCGGGGCCAACCGCAAGTTCGAGCGTCGCTTCGGCTATATCGAACAACGCCTTCGACATGAGGGCAAAACACCGAGCGACAGCACGCTGGAGGAGATGGAATCCCTCTGGTCCGAAGCGAAGCGCCAGGAACGCCAGACATGATGCGAACCATCATCGGCATTACCCTGGTTCTGTGGCTTGTCTCGCCAATTGGGGCATCCGCTTGGCCGATGCCACCTTTGACTTCTGGGAGGCGCCGGTAAGCCTTGCCACGGACCTGCACCCGACCATCCCCTTCCGCTGGACCGGGCGGGGGCTGGAGCCGGAC
>LNEW01000034.1 GCA_001464375.1 Rhodospirillales bacterium Ga0074136 | reverse complement strand
ACGCCCCCCTTGCCCGATGTGACGACGACGACCTGTGCCATGTCCCCTGCCTCCTTGAAATCACATCAGCCGATCGGGTCGAAGCGCATGCGCTCGCCCGTCAGGCGCACCTGCACGGCCTTGCCGATCGGCGCCCCCGCCAACCCGTCGCGCACCGCGTAGTAGCCGGCGATGGAGACGAGTTCCGGGTCGAAATTCTGCGCGAAGATCCGTGCCTCGGCATTGTCGCCGCCGCCGGCGATGGCACGCCCGCGCAGCGCGCCATAGACGTGGATGTTGCCGTCGGCGATCACCTCGCCGCCCGCATTGACGGTGGATGTCACCACCAGGTCGCCGCCCTGCGCCCAGACGCGCTGGCCCGCGCGCACGGGGGTGTCCACGATCATGGTCGGGCGCGCGGTGCCGGGCGCCGGCGGCGGCGCCGGCGGCGGCGCCTGCGGCGGCGGCGCGGGTTCGGCCGGCGCCGGCGCGGCGGCCACCGGTTCCTCGTTGTCCTTGCCGCCGGTGCTGCGGATCGGCGGCAGTCCGAAGGCCATCGCGGCGTTGCGCATTTCCGGCGTGCCGCCGGTGGTGCCGATGGGCACGATCTCGAGCCCGCGTAGCCCGTCGATCAGCCCTTGGAAGTCGACGCTGCCCGCCGGGATGTCGAGGTCACCCAGGCCCAGCACCACGGGTGCGAAACGCAGGAAGCCAGGTGCGCGACGGAACTGGTCGCCGATGGCGGGCACCACGGCTTCGGGCCGCGGGTCCAGCAGGCGCAGCACGAGCAGGTTGAAGTTCGCGCCGCGCAGGCGGAACGGCTCCAGTCGGGGCGTTGTTTCGGGCCGTGGCGCGGCGGACATGGGCTTCCCGAGAGGTTGGATCGGCTGCGTCGGAACCATAGGGATTGTGGCCTAGGGCACCGGCACACACCAGATGTAGCGTCATCACGAGTCCCGGCGAAGGGCTCGGGGGCTCCCCCCTGTCCGGGCAGGGGGTTATGCCGCGATCTTCCCAGACGACGCCAGCGGCGAATCGGCGGGGCTGGCGCGCGGGCCATGCGTTGCGCAGGATGCGCACGCGTAACCGGGCGCCGGATGCGCGCACGTAACCAAGCGCAGGATGCGCACGCGTAAACAAGCGCAGGATACGCACGCGTAACCGGGCGCAGGATGCGCGCGCGTGACCTGACGCAGGATGCGCGCGCGTGACCGGGCGCAGGATACGCGCGCGTGACCGGGCGCGGGATGCGCATACTTGAACCGGCGTTGGATGCAGGCGCATCACCGCGCGCCGGATGCCGAAGACCGAAGACCGAAGGGGACCACGCGTGCAGCCCATCATTCTCAATGAACCGTTCCGCGCGGTGTTCTACGCACCGTTCTACGTGGCCGAGGCGCGCGGGTTCTTCGCCGCGCAAGGCGTCGAGGTGCGTCGCGACACCGCCGGCGATCCGAACAAGGCCGCCGACAACCTGCTGTCCGGCGCGGCCGACATCGCCTGGTCCGGCCCGATGCGCCCGATGCTGCTGCGCGACCGCGACCCGTCCTGCCCGTTGCGGTCCTTCTGCGCGGTGGTGATGAAGGACCCATTCCTGCTGGTGGGCCGCGGCGCGCGGCCGGGCTTCGCGCTGACCGACCTGCCGGGGCTGCGCTTCGGCACGGTCAGCGAGGTGCCCACGCCGTGGTGGTGCCTGCAGGATGATCTGCGCCGCGCGGGCATCGACCCGGATGCGCTGGATCGCGTCACGGATCGTTCCATGGCGGAGAACCTGGCCGCGGTGCTCGACGGGCGGCTCGATGTCGCGCAGGTCTTCGAACCGCATGCCGCGCTGGCGGAGGCGCAGGGCGGGGCGGTCTGGCACCGCGCGGCGGACCGCGGAGCCTCGGCCTATACAGCCTTCTATGCGACCGAGGCGCGCATCGCCGAACGCGCCCAGGAGTTCGCCGCCATGATCCGCGCCATGGCCGCCGCGCTGGACTTCGTGAACACCGCGCCGCCGGCCGAGATCGCCGAGACGGTGGCGCCGATGTTCGCCGATGTGCCCCGCACCGCGCTCACCGCGGCGCTGGCGCGCTACCAGGCGGTCGCGCTGTGGTCGCCCACGCCGCATTTCCCGCGCGCCGCCTTCGACCAACTGCAGGGCGCGATGCGCTCGGCCGGCATCATCAAGGGCGCCCCCGCCTTCGAGGCCTGCGTGGACGAGGCGATCGTCACCCGCGCGCTGGGTCGGTGAACCATGGCAAAAGACCGCGGCACGCGCGCGGACTACCGCTTCTTCCTGCCCATCCCGACGCGCTGGATGGACAACGACGTCTACGGGCACGTCAACAACGTCACCTACTACTCGTGGTTCGACACGGTGGTGGCGCGCTTCCTGATGGACACGGGCTTCCTGCACATCCCGACCGCGCCGGTGATCGGCCTGGTGGTGGAGACGCAGTGCCGCTACTTCGCGCCCATCGCCTTTCCCGACCTGGTCACCGCGGGGCTGCGCTGCGGCCGGGCGGGCAATACCTCGGTGCGCTACGAGATCGGCATTTTTGCCCGCGATGACGAGGTTGCCGCCGCCGAAGGGCATTTCGTGCACGTCTATGTGGACCGCGCGACGCAGAAGGTGCCCACGCCGCTGCCGGCAAGCCTGCGCGCGGCGCTCGCCGGCATCACGCCCGGCTGACCCCCGCTTGCGCGCGGCGCGCGCGCGCGCCATGCACGCGCAACGAACAGGAGACGACCCATGCCCGACGCGATCAAGCGCCTTGCCATCCTCGACGACTACCAGGGCGTGGCGATGTCCATGGGCCCCTGGGACAAGCTGCCGGGCCTCGAGGTCACGGTGTTCCGCGACACGATCACGGACCGCGCCGCGCTGGCGCAGCGCCTGGCCCCCTTCGACGCCATCCTGGCGATGCGCGAACGCACCCCCTTCCCGCGCGCGCTGATCGAGGCGCTGCCCAACCTGCGCCTGCTCATCACCACCGCCGCGCGCAACCGGTCGATCGACGCCGCCGCCTGCGCCGACAAGGGCATCGTGTTCTGCGGCACCGCCTCCTCCGGGGACCCGACCACGGACATCACCTGGGGCTTGATCCTGAACCTGATGCGCGACCTGCCGGCGCAGCAGGCCGCCCTGCGCGCGGGCCAGTGGCAGACCTCGGTGGGCTGGGGCACGGAAGGGCGCACGCTCGGCGTCGTCGGCCTCGGCAAGCTCGGGGCGCGGGCGGCGAAGGTCGGTCTCGCACTGGGCATGAAGGTGATCGCCTGGAGCACCAACCTGACCGACGAACGCGCCGCCGAGGTGGGTGTCACCCGCGTTGACAAGGCAACGCTGCTGTCCACCGCCGATGTGGTGACGCTGCACCTGATCCTGTCCGAGCGTTCGCGCGGCATCATCGGCGCGGCGGACCTCGCGCAGATGAAGAAGACGGCCTTCATCGTGAACACCTCGCGCGGGCCGCTGATCGACCAGGATGCGCTGATCGCCGCGCTGAAGGCCGGCACCATCGCCGGCGCCGGGATCGACGTGTTCGACATCGAACCCCTGCCGCCCGGCCACCCGATCCTGGGCGCGCCCAACACCGTGCTCACGCCTCACCTGGGCTATGTCACGCAGCAGAACTACCGCGCCTATTACGAGGGCACGGTCGAGGCGATCGCCGCCTTCAACGCCGGCGCGCCGGTGCGCGTCATCACGCCGTGAGCACGCCCTACGCGCTGGCGGAAGGCTGGGCGGCCTGGCCACAGACGCAGCGCGACGACGCCTACAACAACACCGACATGGTGGCCGACAGCGCGCAGCAGATCGCCACGCGCAACGCCTTGTCGGCGCCGTTCCGCGCAGGCCATGCGGGGCATCTGGACCTGGCATACGGCACGGCCGAACGCGAGAAGTGGGACCTGTTCCCCGGCCGCGATCCGGGCGCGCCGTGCCTCGTGTTCATCCATGGCGGCTATTGGCAGCGCAACCGGCGGGAGGATTTCGCCATCCTCGCGCAGGGCGCGCTGGCCATGGGCTGGTCGGCGGCGCTGCCGGGCTACACGCTCGCACCCGATGCCTCGCTGACCACCATCGCGTGGCAGATCAGCCGCGCGCTGGACTGGCTGTCGGCGGAAGGGCCGGCACATGGCGTCGCCGGCCCGATCGTGGTCTCGGGCTGGTCGGCGGGCGGGCACCTGGCGGCGCTGGCGGCGGAGCATCCCTCAGTCACGGCAGCACTCGCCATGTCCGGCGTGTTCGAACTGGGTCCGATCCGCGACACCTTTCTGGACCAGAAGCTGCGGCTGACGGATGCCGAGATCGCCGACCTCTCGCCGATCCGCCGCCCGGTGGTGAACAAGCCGATCGCCATCGCATATGGCGGTGCGGAACTGCCGGAACTGCGCCGCCAGTCACGCGTCTTCCACCGCATCCGGGCCGAGGCGCAGGCGCCCGGGCCGCTCATTCCGATTCCCGGCGCCGATCATTTCCGCGTGCTGGAATCCCTCTGGAGCCCGGATGGCGCGCTCACCCGCGCCGCGGCGGAGCTGCTGCGATGAGCCACGACTTCACCGGCGTGCTGCTCGCGATCCACATCGCGCCCGAAGCCTCCGCGCCGATGGTGGAACTGGACGCCGCGCGGTTGGTCGAGGGTGTCGGCATCGAGGGCGACCGCTACGCCACCGCGCGGGGCACCTACAGCACCAAGCCCCATGCCGACCGCCAGGTCACGCTGATCGAAATGGAGACGCTGGATGCCTTGGCACGCGACCACGCCATCGACCTGCCGCCGCACGAGACGCGACGCAACCTGACGGTCGCCGGCGTGCCGCTGAACCACCTGGTCGGCCGCGAATTCCGCGTGGGCGACGTGGTGCTGGTCGGCGGGCGGCTCAACGTACCCTGCCAGTATCTCGAGGACCTGCTCGGCAAGCGCGTGTTCAAGCCGCTGATCAACCGGTCCGGGCTGAACTGCCGGATCGTGACCGGCGGTACGATTCGCCCGGGGGACGCGATCCGCCCGCTTTAGGGCGCCTCCGGGATTCCCGGCTGCGCCGTGCGGCGTTCAGGTCAGGCCGGCATTGCGCAGGCCGGCCAGGTAGAAGTCGAGCTCGGCGGGCATCTGCAGGGGCGACCTTTCGCGCGCCTTGCGGATGTTGAAATCCGGCTCGAGGGCACGGAGCTTGGCGAGCACTTCCACAGCCTGCTCCCGCCGCCCCAGATGGCCCAGCGCCGACAGCCACAGCTTGTAGGGAAAGGTGAAGCCGGCATGCAGCGCCGTCACCTGGCGCGCATCGGCGTCCACTTCCTCGAACCGGCGCAGCATCAGCAGCGGGACCAGCCGTGCCGCATCGAAGAAGAAGGCATGCGGGTGCAGCGGCGCGAGCTTCTTGTACTTCTCCCAGCGCCGCAGCGCTTCCACATGCTCGCCGCGGTAGGACAGCGTCAGCGCCGAGAACACCCAGGCCATCGGCAGGTTCGGGTTCAGCGCCAGCGCACGTTCGTACAGCGTGACCGCCTCGGCCACGCGATGATGCAGGAAGGCGCGCACATGGCCGAGGATGGCCAGCGCCTGAGCATCGGAAGGGTCGAGGGCGACGGCGCGCGAGGCCAGTTCCTCGCTTTTCGCCAGCACCTCGGTGCCGGCCTGCGCCCAGCCCTGCCCAACCAGGAACAGGTGCCAGTAGGCGTGCCAGGCGAAGGCCGGCGCATAGTCGGGTTCGAGCCGCGTCGCCTCCGACAGCAGGGACCCGGCCAGTTCGTAGGATTGCCGGTCGAGCCGGTAGATCGCCGGGATGGCCCGCAGCAGCAGGTCGTAGGCGGTGGCATGGACCTGCGGGCGGGTGGCGGCGCGATTCGCCTCGATCAACAGGATCTCGGGGTCGACACGCGCCACCACCTCGGCGGCGATCTCGTCCTGCAGGACCAGGATGTCGCCGGCGTCGCGGTCGAAGCGCTCGGCCCAGACCACGGCATCGGGCGGGCGGTGGTCGGTCAGGCGCAGCGTGACGCGCACGCGGTCGCCGGCCCGCTGGACGGTGCCCGACAGGCTGAAGTCGAGGTCGAGTTCCTCGTTCGCACCTTCCTGCCGCTCGGCGGCGGCGATGGAGGAGCTGTCCACCAGCACCAGCCAGCGGAACCGCGCCAGCGCCGCGGTGATTTCCCCCGCCAGCCCCAGCGACACCTCGGCATCCGCCCCCTCGCCCAGGACCCGGAACGGCATGACGCCGAGCCGTGCGCCACGGGCGGCGGACCGGCGCACCGGGCGCGGCGGCGGGGTGGCGACCTCGCCGCGCAGCGATTCGGCCAGCGCCGCGGTCTCGGGCGATGGCGCGCCGCGGAAGCGTTCGGCGAAGACGCGCCGGCATTCCTCCCAGGCGGCGAAGGCCGCGCCGCGATCGCCGCGCTCGGCCTCGGCGCGGATCAGGGTGCGCCAGACCGGTTCCTGCGCGGCGTCGATGGCGAGCACGCGGCGGGCTTCCTGCGCGCGCGCCTCGGGGCTGGTGGCGACAGCCAGGCGGCTGGTGGCGGCATCGAGGGCGGAGTCGCGCAGCCGGCGGCGCTGGTCGATGAGCCAGGCATCGAAGGCGGCATCGAGGCTGTCGAGGTCCGACAACAGCTCGGCCTGCAGCAGGTTCAGCGCCTCCGGCCGCTCGCGGGCGATGCGCGGCAACTCACGGGCGTCGATCCAGACCCCGGTGGTATTGAGCGCGACGGTCTCGCGCGTCGCAACGATGAGGCCCTTGCCAAACTCGCCAAGCGCTTCCTGCAGCTCGTGCAGGGCCTGGCGGAGCGAACCGCGCGCCTGTTCCTCGCCACGGCGCGACCAGAGCAGGTCGGCCAGGCGCTGGCGAGACACCGGCTCGGGCGATTCGATGGCGAGCACGGCCAGCACGCCTCGCGTCTTGCGCGAACGCGGCAGCAGGGGATCGCCCGCGAAGGAACGTACATCCAGGCGGCCCAACATGGTGATCCGCAGCCGAATGGCGGGCAGGGGGGTCCCGGGAAGGTCTGTCGTCCTGCCCGAGGCGACCAACGATGTCTGACATGCTCACGCTGTCATAACGCGTGAAGGGGCGTTTTCCAAACCGCGTTCGGGCGGGCTGGCGCCATGGTGTGCCCGGCGCGCCACTCTGCAGTCAGCGGTTTTGGCGGAGGTCCGCCTAGCGATTTCAGGATGCATGCCGGAACCGAAGCGCAACCCGCGATGATCTCGACCTGTGAATAACCATTAAGTTGTATCCCAGAGCGTTATTTTCGCGTGACCCAGGTTAATCTCAGCATGAATGCAGCGTTCGATTGAGTCATGGTGAAGGCCTTTGAACCGCCAAGGCCAGCCGGGAACTGATCGTTTTCCTATCTACTCATCATATTGGGAAAAAGAATACTTACAAGTAGGAAAAATTACTTGCTTTAACCCCGCCTGATCTTCACGTTCCGGGTGTCTGGCGCCGCCAGATTGACTTCTGCAACCCGGAGCATTGTCCCATGGCCCCCATTCCCGCTTCCGTCGCCGACCAGGGCACCGTCCGCACCGGCGCTGGCATGCGCACCCCGAAGGCCTCCGTCGCCGACAAGGGCACCGTTCGCATCGGCGCCGGCATGCGCACCCCGGCTTCGGTCGCCGACAAGGGCACCGTCCGCATCGGCGCCGGCATGCGCACCCCGGCCTCGGTCGCCGACAGGGGCACGGTCCGCACCGGCGCCGGCATGCGCACCCCGAAGGCCTCCGTCGCCGACAAGGACACCGTCCGCATCGGCGCCGGCATGCGCACCCCGGCCTCGGTCGCCGACAAGGGCACCGTCCGCACCGGCGCTGGCATGCGCACCCCGAAGGCCTCCGTCGCCGACAAGGGCACGGTCCGCACCGGCGCCGGCATGCGCACCCCGAAGGCCTCCGTCGCCGACAAGGGCACCGTCCGCATCGGCGCCGGCATGCGCCGCGGCTGATCCCCGGAGCTGGGGGCTCCCCGCGCGGGAGCCCCCGCCCCGGTCTCTGACTGACCGCACCGCCAAGGACCCGCACCATGGCCCCGGACAAGACGCCGATCGTCGCCTTCCACCGCCTGATCCCCGGCATCCCGGCGCCCGAACGCGCTGACCGCTCGGGCCTCGGTGGCCTGCCGACGCGCGCCTTCCGGTATTGCGACGCGGTCACCACCGCCGCCGGCTTCGGCTGGCACATCACCGCGCCGCTCGACCTCACCCTGATGTGGGACGGGCACGAGGTGCTCTGGACCTGCGAGGAGCTGGAGCATGAATGGATGCCGCTCGGCCTCGGTGCCGTGCAGTACCCGCATTTCCGCGCCCGCTTCGACGAGGAGGTGCCGGAGGACATCCGCGGCTTCTCCCCACCCTTCCTGACCGGCCTGCCCGAACCCGGTGTGGTGCAGATGTGGACCGGCCTGTTCGTGCGCACCGCGCCCGGCTGGTCGCTGCTGAGCCGCACGCCCGCGAACCTGCCGCGGTCCCCGCACTACGAGCAGTTCGAAGGCGTGGTCGAATTCGACAAGTGGTTCGGCCCGCTGTTCACCAATATCCGCCTGACGCGCACCGACACGCCGGTCGAGATCAACCAGCTGCGCCCGATCCTGCAGGTGCAGCCCATTCCGCAATTCGCCTATGCCGATGCGGTGATGAACGCGCATTCCGTGACCGACGCCTTCACCCAGTGGGGCGATGCGGAATGGGATGCCTATCGCAGCAGCGTCGTCGCGCCGGCCTCGGTCGAGGAGCACCAGCCCGGCCACTATGCCGCCGAGATCCGCCGCGCCCGCCGCGGCCAGGGATGCCCCTTCGCGGCCATGGCGGCCGCCCGGGAAGCCGCGCCAGCAGCCTGACCCCAAACAGCTGGCGCCGCCGAAGCCGCCGACCCCCTTACTACGGGGTCGGCGGCTTACTGCTGTCTTGCCCTGCGCGCCGGTTGGCGCATCATCGCGTCATGAAGGCGCGCCAGACCAATGCCGCGCCGTGCAGGCGCGTCAGCGCATATCGCGCCGTGCAGGAGGAAACCCCATGAACGATGCCCCGTCCGTCGCGGAATGCGCGCCGATCGACGCGAAGCAGGTCGCCGAGCTCGGTCGCCAGCTGACCGAGCTGCTGCGCCTGCGCACCCTGCCGATCGGCATGAAGCTGTTCGACAGCGCCGAGGAGATGGCCAAGGTCCCCGGCCTTCGCCGGCCCGCCGAGGGGCGGAAGTTCTCCACGTGCCAGCTGGTGACGCAGGCCCGCATCGCCGGCTTCACCATGGGCATCACGCACGACAACGTGCCGGGATTCTCGAATTGCGGTGGCGTGATCGGGCTGAACGAACCGTCTGATCTGTACCTGTCGGGCCGGAAGTTCGAGGGCGTGTGGTTCGAGAACCGCGAGGCCGCGGCCCTGCACCAGGCGCAGATGCCGCGCGTACCGGCGCGCTACGCCGGCCTGGTGGTCGCACCGCTGCGCAGCGCGCGGCTCGACCCGCCCGACATCTGCCTGTTCTATGCCAATCCCGCGCAGATGATCCTGTTCATCAACGGGCTGCAGTGGAAGACCTACAAGCGCTTCGACTTCTCGATCACCGGCGAGAGCGCCTGCGCCGATTCCTGGGGCCGCGCCCTGCGCGACCGCGCGCCCTGCCTGTCGATCCCGTGCTATGCCGAACGGCGCTACGGCGGCGTGGCGGATGACGAGATGCTGATGGCGCTGCCGCCATCCGACCTGGCGGTGGCGGTCGAAGGACTGCTTGGCCTGTCCAAGGCGGGGCTGCGCTATCCGATCATGCCCTATGGCCCGCAGGCCGACCCCGGCGAGGGCATGGCGAAGTCCTACGCCGGCAAGACCTGACACGCCGCCAGGTGCTGCCGCGCGGTGCCGAGGTCGGCGTGGAAGCGCGCCGTCTCCTCGGCCGCCCGGCGCGCATCCGGCAGGCGCAACAGGTATGACGGGTGGATGGTGACCAGCAGCGCGCGCCCCGGCTCGAACGGCAGGGCACGGCCGCGGATATCGCCCAGGCGCGGCGTCTCGCCCGTGAGGGCGAAAACGGCCGTCGCCCCCATGGCGACGACCAGCCGCGGCTGGACCAGCGCGATCTCCTGCCGCAGCCACCACCGGCAGTGTTCGACCTCGTCCGCATGGGGCGTGACGTGCAGGCGCCGCCTGCCGCGGGGTTCGTGCTTGAAGTGCTTCACCGCGTTGGTGAGGTAGGCGCGCGCGCGGTCTATCCCTGCTGCGGCCAGCGCGCGGTCCAGCACCGCGCCGGCGGGGCCGACGAAGGGGCGGCCGGCCAGGTCCTCGCGGTCGCCGGGCTGTTCGCCGACGATCATCAGCGCGGCGTGGTCGGGCCCTTCGCCGAACACGGTCTGGGTCGCGTCGTGGTGCAGCGGGCAGCGCCCGCAGCCGCGCGCCGCGTCGCGCAGGGCGGCGAGCGTATCGGGCGCCGCCGCGGGCACCACCGCCGCGGCCCGGCGCGCCTGGATGCGCGCGTGGTGCGCGGGCGGCGCCTGGACAGCCCGCGCCGCCATGGCCGCGACGCGGGCTGGCGCCTGCGCCACCAGCTGCGGGATCAGCGCGGCCTCGGGCAGGTTTTTCCAGTATTTCTTCGGCATCTCCGACCGCATCGCCGCCAGCTTCACCCGCGCCGGGTTGAAGATGGATGCGTAGTAGGTCAGCCACAGCGCATCGGTCGGGTCTTCGATATCCGGCTTCGTCGCAGGCGCGGCCGACACCGCCAGGTCGCCGCCCTCGAACACGGCGGAGCCCTTCGGCGTCAGGATCATCCAGTCCATGTCGGCGAAGCGGCGCGCGAAGAACGGCGCCTTGCGCGCGACGATGTGGTGGTCGGGTTCGAACCACGCGACGAAGCGCCGGCGCGGTCCCTGCGTCGGCACCTCGCGGAAGCGCACGAAGGCCGTCATCTTGTGGCAGTCGCGCCGCACCGCCTTGGCCAGGCGTTCGGCGGCCACGACATCGGCGTCGGCCGCCATCGACAGCAGCGCGGGGTCATCCTGCAGCCGCGCCAGCAGCCGGTACAGCAGCGCGAAGCGGCCGGGATCGCCGTGGCAGGCCACCGTCTCCGCCAGGTCGACAAAGTCGCGCGGGACGCGCGGCGCCGGGCGCACCGCCGGCCCGGGCGGCGTGGCCTGTGGCGCGAACAGCGATTCGTCCCCGGCGATGCGCCAATCGACCTGGGCGGGCGCGACACCCGCCATCAGCAGGGCGCGGGCGGCATCGCGCCATTCGACAACGTCGCCGCGGCCCTGCATGACCGCGACCTGCATCACAGCAACGCCATCTGCCTCGGCGCCACCAGCGACGCCAGGTCCGACCGGTCGAGCAGGCGCAGCGGAGTCCAGCCCTCGGCCACGATGTAGGGCCGTGCCTTGCGCAGCGGCACGCGCAACCGCGCCAGGTCATCCAGCCTGAGCCCCCGGTGCCGCCGCGCGGCCAGGATCGCGGTCACCGTCTTCACGCCGAAGCCCGGCACGCGCAGCAGCGCCTCCCGCGCGGCGCGGTTCACATCGACCGGGAACGCCTCCCGATGCGCCAGCGCCCAGGCGAGCTTGGGGTCCATGTCGAGGTCGAGCATCCCGTCCGGGCGCCCCGCGGTGACTTCGTCGATCGAGAAGCCATAGAAGCGATAGAGCCAGTCGGCCTGATACAGCCGGTGTTCCCGCAGCAGCGGCGGCTTGGTCGGCGGCAATTGCGCCGAGGCATCCGGGATCGGGCTGAAGGCGGAATAGTACACGCGCTTCAGCCCATAGCCGCCGTACAGCCTCGCGCTGGTGGCGAGCACCGTCGCGTCGCTGGACGCATCGGCGCCGATGATCATCTGGGTGGACTGGCCGGCCGGGGCGAAACGCTTGCGCGTTTTCGTCCGCACCGTGGGTTCCTTCGCATCCTCGATGCGGATGCGCATGTCGGCCATGGCGCGGCGGATGCCGATGGGCTGCTTCTCCGGCGCGTAGGCCGCCAGGCCCGCATCGGTCGGCATCTCGACATTGATCGACAGCCGGTCGGCATAGAGCCCGGCCTCCGCGATCAGCGCCGGCGACGCGTCGGGGATGGTCTTGAGGTGGATGTAGCCGCGGAAGCCCTGCGTGGTGCGGAGTTCGCGCACCACGCGCACCATCTGCTCCATGGTGTGGTCGGACGACCGCACGATGCCCGAGGACAGGAACAGCCCCTCGATATAGTTGCGCCGGTAGAATTCCATGGTCAGCCAGACCACTTCGTCGGGCGTGAAGCGGGCGCGCTCGACGTTGCTGGACGACCGGTTGATGCAATACGCGCAGTCGTAGATGCAGAAATTCGTCAGCAGGATCTTCAACAGGGAGATGCAGCGCCCGTCCGGCGCATAGGCGTGGCAGATGCCCGAGCCTTCGGTGGATCCCAGCCCGCCGCTGGCCGAGGAATCGCGCCGCGTGGTGCCGCTCGACGCGCAGGAGGCATCGTACTTGGCGGCGTCGGAGAGGATCGCGAGGCGCTCGCGCAGGGACCGGGGCATGGGACCATGTTCTGTATATGTTCCCCTGCCTGGCTGCAAGCAGATGCGGAGGTCCGCCGCACACCTTCGCGGGAGCGCCCGATGCCTCTGGCATGGCGTGCGAATCGCGGCGCGACCCGGCGCGCGTCGTCCCGCGCCCGGCAGCGGGGCCGGACCGCTGCCGCGGTGAAACGGTCGTCAGACCGATCGCGTCAGGCCGCCATCCACGCGCAGGTTCTGCCCTGTGATGTATGCCGCACCGGGCGAGGCCAGGAATGCGACGGTCGCCGCGATCTCCTCGCTGCTGCCGTAGCGGCCCATCGGGATGCTCGGCAGGCGTTCGGCGCGCACCGGCAGGCTGTCGATGAAGCCGGGCAGCACGTTGTTCATCCGCACGTTGTCGGGCGCGTACTTGTCCGCGAACAGCTTGCTGTAGGCCGCGAGCCCCGCGCGGAACACGCCGGAGGTCGGGAAGGCCGGATCGGGCTCGAAGGTCGCGAAGGTCGAGATGTTGATGATCGTCCCGCCCTTCTGCGCAACCATGATCGGTGCGACCAGGCGCGTCGGGCGGATCACGTTCATGAGGTAGACATCGAGGCCGCGGTGCCAGTCCTCGTCCGTGAGGTCCAGCACCGGGCCGCGCGGCCCGTGCCCCGCGCTGTTCACCAGCACGTCGATCCGGCCCCAGCGCGCCATCGCCGCATCGACCAGGCGCTTGAGGTCGTCGTTCGACTGGTTCGACCCGGTCACGCCGATGCCGCCGAGTTCCGCCGCCAGCGCCTCGCCCTTGCCCGAGGAGGACAGGATGCCGACCGCGAAGCCATCCTGCGCCAGGCGCCGCGCCGCGGCTGCCCCCATGCCGGACCCGCCGGCGGTGACGAGCGCGACGCGCATCACGCCGACATCTTGATCGGCGGGTTCACATCCGGCGGCAGCGGGCAGACATAGGGGTGCGCATCGGTGCGCGCCTTGTGGTCGGCCTTGGCGGCGGCGAGGATCTCGGGGTTGCTGATCGCGTCCACCGCGGTGCCCGCCATGATCTTCGCCACATGCACGAGACCCTTGTGCGCGATCCCCGACTTGCCCTGCGCCGTGAGCTGCCAGGAATGGCCCGGCGTGCCGATGGCATAGGTCGCGCCGCGCGCCTGTACGGTCGGCACAGCCCAGGACACGTCGCCCACGTCGGTCGAACCGACGCCGCCATACCCCTTGGCGTCGAGCGGCACGATGATGTCGCACAGCGCCTTGTCCCGCTCGACCGTGAGGCCATGGCGGCGGAAGGAACTGGCGATGTCCTCCTCGCTCAGCGTGCCCTGGATCTGCTTCGCGTATGCGCGGTCGGCCTCGTCGAATTCGGGCGGGCCCAGGCGCTGCATGGTGGCGTACATCGCCTGTTCGAGCGGCGTGTTCGCCAGCAGGTTCGACACCGCGCTGACCACCTTGGTGGTGACGCTCGTCTCGGTCATCAGCGCCGCGCCGTCGGCGATCTTGCGCACGCGCGCGACCAGGCCGTTCAGCTCCACCAGGTCCCGCGCGCGGATCAGATACCGCACCTTGGCGGCGCCCTGCACCACGTTGGGCGCGATGCCGCCGGCGTCGAGATACGCGTAGTGGATGCGCGCGTCCGATGGCATGTGCTCGCGCATGTAGTTCACGCCGACATTCATCAACTCCACGGCATCGAGCGCCGAACGCCCCAGATGCGGCGCCGCCGCGGCGTGCGACGATCGCCCGGTGAAGGCGAAGTCGATGCGCGTATTGGCCAGCGACACCGCCTCGTTCACCCCGGTGAAGGCCGCCGGGTGCCAGCAGATCGCCATGTCCACGTCGTCGAAGACGCCGGCGCGCACCATGAAGCCCTTGGCCGCGCCACCTTCCTCGGCCGGGCAGCCGTAGTAGCGCACGCGCGCCTTTACGCCGTTCGCCGCCAGCCAGTCCTTCACCGCCGAGGCCGCGAGCAGCGAGGCCGACCCCAGCAGGTTGTGCCCGCAGCCATGCCCCGAGCCGTCGCCCGGCAGCGGCTTGTGTTCCGCCACGCCGGCCTCGTTCGACAGCCCCGGCAACGCGTCGTATTCGCCGAGGATGGCGATGACGGGACCACCCTCCCCCGCCTCGCCCATCACCGCGGTCGGGATGCCGGCGATGTCGCGTTCCACGCGGAAGCCATGCTTCTCCAGAAGCGCGGTGTGCTCGGCGCAGGACCGCACCTCGGCGTAGCAGAGCTCCGGCATGCCCCAGACGCGGTCCGCGAGCTCGATCGCGTCGGGTGCCTTGGCATCGACCAGGCGCCAGATCTCTTCGGTGTTCCGCATGGGCCGTCTCCGTCTGAAGGCGGCCATCTACGCCCGCGGCGGCGCGCCCGTAAAGCGCGCCGCCCGGCGTCGCGCCACGACCCCTGCCGCGCCGCCGGCATCGTCGCGTGGTGCGAAAACGGAGCGCAGCCGCACCCCGGTCGCCAGCGCGATGCTGGACGCCGCGCCTGCCGCGCCGCAGCATCCGCCGCATCGCCAGGAGCCCGCCATGCCGCGCGTGACCCCCATCCGCCCCGACACCCTGCCGCCCGACCTCGCCGATGTCTGGCGGCGCTATGCGACCACCTATGGGTCGTTCGAAGGGCAGCTCGAAATCTTCGCTCATGTGCCCGCCGCGCTGCGCCACCTGATGCCGATGCTGATGGAGCTGCGCGCCGCCGGCACGCTGCCGCGACGTGCGCTGGAACTGGCGATCGTGGTGGTCTCGAAGCTGAACGCCTGCGACTACTGCATTGCCCACCACCAGCCCTTCCTGGCGGTCGAGGGCATCCCGCCGGAGGTCGTGGCCGCCCTGCCCGACGGCACCGACCACGCCGCCCTGACGGCCTGCGACCGGGCCGTCATCGCCTTCAGCGTCGCCGCCTGGGAGACCAGCCACCGCGTGCCGGAACGCCTGTTCCGTGACCTGCGCGAACACTTCACCGATGCGCAGATCGTGGAACTGACACTGCGCATCACACTGACGGGCTTCTTCAACCGCTTCTCCTCCGCCCTCGGCATCGAGGAGGAGGTGGCCGCCCATCCCTAGCCCGGCATCCCCTGCCGCTGGTCCGCGCCGAGCCGCCGCTCCAGCCGCCGCACCGCCCAGGAAATCAGCAGGATCAGCGCCAGGTATTCCACCACCAGGATGGTATAGATCTCGAGCGGCCGGAACACCGTCACCACCAGTTCGTTGGCCCGCCGCGTGAGCTCCTGGTATCCGATCACCGAGGCCAGCGAGGACATCTTCACGACATAGACCAGCTGGTTGCCGATCGGCGGCAGCACGCGGCGGATCGCCTGCGGCAGCACCACGAAGCGGTAGCGTTGCCAGCCCTTCAGCCCGAGCGCCTGCGCGGCTTCATGCTGGCCGCGCTCGATCGATTGGATGCCGGCGCGCAGGATCTCGGCCTCGAAGGCGGAATCGCACACCGCGATCGCCAGCATCGCCGCGGCGAAGATGCCGATGCGGATGTCGAGCACCACCGGCAGCCCGTAGAACACCCACAGGATCATCACCAGGATCGGCACGGCGCGGAACAATTCGACCCACACGCGGTTGAACCACCGGAGCGCCCGCCACTGCGCGAAGCCCGCCAGCGCCACCACCAGCCCCAGCGCCAGCGACACCGCCATGGCCGCGACCGACAGCGACACCGTCGCCCACAGCCCATCGACCATGAAGCGCAGGTTCGCCTGTCCGCGCGGGTCAGCCGGGTTCACCACGTGCCAGCCCCAGTTGCCACCGCATCCCGCCAGCAGCAGCAGCGGCAACAGGACGCCAAGGCGCCGCCATGGCATCATGCGCGCCACCATCCCGGAGACCACCCCATGTTCCGCCGCACCCTTCCCGCCGCCGCGCTCGCCGCCGGCACGCTCGCCATCCCCGCGCAGGCGCAGGGCAATGCCGGGCGGCTCGCCGCCGTGCAGGCCGCCGGGCGCATCCGCATCGGCACCACCGGCGACTTCAACCCGATGACCGTGCGCGACCCGGCCACGCGCGAATACCGCGGCCATCAGATCGACTGCGCGCAGCAATTGGCGCGCGACATGAACCTGCGCGCGGAATTCGTCGCGACCGACTGGCGCACGCTGATCAACGGCCTGCAGGCCGACCAGTTCGACGTGGTGATGACGGGCACCTCGATCTCCGTGGCACGCGCCATGGCGGCCGCCTTCACCCTGCCATGGGGGCGCACCGGCTTCATCCCCCTGGTGCGCCGGCGGGACGCGACGAAGTTCGCCACCTGGGATGCGCTGAACGCGCGGGGTGTCACGATCGGCACCACGCTTGGCACCACCATGGAGCAGTTCGTCCAGCAGGCGCTGCCGAACGCCACGTTGCGGCGCGTGGAAAGCCCGGCGCGCGACTGGCAGGAACTGCTGGGCGGGCGCGTCGATGCGGCGATGACCAGCGTGATCGAGGCCGCCTTCCTCACGCGCGAATACCCCGACCTGGTGGCGATCCTGCGCGACCAGCCGCGCAACCCGATCCCGATGGCCTTCATGGCACCGGCGAACGACGCGGCCTGGCTGCGCTTCCTCGACACCTGGGTGACGCTTCGAATCGAAAGCGGCTTCTTCGCCGAGACGGCCCGCAAATGGGGCCTGGCCGAGGCCTGATCAGCGCCGCGCACGCACCGCGATGCGCGCCGGCACCAGGGCCGGCGCCACGCGCTGGCGGCGCCCGCCGCGCGGCCTGTCGTCGCGCCCATCCTGCAGCATCACCGCCGCGCCGATCTGCACGGACCCGAAGGTCAGCCCGGTGAAGAACCACAGCAGCGCCACCACCGGCGCCCCACCCTCGCGCAGGATCAACCGGCCGACGCCGCCGGGGTCGGCCCAGAGCACGGCGCCCACGAAGATCGCGGCCAGGCCGAAGCCCACCAACCCATGCAGCACCATGAAGCGGACGGCGACGGGAATACGGCGCAACGACATCGCGGCCTCCTTGACGTCGGGAACATAGGGCGCCGGACGGAAAGGCCAAGCGCCGGTCAACCGCCCTTCACCCCGCCCGCCGTCAGCCCCGCCACGATCTGCTTCTGCGCCAGCAGCGTCAGCACCAGCACCGGCGCCGTCACCAGCAGTGCGGCGGCCGACAGCGGCCCCCAGGAGATCTGCTCGAAGGTCAGCATGTTGTTCACCGCGACCGGCAGCGTCCGGCTCTCGCGCCCCGCCAGCACCATGGCGAAGATGAAGTTGTTCCAGGAGAAGATGAAGGCGAGGATGGTCGCCACCGTGATGCCCGGCTTGGCCAGCGGCATCGCGACATGGCGGAAGGCCTGCCAGATGGTCGCGCCATCGACCAGCGCCGCTTCCTCAAGTTCCGCGGGCAGGCCCTCGAAGAAGCCCATCATGATCCACACCACGATGGGCACGGTGATGACCAGGTGGGTGATGATGATGGGCACCACCGTGCCGGTCAGCCCGATCCACTGGAACAGCAGGAACAGCGGGATCAAATAGGACAGGCCGGGCGTGATCCGCGCGATCAGGATGACCACCGCCGCCTTGGTCGCGCGCATCTTCGCGATGCCATAGCCCGCCGGCACGCCGAGCAGGATCGCGAGGCCCGTTGCGGAGAACGACACGATCACCGAGTTGATCGCATACTTCACGAAGTCGTTGCGCTCGAACACCGCTGCGAAATTGTCCCACACCGGCGGGTTCGGGATGAAGATCGGCGGGTAGTCGGTGTTGTCGAGTTCGTTCTTGAGCGACAGCGACAGCATCCACAGGAACACCAGGATCGCCGGGCTCACCAGCATCAGCACGCCGAAGCCGAAGCCGATATTGCCGACGATGCGCTTGACCTTGCGCATCACGCCCGCACCCGCGCGCGGGTCCACAGCAGCACCATCGCCAGCAGGATGATGATGCTGAAGAAGACGACCACCACCGCGCTGGCATAGCCAAGATTGTAGTAAGCGAAGGCCTGGAGATAGAGGAAGATGTTGATGGTTTCGCTGGCGGTGCCCGGCCCGCCCTGCGTGATGACATAGATAGTGTCGAAGGCCTTCAGCGCGTCGATGGTGCGGATGATCAGCGCCACCACCAGGAACGGGGCGAGCAGCGGCAGCGTGATGTGCCAGAACGCCTGGAAGGCCGTGGCGCCATCGATCTTCGCCGCCTCGTAGGGGTCGATCGGCAGGGAGGCCAGGCCGCCCAGCAGGATCAGCATCACAAGCGGCGTCCAGTGCCAGACCTCGATCATCACCAGCGTCGGGATGACGGTCTCCGGCGCATAGACCCACAAGGACGGCGGCAGCCCGACCTGCTGCAGCAACCAGTTCAACACACCGAGTTGCGGGTGGAACATCATGGTCCAGACCAGCGCGACGGCGACGGGTGTCGCCATCATGGGCAGGATGAAGATCGTGCGCGCCAGCCCCCGCAGCGGAAACTTGCGATGGAAGGCGAGTGCCGCCAACAGTCCCAGCACCATCGGCAGCACGACCGACAGCGCGGTGAAATACAGCGTGCGCAGGATCGACAGCAGGAAGCGTTCATCCTCCACCAGCTTCAGGTAGTTGGCGAAGCCGACATACTCCCGCCCGCCGCCCAACTTGAAGTCGTGCGCCGACATGTACAGCGTGAAGACCCAGGGGAAGATGATGGTGGCCAGCACCACCACGCCGCAGGGCACGACGAACCACCAGTATCGCCGGGAATAGTTGCGACGCCGGCGGCGCGTCGTCGTCGCCGCCGTGCCGGCCAGGCTCGCCGCGCCGTCCATGCCTCAGGCCGCGCGCTCGGAGGCTTCGAGCACCGGGCGGAAGGCTTCCGTCGCACGGCGCAATTCATTCCCCACGTCCGCGCCGCCGATCGTGCTGGTCAGCGCCGCGCCGATGGTGTCGCGGAATTCAGTGACCGGCACGATCTCCGGCAGGCCCGGGCGGCTGATGCGCGCACTCGCGATCAGCGTGTTGAAGAACTCGCGCGAGAAGCGCGACTGGCTGATTGCCTCCTCATTGCGATAGGGCGAGGTGCGCGCCGGCGAACCGGCACCCGAGGTCAGGTAGCGCAGCTGGTTCGCCTTGCCCGAGGCCCATTGCAGATAGTACCAGGCCGCGCCCTTCTTGCGCGACTGCTCGGCGATGCCGAAGCCGGTGCCGAACATGGCGCAGTGATGATTCGCCGGCCCGCGCGGCACCACGGCGTAGCCGACCTTGCCGGCCACGCGCGATCGCGTGCGGTCCTCGAGTGGTGCGGCGAAGCCCACGCCATCCAGCCAATAGGCGGCGCGGCCCTGCATGAAGGTGGTCTGGCACTCGTTCCAGTTGAAGCCGGAGACACCCGGCGGCGAGCAGTCGCGCAGCAGCTTCTTGTAGAATTCCCCGGCCCAGATCGCGTCGGGCGAATCGCTGATCAGCCGGCGCTGCGCGTCGAGGAAGTCGCGCTGCTGCGTGCCCAGCAGGAACGAGGAATACAGCACCACGTTCGCATTGCGCAGGCCACGCCCGACATTGCCGTAGATCTGGCGCGACGGTTCGGTCAGCCGCTTCGCGCTGTCGTACATCTCGTCGAAGGTGGTCGGCACGGCGATGTTCTTCGCCGCCAGTAGTTCCTTGTTGTAATACAGGATGAAGTAGTCGGTGAACTCGGGGATGGTGTCCATCCGGCCGTCCGACTGGGTGGAGTACTCCACAGCCCCGGCTCCGAAATCGGCGAAGTCGAAATCCGGCGAAGTGATCGACGCATCGGCCATCAGCGCCTTGATGTCGGTGCACCAGCGCGCGCGGCCGACCTGGCGCTTGTTCACATGCAGGCTGATGCCCACCACGTCGAAGGACGGCCGGCCCGAGGCGAATTCGATCGCGAATTTCTGGCGGTGCTGCTGCTCGGGGATCTGCTCGGCGCCGACGCGGATGCCGGTCATGTCCTCGAACTCGCGCTGGTTCTGGATCAGGATGGTGCTGCGCGGGTTGGCGGTCAGGCTGACCTCGATGCGCTCGCCCGAGAAGCGCTTCCAGTCGAACGCGGATTGCGCGTTCGCCTGACGCACGATCGGCGGTGCCGCCAGAAGCGCGCCACCGGCCGCGAGCGCCGTCCGGCGCGTGATGCCCTGGGTCATGTCGTTTCCTCCGCTGGTGGCGCGGGTCCGTGCCCGCTGGCCTTCCTGGCGCGATGTTCGGCCCGAAACTGCCCGCACCGCAAGTCACACCGCTTGGCGGCGGATCGCTTCCAGCACGGCGGGGTCGGTGATGGGCGCGGTGTCCCAGGGCGGCTCGGGCGGCGGATCCAGTGTCTCGAACACGGTGGACAGCTCGATGGCGCCGGTCTCGGCCGGGCGCGGATACGGCGTGGGGTCGGGCGCGCCTGGGATGCGCGGCTTGCCGATGCCCACGAAGAAATCCTCGAGCCCCGCCGGGATCAGCATCCACAGCATCCGGTAGGGTCCGCCGCCATCGTTGATGAAGCCGTGGCGCACATGCGGCGGCGCGACCATGAAGGTGCCGGCCACGATGCGCCGCACCTGGCCATCCAGCCGGGCCAGGCATTGCCCCTCGATGATCCAGAAAACCTCGGTCTGCGCCGGGTGCGCGTGCTCGCGGATCTTGCCGAGCGGCGGCAGTTCCTGAAGGCCCGCCGAGAAGCCCGCCGGCGCGCCGGCCAGGCGCGGCGATGTCAGCACCTCGATCCAGCCATTGGCGGGCTGCGGCTGCCAGTGCTGCTCGCCCTGCCCCGGCGGCACGATCACCATGCCCGCCATCAATGCATCCGCGGATGCTTGAGGAACGACATGCGGTCCACCGAGACCACCGCGACATCGCGTGACCCGCGTGCGCGGCCGAGCTTCAGCTTCACGGTCGATCCCGCATGGCCGCACGACCACACCGCGCGCCACAGCTCCGCCAGGTCGGTGACGACGGCACCGTCCACGGCCAGCACGCGGTCGCCGCTGCGCACGCCGGAATTCTCCGCCGGGCCGCCCGGTGCCAGGGATGCGATCGCCACGCCTTCCTCGTCCTCGGTGGCATAGAGGCCAAGCCAGGGCCGCGCCGGCCGGTTGACCCGCCCATAGGTGACAAGGTCGTTCAGCACCGGCGACAGGCGATGCACCGGGATCACCATGTTGAGGTCGAGCCGACGGCCTTCCTCCCCTTGCTGGAGGATCAGCGAGCCGATCCCCATCAGCTTGCCGTCCGGCCCGAACAGCCCGGCGCCGCCCCATGACGGATGCGCCGGCGCGGTGAACAGCGCATCGTCGATCAGGTATTCCCAGTAGCCGGCGAAGGGCTGCCGCGCGACCAGCTTGGCCGAGACGGCATGGCCGCGCCCGCCGGCCGCCCCCAGCATCACCGGGGCGCCGATCCGCAGCGCCTCGCTGTCGCCGAGTTCCGCCGGCGTGACGCCGAGCCGACCCAGCGCCTGCACCAGGCCGAAGCCGTTCTCCTGGTCGACCGCCAGGGTATGGCCCGGCACGGCGCGGCCATCGGCATTGGTGATCCAGATGCCCTCGGCCTCGGTCACCAGGTAGCCCACTGTCAGCACCAGGTCGTCGCGGATCACCACGCCGGAGCCCTCGCGCTCGGTGCCCAGCACCCGCGCCGTGAAGGCATCCGCCGGAACCTGCGTGCGCAGGCCGACCACCTTGCCGAGCGCGTCCTCGATGTCGAAGGACCACTCATTCGGGTCCGGCTGGAGGTGTTCGGGAATGTCCCAGTCGTCCTTGGCCATGCTCGATCTTCGGCGCCCCGCGGGTTGTCGTTTCGGTTCCTAGCATGGCTTGCGGCGCCGCGCATGGCGGATGGGACGCAGCGAATGGCATTTGGCATTAACGACACAGCCGGGCATGCTGACGTCGGGCCCGACGCGGCGCTCCGGGCCCGGATGCTCGGGAGAATATCGTGGCCCCGTTCCGCCATCAGAAGGTCCGCACGCGCCGCGGTTGCGTTGCAGAACCGCGCCCCGGGTCCGGCCATGTCCGGGCCCCGGCCGCCCTGCCACGGCTTGGGCGGAAGGAAGCCCTATGGGTCGGCGGGGCGCAGCGCTGATCGCCGCCGCCACACCGCTCGCGGCCGGGAGGGGATGATGCCTGCGCCGCTGGCGGAGATCCCCCCGGCCATGAGCGAGGGGCTGCGCGCCATGGGTCTGCTCGCCCCGGACGCCGTCGCGCATGGCGAGGCGCTGACCGGCGGCGTTTCCTCCGACATCTGGCACGTGGTGCTGCCCGACGGCCGCGATGTCTGCATCAAGCGCGCGCTGGCCAAGCTGAAGGTGGCGGCGGATTGGCGCGCGCCGGTCATCCGCAACCGCTACGAGGCCCGCTGGCTGGCGCGCGCGGCCGAGGCCGCGCCGTGTTCGGTGCCGACCCTGCTCGGCCAGAACGAGGCGACGGGCACCCTCGCGATGCAATGGCTGCCGCCCGCTGAGCACCCGGTATGGAAGGCGCGCCTGCAGGCCGGCCATGCCGATGCCGGCTTCGCCGCCGAGGTCGGCCGGCGCATCGCGCGCATCCACGCCCATGCGGCGCGCCAGCCCGCGCTGTCGGCGGATTTCCCGACCGACCAGCTGTTCCACGCGATACGCCTGGAACCCTACCTGGAGGCGACGGCGCGCGTGTATGCGGACCTCGCACCAGCGCTCAGGGCGCTGGTGGCCCGCACGGCGGCGACGAAACTCACGCTGGTGCATGGCGATGTCAGCCCGAAGAACATCCTGATCGGCCCGCGCGGGCCGGTGTTCATCGATGCGGAATGCGCCTGGTGGGGGGACCCCGCCTTCGACCTGGCCTTCTGCCTGAACCACCTGCTGCTGAAATGCCTCTGTGCGCCACGCGCCGCGAGCGACTTCCTGCTGTGCTTCGAGGCCCTGGCCACCGCGTACCTGGCGGGCGTGGAGTGGGAGGCGCCGGCGGTGCTGGAGGCGCGCGCCGCCAGCCTGCTGCCCGCGCTGTTCCTGGCGCGCGTGGACGGCAAGAGCCCGGTCGAGTACCTGACGGACGAAGCGGACAAGGACCGCGTGCGCCGGGTGGCGCGCGCGCTGCTGCTGGCGCCGCCGGACCGGCTGCGCAGCGTGCGGGCCGCCTGGGGGAAAGAAATCGGCGCATGACTTCCACGACCATTGCCTCCGTACGCGGCCGCCGCGTGTGGGACAGCCGCGGCCGGCCGACGGTGGAGGCCGAGATCCGCCTGGCCGGCGGCGCGCGCGGCCTGGCCATTGCGCCCGCCGGCGCCAGCACCGGCAGCGGCGAGGCGCTGGATCGCCGCGATGGCGGGACCGCCTTCGGCGGCTACGACGTGACCGGCGCGGTGGCCTCGGTGAACACCGAGATCGCGCCCCGCGTCGCCGGCATGGATGCCGCCGACCAGGCGGCGCTGGATGCCGCGCTGATCGCGCTGGATGGCACGGCGAACAAATCGCGGCTCGGTGCCAATGCCACGCTGGCGGTGTCGATGGCGGCCGCCCACGCCGCCGCGCATGCGCGTGGCATGCTGCTGTGGAAATACCTGGGTGGCGACGGCGCGACCCTCCTGCCGCTCCCGCAGATACAGATCCTCGGCGGTGGCGCGCATGCCGGGCGCCGCGTCGACATCCAGGACTTCCTGGTGATCTGCCCGGCGGCGACATCCTTCGCGCAGGCGCTGGACTGGACCGCCGAGGTCTATCGCGCCGCCGGCGGCATCATGAAGGACCGTGGGCTGTTGCAGGGCGTGGCGGACGAGGGTGGCTGGTGGCCCGCCTTCACCGCGAACGAGCAGGCGCTGGAAACCCTGGTGGCCGCGATCGAGCGCGCCGGCTTCAAGCCGGGCGAACAGGTGGCGATCGCCCTCGACATCGCGGCCACGGATTTCGGCAAGGGCGGGCGCTACCGGCTGGGGCTGGAAGGGCGTGAACTGGATACGGACGGCATGATCCGCATGCTGCTCGGCTGGATCGATGCCTACCCCATCGCCTCGATCGAGGATCCGCTGGCGGAGGACGATGCGGAAGGCTTCGCTGCCTTCACGCGCGAAGTGGGCCACCGGATCCAGGTGGTGGGCGACGACTTCCTGGTGACCGATGCCGCACGCGTGCGGGAGGCAGCGCGCAACGGCGCGGCGAACACCGTGCTCATCAAGCCGAACCAGCGCGGCACACTCACCGAAACCAAGGCGGCCTGGGCGGCGGCGCAGGAAGTCGGCTACGCCGGCATCGTCAGCGCCCGGTCCGGCGAGACGGAGGATGTCACCATCGTCCACCTCGCGCTCGGCTGGGGCGTCGGGCAGTTGAAGGTCGGCTCCTTCGCGCGGTCCGAACGCATGGCCAAGTGGAACGAGGCGCTGCGCATCGAGGAAGGCCTCGGTGCCCGCGCGCGCTTCGCCGGCGGGGCGGTGCTGGGACGATCGAAGCGGTGAAGGTGCTGCTGCACTACCGCGCCGGGCCGGGGCTGGCCGACCGCTTGTCGCAGCTGCCGGGGATCGACCTCGGCATCGTCTCCGACACGGATGACGCTGCCTTCGCCGCCGCGCTGCCGCAGGCCGAGGCGATCTGGCACGTGCTGCGCCCACTGACCGCCGCCGACATCGCCGCCGCGCCGCGCCTGCGGCTGATCCAGAAGATCGGCGTGGGCGTGAACACTATCGACCTCGATGCCGCCCGCGCGCGCGGCATCGCGGTGTGCAACCTGCCCGGCACCAACGCCCGGGCGGTGGCGGAACTGACGCTGCTGCTGATGCTGGGCGCGCTCAGGCGCGTGTCCCATTTCGATGCCGCCACGCGCGCCGGGCAAGGCTGGGCGCAGCCGCCCGCATTGCAGGACAGCCTGTTCGAACTGGGCGGGCGGACGGTCGGGCTGATCGGCTATGGCGCGATTCCCGCGCTGCTCGCGCCCGTGCTCGCCGCGCTCGGCTGCCGGCTGCTGTACACCGCACGCACGCCGAAGCCCGATGTCGAGGGCAGCTACCGCACGCTGGCGGGCCTGCTGGCGGAGAGCGACGTGGTCTCGCTGCACATTCCCGAAACGCCCGAGACACGCGGGCTGATCGATGCCGGCGCCATCGCGCGCATGAAGCGCGGCGCGGTGCTGGTGAACACCGCGCGCGGCGGGCTGGTGGACCAGGCGGCGCTGGTGGCGGCGCTGCGGTCGGGCCAGCTCGGCGCCGCGGGGCTGGATGTCTTCGCGCAGGAACCCGCCGACCCGACGGACCCGTTGTTCGCGCTGCCCAATGTGGTGGTCACGCCGCATGTCGCCTGGCTGACCACCGGCACCTTCGACCGCTCCTTCGCCATTGCTGCGGAGAACCTGCGCCGCCTCGGCGCGAACGAGCCGCTGCTCCATCGGGTGGCGTGACCACGCCCGATCGCCGCGCGACACCGCCCGCGCGCGGGGCCGTCGCGCCGCCCCCGCCGGTGTCCCAGGCGGCGCCGGTCATCGAGATCGCAAGGCTGTCGGCGCCGACCATCCTGGTGACCTTCGTGCAGGCCATCGCCCAGACCGCCGAGGCCGCGCTGATCGGGCGCCTGGGGACCGAGGCGCTGGCCGGCTACGCCCTGGTGCTGCCGCTGCTCATGCTGATGCAGATGACCTCGGGCGGCGCGATGGGCGGCGGCGTCGCCTCAGCGGTGGCGCGCGCCATCGGCGCCGGGCGGCGCGACGAGGCGGCGGCGCTGGTCAAGCACGCGGTGGTGATCGCGCTGGCCATGGGCGTGCTCACCATGGGGCTGGCGCTCGGCTTCGGGCCGGCGCTGTTCCACTGGGTGGGCGGCACAGGCGCGACGCTCGAGCACGCCATCGGCTATGCGTCGATCCTGTTCGGCGGCGCCGTGCTGGTGTGGCTCGCGAACATCCTGGGTTCGGTGCTGCGCGGTGCGGGCAAGATGCGCCTGCCGGCCACCATCATGACCGCCTGCTGGGTGCTGGAGGCGCCGCTGTCGGGCGTGCTGATGCTGGGCCTGGGCTGGGGGCTGGCGGGGGCGGCGGTCGCCTACCTGGTGGCCTTCGCGGCGGCGGCGGGCAGCATGGCCTTCGTCATCCTGCGCGGCGGCGCCGGCTTCGTGCCGGACCTGCGTGCGCCGCTGCGGCGCGACCTGTTCCGAGGCATCCTGGAAGTGGGCGTGGTCGCGACGGTGATGGCGACGATCGCCAACCTGACCGTGGTGCTGATGACCGCGCTGGTGGCGCGCCACGGCACCGCGGCCATCGCCGCCTATGGTGTGGGCGTTCGGCTCGAATTCCTGATCATCCCGCTGGGCTTCGGCATCGGCGTGGCGCTGACCTCCCTGGTCGGGCGGCGGGTCGGCGCGGGGGATTGGGCGTCCGCGCGCGCCACAGCCTGGCGGGGCGCGGCCATCGCCGGCGGGCTGGCGGGCGGCATCGGCGTGCTGGCGGCGATCTTCCCGCATCCGCTGGCGCGGCTGTTCGCGACCGACCCGGCGGTGCAGGAGGCGATCGTGGTCTACCTGCGCTGGGTCGGGCCGTCCTTCGGACCCTTCGGTCTGGGCATGGCGCTGTACTTCGCCTGCCAGGGGGCGGGGCGGATGCGCGGACCCTTCGCGGCCTCCGTCTCGCGCCTGGTGTTCGCCGTGGGCGGCGGCTGGGCGCTCGCGACCTTCACCGATACCGGGCTGCCCGGGGCCTTTGCGGCGATCGGGCTCGGGCTCGCGGCCTATGGGGTGCTGGTGGCGGTATCGGTGCGGCCGGGGGTTTGGCGGTAGCTCAAGTGACGAGTCAAATTTCCGAGATCGCGGCCTGGAAGATGCGCAGCGAGATATTGCCTTTTTTTCTAGCGATGCTCGTTCCATAGTGGGGTGCTGACTCAGCATCCAAGCGCGAAGATGGAGGTTTCTGCAAATGTCGGCCAACTGGAATAAAGCACGACACTCTGAGGATTTTCAAAATGTTATCAATAATAACAAAGATGTTACCGAATCCCGGCTAATTTCCCCCCGATGGGATCTTAGTCAAGAAAGAATGTATGTCGAAGAATTAGTCAATAAGAGGACAGGTTTTCTTTTAATATTCTTCGGACTTTCAGCGAATGCATTCATCAATGCGCGATTTTCTTCAAGTATGCAGCTTGTCATTGCGTTGATGTCTTTAGTTGTCTCTATTGCCGTGTCGCTTGCAATTTTTCGAGCACAGAAAAAACTCGATATTATTCTTGGTTTAATATTCAATGATTCTACTCATCCCATAACTGTTGTGGACAAAATAGCAGACAGGCCGCTGAGTGGAACAGGAAGTTTCTTCGATAGGTGGAACGAAATATTTGCTTCGAAAAGTCGGCGGCATTTGATTGGATGGGGCCTCCCCCTTGCCTGTGTAATCCCCAGCCTGCTCGGGGTTGCCTATGCCCTTACCCGGCCAGCGGATATCCCAATGAGCATCATAACTGCACAACCACCCGCCAGAATTGAAATACGATAACACGGTGCAGTCATTTCCTGCTCTAACGTGTTGGGATTGGCCGTGGTGCACGCCTCTCTCGACCTTCTCGGTTTTTGTGCGCACGACCCTTCCAGGGGTATGTGGTTGAACCCGGCTGGCAAGATCGAAGCACGGCGTTAGCGGTGCTAGGAAGCCATACCGGCCACGTACTTTCTTGGGAACGCCGCAATTCTACCCGTTAGCACAGCTCTACCCAGGAAGTCATTTCCGCCTTGCCACGCTTTGCAAGCGCGCGCGGCTAACACCCTGGATACAAGCTGACTTGCGCGACGGACGTATAAGGAGCGCCGCATTCGTCCACAGGCAAGCCTTTCGCCTTGACGCCGGGAGTCGCTCAATAAGCGCACTTTGGTAACAACGCGTCGCTGAAACTCCTCCTTTACCCGTCCGCGCCAGGATGGCGTGGCATGACCGAGATCCGCACGGACATCCTTGAGCGTTTCGGCACGGCGGCCTACCAGCCTGCCACCTTCCTCGACCGCGGCGTGACCGTGCCCTTCACCACGCCGTTCCTGCTCGGCGCCCGCATCCGCCCGAACGAAACCCGCGCCGGGCTCGAGGTGGTCATCACCAACCCCTCCGGCGGGCGTGGCAACTACATCGTGCCGTGGCCGGCGCTGCCCGAGATCTGCTCGCCCACCCTGCACGACCGCCGGCTATGGCAGCGCCTGTCCGACCAGGCGGTGGTCTCGCCGCCCACCGTGCGCGAGACGGCGCGCGCCGTCGCCGCCGAGGGCCTGGCCGGGCGCGAGGCCGCCGCCGCCGTGGCGCGTGCCGTGAACGAGGACGGCGCGGCCCGGATGCGGGCGAACTTCCTGCTGCTGCTCGACCTGATCCGCCGCACCGAATCGCGCGACGAGGCGCGCGTCCCGCCGCAAGCCGACACGCCGCAGAACATCGAATTGCGCGCGCGCCGGGCGGTGGCCCGCTTCGCGCCGCGGCTGGGCGTGAGCCCGGAGATCATCGCCGCCTGGCTGGAGGCCATCGCCTCCGCCTTCAGCGGCGTCGGCATCCCGGGCGACCCCGGCGTATCCCGCACCCGCGGCCTGGTCGCGGCGCTTCAGGCGATGGTCGCGGAGATCGAACTGCATGTCGCGCAATCGCCGGACCCGAGCGAACAGCACGCGGCGGTGCTGGTGATCGATGCTGCGCGCCTGACGCTGTCCTGCGCGGCCACGGCCTTCAAGGACCTCGATGGGCTGCTGTCCGAGACGCCGACCCTGCTGCGCGCCTGGCGCGAGGATTCGACCGACCTCGGCCGCCGCGCCTCGCGGCCCGACTGGCTGCTGGATGGCTGGCTGGTGATCACCGAGCTGTGGCGCGACGCCGAGCCCGGCATGCGCGAGGGCGCGCTGTGGGAGATGGCGGTGCTCGCCCCCGTCATGCCGCGCGAGGTCGAGGAATGGCTCGGCATCGAGGAGGATTGGGACCGCCCGACCCGGCTGCGCCGCGTGGTGAAGGCGAACGAGGATTGGCGCAGCGGGCGGATGCTCGACATCGTCGCGCGCAACGAACGCCTGCGGGCGCGCGCCGCATGACCGCGGCCCTGTCAGCCGAGCACCGCCGCCTGACCCATGCGGTGGCGTCGGCATCGGACGATGCGCTGGCGCGGGTGGTGGCGGTGTTCGACCGCATGACCGACCGGCGGGAGGCCGACCGGCTGCTCGATGCCGCGCGGCCACGGCTGCGCCGGCTGCGCCCACCGCGGCCGATCGCCTTCACGCGGCTGCTGTTCCTGCCGCTCGATGGCATCATCGCCGAGCCGCGCGCCTGGAAGCGCGCCGATGGCGGCCTGCCACGCAGCGCGCTGATCGGCGTGGGCGGCGCCGTGCGCCACGCCCTCGGCGACGAGGCCACCGCCATCGAGGAAGCCTTCGCCGGGCGCAGCTTCGCCGACCTGGCGGCCGTGGATGCGGCCGGGCGCCGGCTGTGGCGCGCCGCGGCGCGCATCGCCGAAAGCCTGCCGCCGCCGCCGGGCTGGGAAGAAACCGGCCTGGCAGCGGCGGATCTCCGGCACTGCGTCGCGCTGTCGGCCGGCGTGTGGCGCCATGCGGACCTGCTCTGGGCCGCCCTGCTGGCAGCGCGCGACGGCCCACCGGAGGTGCTGGTGCAGGCCGCGCTTGCCTCCGCCGCATCCGAGGAGCCCGCCGTGATCGAAGCGATGCTCGCCACCATCCTGACCAAGGCGGCGAAGCCTGCATCGGTCGCGGCGGCGGCGGCGCAGATCGGCGCCCCTGGCGCGGCAGACCGCGCGCTCGACCGCTGGATGGAGGATTGCCGTCCCGACTTCGCCGTCAGCGACCCGAAGGGCGCCGCCCAGATGGCCGAGGAATTCGCTGAGGCGCTCGATGACCTGGAGGATTCCGCCGCCGGGCGCCGGCCGGAGCGCCGCCAGCGCGTCGTCGCGCTGCGCCGCGATGTCGCGGAGGCCTGCCGCGCCACCTTCACGGAGTCGACCGCGCAGCACGTGATCGAACCGCTCACCCGCGCCGGGGCGCGGCTGGACGATGCCGGGGTGCAGGCGATAGAGGCCACCGGGCGCAGCCTGCGCCGGCTCGAGACCGCAGGGCGGACGCTGGGCGGCGCCACCGCCTATGACGCCGCGCTGCGGCGCGTCACCGATACCTTCGGGACGCTGCGCGGCAAGTCCGGGGCCAGCACGGCGGATCTCGCGCGGCTGACCGAGATCCTGGCCGGTCCGGAGGCGGCGCTGCGCTTCCTGGAGGGCGGCTAGGTCATGACCGGCGGCCAGCCGCCCCCGGCGTTGGGGTGGACTGCATCCTCGGCCGGCACTGTCGCGCGCAGCTTGGTGAAATCCCACAGGACGCGGCTTTCCGACGGCGCCTTCACCTCGAACGATTAGGAGGGTGGATCTTGCGGTCGCGGATGCGACCAGGACGCAAGGCGTCGTCGTCGCTGGGCAAGCGCACCGTCAGAAGCGGAAGTTGAGGCTCACCCCCGGC
>LNEW01000033.1 GCA_001464375.1 Rhodospirillales bacterium Ga0074136 | reverse complement strand
GGAGGGAAGCCCTTCCAGGCGTCAGTCATCCGCGCCGTTGGTATCAGTTGGTGGTGGCCCGCTTGTCGTCACGCCACCACCGCCTCCAGCACGGGCGCCTCCTGCGCGGCCCCCTGCGGTTCCAACCCGTTGCGCGCCAGGAAAAGGCGCCATTCCATCATCAGGCGCGGCAGATGTGCGATGAACGGCGCATAGTCGACATCCAGCGCCCTCTCCAGGATCTCCTCCGGGGCGATGCGCCGATCGAGCACCACGTGCGGCAGTCGGAGCAGTTCACACAACTCCCGCGTCCGCATGTCGTGCACCAGGCACAATGATGGCGTGCCCGCGAGCAACGCCGCGACATTGCCGTGGAAGCGCGAACCGATCGCGACGCTCATGGTCGCCATGCAGCCGACCCAGTCATCGACCGAGAAGAAGATCCTGACGCGCCGTTCGAGAAACGCCTTCAGGTCCTCGCGCGAGCCGGAGATATCGAAGACATCCGCGATCTGCTGGACCGCTGCGGCCACCTTCGCCGTGTCGCCGGCTGCCATTGCGCTCAGCAATTCCATCTCCGGCCGCTCGTTCTGCAGGATATAGAAGGCGTTCTCGCCGAGCAGCCGCTGGAACAGGCCGTTCTCGGAACTGCGCATCGCCTCGGAATTCAGTGCGTGGCGGCGCACGTTGTTCGACAGGTTCAGCGCGACCTTGTCCAGCGCCGGCGTGACGCGGGCGAGCCGCTCCAATGCCTCCTCCCGCAGCCCCAGCAGCGATGGACAGCCGACGATGCTGGTATTGCGGATTCCCATGCGCCAGAGGACCTCCGCCGTGAAGGCGCCGCGCACGCCGATCGACCCGCCGCGCTCGGACAGGAGGTGCAGCAGCCGTTCCGTGCCGGGCTTCAGCGCAGGCGCTTCACCAGGCCGCAATTGCGAGCCCAGCCCGAAGCAGAAGATCGGCAGCCGCGTCCGGGCGAAGTAGTCCGCATGGGCGGTGAGGTCGACACCATTCCCCACGAAATTGGACGCCGGCACGAACAGCATGTCGAAGTGTTCGTGCAGGTGCTCGGCCGGGATCACGCCGAAGCCCGGGTGGAACGCCGCGTGCGCGCAATCAACCCCATGGAAGAGCCCGTGGCCGATGAACAGGTTTCCGGTATTGGCACCGGTCAGTTCGAGGCCGCGCGAAAGCGTGTCGAAGGGCGGTACATGTGCCGGCGCGCCCCAGAAGCAGATGCGCTTCCCCTGTGCGGAAATCCGGAATGGCTGTGGTCGGGCAGGGTCCGTCATGGAAGCCTCCTGAGCGATGAGGGTCGTCGGTATTGGGGCGAACCACGCGGCCGCTACGCAGCGCGTGCCAGGTCGGCGTGTCGTCGACGCACGGCATCGCATAACGCGGCGACGGCCTGCGGCACCGGGGGATCCATCCAGTATTCCCGCGCGACGTATTCGCCGGCGAAGCATCCGCCCTGCGGGTGAAGGGCCACGCCGCCATCCGCGGGCAGCAACGGTCCGAACTGCTCGATCGTCTGCCTCTCGATGGCGCGCAGGGCCGAGACATCTTCGGTGAAAGCATGTCGGACGATAAAGGGCTGCAAGGCGCACCGCAGGACGGCGATCGCTGGCATACCCTCACCGCCGAGCTCGTAGAACAGCTTCATTGGCCACACGCCGCCCGGCACGCGGCCCGCCCATCGTCGTGCCAGGGCATTCAACAGCCGTATGATCTCGATATCCGTGGCCGGCAGCGCCCCGTTCACCCGCTTGCCTTGCGGCGGCGCCGCGACCTCCACGTCGAGCACCGTGTCCAGGAAAAAAGCCAGAAGGTCCTGTCCGCCGTCGATCACGCGGTCATAGGCGACCAGCCGGATCGCATCCCGCCCAAAGGCCGCGGCGTATCGGCGGAGCATCTGCATCGGGTTCAGCAGCCGGCTGTCCGACGGCTGTGTCAGGTGCGCCAGCAGGAACTCAGGGTAGGTCTCGCTGCCGCCCTGCTTGACGTGCTCCTGCCAGGCTGATGGCAGCAGCCCGGACCAGTGGCGCGCGAAGTACACGATCTCGACCGCATGGCCTCGCAGGGCGCCAGCCAGGCGCCCAACAGCGGCATCGTCGAGATTTTCGAAGTTCTCGCTCGATAACAGGACGCCACGCCCCTCGCTCGCCGCCGCTCCAACGCGGTCGGTCAGACGCGCCGGCGTGGCGTCATCGCCCGCCGCCAGCTTCCGCGCGAGCGAGTGGTGCCCGTGCAGGTGGTCCTGCCATTCCGCCGGATAGTCGATGCCGGCCGCGAGGAGGGACGGACGCAGCGCCACGAATCCCTGCTGCAGGTACGTCGTCCCCGTCTTGTGTGATCCGATATGGATGACGATGCGTGTCACGCGTGGATCCTCCTCGCGGGTGTCGGCCTTCGCGGCGCCTGCGTCAGGCTTCCTCCAGCGCCCGCTTCCACTGCTGCGCATCCGCTTCGTAGCGCGGGCTCGGGCTGCGCCATTCGGAGGCCCCAATCATCGAGAAATGCTCGCGCCCGGAGGTGAGCTTGCCCGCCTTCACCGCCGCGCCGACGTCAGGGTAGGAGCGCAGGTACCAGCGCTCATCGACATCGGGCGTGCCGCCCTGGCGCCCCTCGAAGTAGCCGAAGCCGATGTAGTGCAGCCGCGCGCTGTCGATGGTGCCGGACTGCACCGCATCGGCCACATCCGCATTGGCTTCGAGATACCCCGCCTCGTTGAAGTCGCCATTCGCGACGGCGATCTGCAGCAGAAAGCGGAACAGGCCGATCGGCACGCTGACCGACTGCTCGCTGCGCAGTGCCTCGCGCGAGGTGCCGATACTGGCCAGGACAGCGTCATAAGGGGGGACATACATCGTCATTCACGCTCCGGTTGCGGGTGGGCTTGTGGCTGGCGATACGCCGCGTCATGGCGCGCGGCTCGGCGAACGGCGCGTGCGGCGCCGCTTCGGTTTCGGCGAAGGCGGTTCAGCGCCGAGCTGGCCGGCAACCTCCGCGATATAGGCCTGCTGCGCCGCCATGGTCCCGGCGGTATCGGCGAAGGCATGCCGGGCGAAGGCATGGCAGCGCGCGATCTCCTCGACATGCCGCGTGGCGTCCAGCGCGTGCGTCACGCTCGCCGCATGGCGACGATGCACATTGAGGGGCGTTGCCTCGTACGCCACCCGCGCGCCAGGCTCGGCGAGCGCCTGAAGATAGAGCCGCCAATCGCCCGCCATGCGGAAACCGCGCAGATCCTCCGCGCAGGAATCGAGCGCGGCGAGCAGCGCGTCGCGGCGCCAGACCACGGCGCTTACGTTCAGCACCAGGTTCTTCACCGCGAGGAAGCGGCGCACGAATGCCGCGGCGTCGAAGACTTCGCTGCGTTGCAGCGCATCGGGTTCGAGCGTCCGGTAGTAGCCCTTGTAGTCCGGCCACATCGCAGACCCATCGGCGGCGATCGTACGGCTGTCGGTGAAGGCGAAGCGGATTGCCGGATCCGCCGCCATGCGCGCCGTCGCGCGCAGCAGGAAGTCGGGGTCGGACAGGTCGTCGGCCTCGGCGATCCAAAGGTAGTCGCCCTGCGCCATCTCCGCTGCCTTGCGCCATTGCGCGAACACGGATCCGCTGTTGGTGGCGTTGGGCGCGAGCCGGATTTCCCGTCCATGCCGCCGCGCGACGGCGCGAATGACATCGAGGCTGTCATCCGTGGAGCAATCATCCAGCACGATCACCTCCTGCACCGGCAGGCTCTGCGCGAAGACCGATCCGAGCCGCTCGGGCATGAAGCGCGCGTAGTTGTAGTTTGGCACCGCGACGGAGACTGACGGCAGGTCCGGCACCGCCATCCGCAGCAGGTCCCGCACGTAGGGGCGCCAGCCGAAGCGCTCCGACGCGATGCTCCGGCGCCTGGCCGCTGCCTTTTGGCGGATGGCGGCGTCCGCTCCGGGCTGCACCGCGGCGGAGACGGCCTCGGCCATCGCTGTCACGTCGCCATAGGGCACCACGCCGCCAGCGCCGGTCTCGACCAGCATGTCCGGGATGCCGCCACTGCCGCCGAAGGCCACCACCGGTAGCCCGGCGGCCAGCGCCTCCAGCGCCACGGAGGGGAAGGGGTCCTCGCGCGAGGTCAGCGCATAGGCATCGGCCGCGCGCAGGAAGGCACCCACATCGTCGCGCCGGCCTGGCATGTGGAAGGTTCCGGTCGCCTTGGCCGCCTCGATCTCCGCGGACAGCCACGCCTGCATCTGCGGGTCCATCCCGCCCAGCCAGCACAGGTGTACGCGGCCGCGACCGCGCCAGCGCAGCAGGCGCCACAGCTGCAGGAACAGGTCGAAGCCCTTGCGCATGTCGGCGTAGCCGATGCCGACCACCAGGCGATCGCCGTCCCCGATGCCGAGTTCGGCGCGAATGCGCGCCGCGGCATCGGCCGGCGCCGAGAGGTCCTTGTAGATCCCCTGCGGCCGCAACTGGCAGCGTTCATCGACCGCCAGCCCCAGCATGCCCAGGACTTCGTCGCGCACGAAGGGCGCGGGGAAGACGATTTTGCGCGCCGCGGCGATGCCGGCGCGCGCGCCGTCGGCCAGGTGCTTCTCACGGATCAGGCGCGGCAGTTCATGCACCAGCAGCGTGGCGCCGATGCCGGCCGCGCGTAGCGTCGCGACCGCCGGCCCGGCGGCTGTGGTGTTCACGATCGCATGGCGCCAGCCACGCGCCGCCATGGCGCCGACCCGTGCCGACAGCGCCGCCTGGCCGGCGATCACGGTGGTCGGTGCCACGCGGCGGTAATCCGCTTCCATCGCGCCGCCGCCCAGCAGCAGGAATTCCAGTTCGACGCCATGGGCACGCTTCAGCGTCGTGCCGATCGACAGCAGCAGTTGCTGCGCGCCACCGGGGAAGGCGTCGTGGCCCACCAGCAGCATGCGCGGCGGCGCTTCGTCGCCAAGGCGGCTCGCGCCGCTCACGGCGCGGGCGGTTGCGTTGAGATAGGCGCCGCCGAAATGCAGGTCGGGTTCGAGATACGCGCCCTCGCACCACTCGTTCCACGCGTTGACGCAGACGATCGCCTCGCCATGGAAGGGATTGCGGCCGGCGTGCTCGATCAGCGCGGAAAGCCAGGCCTCGTACTTCATCGGCGTGCTGCCGGTGATCACGAGCCCGCTTCCCTGGCGTCGCGCATCATTGTCCCAGGACGGCACCGCCGTGCGGATCAGCGGAAAGGCGGGGGTCGGCTCCTCGAGCGACACCCGTGTCACCTCCTCATAGGTGTAGACCTTGCCGGTGAAATCGGGGTCCAGCACATCGAGTCCGGTGGCGATCGGCTCGAGGTTCTGGGTCAGCTTGTGCGGCGGGAATTCGATGGCGCCATCGAGGCCATGGGGGCGCGGATCGACATCGCCGAAGCCCTGCGCCATCACCAGCAGCGGGTTCTCCCCGTGCTGTTCGCGGAACAGGTGCCGCCAGCGCGCGATGGTGGACTTGCTGTCGGGGATCAGCGCCGGCCGATAGACCATCAACACCGCACGCCCGCCCACGCGGATGTAGCGCGGGTCGCGGAAGTGGCGGGCGAACTCCGCGACCATGCGTTCGTCGTCGTCAGGGCGATAATCCTGCGAGATCAGGACCTCGCTCTCGGCGCCATCCCAGCGCCGCGTCCAGTTCTCGTTTGCCCACATCAGCGCGAAGGGCATGTCGATCGACGCATCGGCCAGGAAGCGCTCGACCGGCGCATCCAGCAGCCGCGTGCCGTTGAACCAGTAAAAATAGAAGACGAAGCCGTGCACGCCGCCGGCCTTGGCCATCTCCGCCTGGCGGCGGAAGGTCTCGTTGCCTTCCAGGGAGTAGAAGCCGAGGTCGCGCGGCACGCGCGGCTGGTAGTGGCCGCGGAAGCGCGGCAGCCCGCGCGGCACGTTGGTCCATTCGGTGAAGCCGCGCCCCCACCAGGCGTCGTTCTGCGGAAAGGCGTGGAACTGCGGCAGGTAGTAGGCCAGCAGCTTGACCCGCTTCGCCGCATCCGCCGGCAGCGGGCGCACCTCCTCGAAGTCGGGTCCTGGCCTGGTGAAGCGCTTCACCTCGCGCGGCACCGAGGCCTCGTCCTCCGGCATCCGTCCATGCACGCCGGGTTCGTCGCGATGCGCCAGCCAATGTGCGAAAGGGTTGTCCGCCAGGTCGCCGCGCAAGTAGCGCTGCGCGTAGAAGCGGACGTCGAAGGCCGGGGAGGGATCGCGCCCTTCCTTGTAGCCCTGGCACCAGAAGTGCTCGAACGGATCAACCCCCGCCGCTGCGACATCCGGGTTGCGCGCCAGATAGAAATCCACGTCGAAATCCGGCATCGGGCTGAAGCGGCCGCTCGTGCGATGCTTCAGCCAGTGCGCGAGCGCGTTCTCGTTGACGGGCACGTCGTATTGAGCCCGATACCAGGCGGGCTCGAACAATGGGCTCGGCTTGCGCCCCTCCGCCTCGCCATGGAACGCATAGTGGAACAGCGGATTCAGCCCATCCTGCGCGACATCCGGGTTCTGGGCGAGGTACCACGACGGATCGAAATACGGGTTTGGCCGACGTCCCTCGGTGAAGCCGTGATCGTAGAAGTGCGCGAAGGGCTCGATCCCGGCCGCCGCGATGTCCGGATAGGCCGAGAGGTAGTGCGCGGCATCGAACAATCCGGTGCCTGCGAGCGTTGTCATGCGCACCGCGCGCACGGCCTCCTGCGCGACGGGCATCGCGGGCGGCGCAGCAGCGGGTTCCTCAGGCGCGGGTTGCGCACCACGGCGGCGATCGAGCAGGGCAAAGAATTCGGTCATGCACGGTGCCTCGTCATGCAGGAACAGACTCCGGGTCTAGCGGTCGATGGTTACGCATCGCTCAATCCCGCAGCGATCGGCGCAGGCCGTCGGTCAGTGGACGCAGCACATAATCGAGAGCAGAGCGCCGCTCGCCGAGCAGGAAGGCCTCGACCGGCATGCCCGGCGCGAGCGTGGCGCCGGCCGGCAGCGCCGCGCTGGCCGCCGCATCGACCGACAGCCGCGCGGCGAAGTAGGAACCGCCCTGCGCGTCGATCTGCCGGTCGGCCGAGACGTAGGTGACGTTCGTCTCCATCAGCGGCACGTCGCGGGTGCGGAAGGCGGCGAGCCGCAGCCGCGCGGGCTGTCCCACGCGCACATTCTCCACGTCCGTCAGCGCAAGGCGCACCTCCGCCACCAGCCGGTCGTCGATCGGCACCAGGTCGAGGATGGGCTGCCCGGCGCCCACGCTGCTGCCCGGGGTGAAGAAGCGGATCTCCGTCACCACGCCGGCCTCCGGCGCGATGACCTGGCGACGCGCCAGGATATCCTCGGCACCACGCAGGCGCTGCTCGGCATCGGCGCGCAGCGCCTGCGCATCCTGCAATTCGCGCGCGACCTCCTGCTGGCGGTTGAGCCTGGTGTTCACCAGCTCCAGCTCGGCCTGCGCGATCGCTTCGCGCATCTGCGCCTCCTGCGCCTGGAACTGGCCGAGGTTGCCGGAGAGTTCGGCCTCGGCGCGCTGCAATTCCCACAGGCGGGTGCGGGTGGCGAAGCCGCGTGCGACAAGCTGTGTCACGCCCTCCAGCTCGGCACGGATCGCGGCGAGGCGCGTCGCCGTCGCTTCGCGCTGCGCGGCGTAGGCGGCTACCTGCTCGCGCAGCTGCGCCACGCGGGTGCGGCTCACCCCGACCGCACCGTCATAGGCCTCCCAGCGCGCCGCATAGAGGCGGCCCTCGGCGTCGATCAGCGATGCAATGCCCGGATCGGCGCGGCCGGCCACGCCGGCGCCCTCGGGCAACACCATGCGCCGGCTCTCCTGCTGTTCGGCGATCAGCCGCGCTGCACGCACCGACTGGCCCCAGAACATCGCGCGCGCCTGGGCCGCGGCAGCATCGGCCTGCGTTGTATCGAGCCGCAGCAGCGGCTGTCCCGCCACGACGCGTTCGCCTTCCCGCACCAGCAATTCCCGCAGGATGCCCGGTTCCAACAGCGTGACCGACTTGCGGCGCCCCTCGGCGACCAGCGTGCCCTGCCCGATCACCGCGCGTTCGATCGGCGTGATCGCTGCCCAGCCCACCAGGCCCCCGACGCCCGCCACCAGCACTGTCAGCGCCACGGCAATGAGGCGCCCCAGGCGTGGCTGCGGCACCGCCGCGTCGAAGGCGGCTTCGAGCGTGTCCGCCGCCGCGCTCATGCCGAAGGCTCCAGTGTCCACGCGCCGCCGCCGTTCAGTCGCAGGACGCCGACGTCCAGGCCGCGCCACGCCGCCGGATCGTGGGAGACCAGCACCACCACGCATCCCTGTGCGCGCGCCGCGGTGACGGCGGCGCGAACGCCGGCGCGCGCCGCGCCATCCAGGCCTGCCTCCGGTTCGTCGAGCACCACCAGCCGCGGCGTGCCATGGAAGGCGCGCGCGAGCGCCACCAGCCGCGCCTGCCCGCCGGACAGCCCGGCATCGGGGCCGGCGGCGTTCTCGTAGCCATGTGGCAGGCGTCCGATCGCCTCATGCGCGCCGACACGCCGCGCGGCCGCCACGGCCTCCTCGGCGCTGCCTCCGCCGAAGCGGCCGATGTTGTCGAGGACGCTGCCATCCAGCAACAGCGCTTCCTGCGGCAGATAGCCGATGCGCGTCGCCATTGCGCTGCGCGGCGTGCGCAGGGTGTCCTGTCCATCCAGCAGCACCCGCCCGTTGGCGGGGATGGCCAGCCCGAGCAGCGCCCGGATCAGGGATGTCTTGCCGACCCCGTTCGGGCCGGCCAGCACCAATGCGCCGCCTGGCGGGAGCCTGAGGTCGAGTTCGTCAATCAGCGGGCGCGTGCCGCCCTGCGCCTGCAATGTCAGCCCCTCGATCACGAGTCCGGGCAGCGCATCCGGGACAGCGGGTGCGCTGTCCGGCGGCGCGCCGTGGCGCACCAGCGCCACGAGCCGTCCCGCCGCGGCGAGGCCTTCGCTCCAGTCGCGCCAATGCCCGACCAGATGGACCACGGGCCGCGTCGCGAAGGTCACGAGCGTGGCAGCAGCCAGCATCGATCCCGGCGAGATCTGGTGCGCCAGCAACAACCAGACACCGGCGCCCACGATGGCGCCCTGTTGCGCGAAGACCGCGAGTTCCAGCATCCCCGACAGGGCCCGCGCACCGCGTTCGGCCTGGCCGCGCCGCTGCAGGGCCAGGGCATGCCGTGGTGCGAACCGCGCCAGCGCCGCCGGCAGCATCCCGAGACCCAGCACCATCTCGCGCAGGGCCAGTTGCTGCATCAGGCCGCGGCGGCTGCGTGCCTCGTTCAGGGTGGCCGCCGCCGTGGCCGCCCGGGTCGCGTGGTCCGCCAGCAGCCCGATCGCGCCCTGCACCAGCGCCGCCACCAGTGCGACGGCGAAGAACAGCGGATGCAGCAGCCACAGGAAGCCGAGTGCCAGGGGAATCGACAGCAGGTCGAGCACATCGGCAGGCACCGAGCCGCCGAGCATGCGGCGGAGTTCCGCAACGTCCTGCAATGCGCGGCCCGCCGCCGCGCGTTCGCCACCCAGGGCGACACGGACCGAGGCTGCCAGGGCGCGCAGCTGCAGCCGCCGTCCCATCCGTTCCGCCAGCGCGGCCAGCAAGGCCGCGCGCAGGTATTGCAGCACGCCGCCCAGCAGCAGCGCGCCCAGGAATGCCGCCGAAAGCACCCACAGCGTGCTGAGGTTGCGGCTCTCCAGCACGCCGTCGAAGACATGCATCGTCAGCAGCGGCGCGGTCAGCATCGTGGCCTGCACCGCGAGGGAAAGCAGCACGCAGACCAGCAGCGTCGGCGCCATCATGCGCGTGGGAAGCAAGCCGGACGGTGATGCGATGCTGGCGCTCACGCGGCCTCCGGTGCCGCGATGCGCCGGGCGGGCGCGGCCAGTGCGGCCCGGCGCGCCGGTGCCGCGAGCGCCAGCGGCGCCTTGCCGACCGGAGCCAGCGTGCCATCCCGCAGCGTGACGACCCGTGTCGCCGCGCGCAGCAGGCCTTCGCGGTGGGAGGTGAAGATCACCGCCGTGCCGCGCGCCGCGAGCGCGGCGATCAGCGCGGCGACCGCGGCCTCGCCTTCGGCATCGAGATAGGCGGCCGGTTCGTCCAGCAGCACCAGGCGCGGCGCGCCATAGACAGCGCGCGCCAAGGCGATCCTTTGGCGCTGGCCCATCGACAGCGCCGGCGCTTCGCCCAGGCGGGTCGCGAAGCCGTGCGGCAGGCCGGCAACCATGCGCAGCGCGCCGGCCATCCGTGCCGCCTCCAGCACGGCGGGCATGTCGATGGTCGGGGCGAGCCGCGCGATCGCCGCCGCGACCGTCTCGGCGCCGAGCACCGGGTCCTGCGGCAGGTAGCCGACGTGGCGAGCGAGGTCGGTGCGGTCCCATTGGGTGGTGGCATGGCCGTCGAGGAACGCATCCCCCGCATTGGTCGCCTGCACGCCGAGGATCACCCGCAGCAGCGTGGATTTTCCGGCCCCGGGCGGCCCGGCGAGGCCGATCACATCGCCCGGCCCCACCACCAGGCCCACATCGCGCAACAGCGGGCGGGCAGCCCCGGGGAAGACCAGGGTCACGCGGTCCAGCAGCAGGCGGCCCTCAGGGCAGGGGAAGGTGCGCGTAGCCGGCGCGGGCGTTGTCTCGTCGGCAGCGAGCAGCCGGTCCAGGCGCTGCCAGGCGGCGCGTGCGGCAGCGGCGTCCTCGATCTGCGTGCCGAGGCGCGAGAAGGGATCCATCACCCGCGCCGTCAGCAGCAGCCCGGCCAGGATGCCGTATCCGGCGTTGCTGCCCTCCACGATCACCAGCACGCCGACCGCCACGGCACCGCCCTGCGCCACGCCGTACAGCGCGCCGGTCGCCGCCTGGGCGATGCGGGCCGTTGCCTGAGCGCGCCGCAGGCCGCCGGTGCCGCGCGCCAGCGTGGCCGCCCAGCGCTGCACCAGCGCCGGCAGCATGCCCATCGCCTCGACCGCCTCGGCGGCGCGCGCGGCGTCGGCCGCGAGCCGTGCGGCCTGCGCCGCGGCCTCGTTGGACTCAGCCAGGGTGGCGCGCGTCGCACGATGTGCCGCGAGGCCGATCAGCAGCGCCAGCAGCGCCGCCGCCGCGGCGAACAGCGCAAAGGCCCAGTGGAAGGTGGCGAGCAGCAACAGCAGCGCCGGCACCAGCATCGCGTCGAGTGCGATGGCCGACAGCGGACCGGCGATGCCCCGGCGCACCAGGTCGATGTCGCGCAGCGCGTGGTCGGCAGCAATGGCGGGCATGGCGGCGCGCGCGGTCGCGGCGGCCAGGGTGCGCGCGGTCAGGCGCCGAACCAGCCGCTCGGTGCTCAGGAGCAAAAGCCTCTCGCGCAACTGCGTCAGTGCCACGACGGCAACCGCGACCAATGCGAAGCCGGCGCCGAGGCCGAGCGCGGTCTCCAGGCTGCCGGTCGGCACCACCAGCGCGTAGAACTGCACCGTCAGCATCACCAGGGCGAAGGGGCCGAGCGCGCCCGCGAGCCCGAGCAACGCCGCCGCGCGTGTGCCGCGCGCCAGCTCCGCCGACAGCCCCGCCATGGCGGCCGAGGCCATCAGCCGCCGATCCGCATCGACAACGCCAGCGCAGCCATGCCGAGCGCGCCGAGCAGCGCCACCAGCGCGATGGTCCAGGCACCGCCGCCACGCAACGGTGCCGGCGGCGGTGGGGCTGGCATCGCCGCGAGCCGTTCATCGAGGCGCGTGAGCCAGAGCGTCAGCACGTCCAGCCGCTCCTGAAGGTCCCGATGAGATTGCAGCAGTGTGGTCAGCGCCGCGCGTTCGCCGGGCTCCGGCACGCGCGTGGCGATGCCGCGCAGGTCCTCGTGCAGGCGCCGCTGGCCGGCGACCAGCGCCTCGACCGCTCGTTGGACGTCCCGCTCGGGGGAGTCGCCGGCGGCGCGGCGGATTCGCACCGGCACCACCAGTTCGGTGCCGTCGACGGCGCGTGCGATCACCGCCAGTTCCGACCGCCGCTGGATCCAGTCGGCCTCCAGGGGAATCTCGAAGGCGTGGCAGCCATCGCCGACGCCGGCCTTGGCCAGGTCCGGCCGCGCGAGGTCCGCCGCGGTGGCGAACACTGTCGTCGCACCAAGGCGTGCCTCGATCGCCAGGCGTTCGCCGGGTTCGTTCGCGTTCCAGGCCCAGCCATAGAGCCGGTCGGGCGTGGCATTGTCGACCAGGCCCTGAAGCGCGGCCCCGGGCGGCGGCGCGTCAGGCCGGCGCAGCAGGGGCGCGGTGTCGGTCGCCACGGCGTGTCCTCCGTTCCGGTTTGAGTTCGCGATAGATCGCGAGGTGTTCGGCCGCCGCCGCCGCGAAGTCGGGCGGGGGCCGGATGCCGGCCATCAGGCGGTCCCACAGGCCTGGGGTCTCCGCGCCACGGCGCATCACGGCGGCCAGGCCTGCGGCGTCGCCGATCGGCGCGTGCAGCCCGTCGATGCCGTCGCGCACCGCCTCGGCCATGCCGCCCGCATCGCCGCAGATGACGGGGCGGCGGTGGCGGAAGGCCTCGAGGATCACCAGCGGCGCGTTCTCCCACCAGATCGAGGGCACCACGACCCAGTCGGCCGCGGCGATGCGCGCGGCGAGCGCGTGCGCCGCGTAGCCGCCGCGATGCGTCACCGCCGGCGCGGCGGCTTTCGCCGCGGCGAACTCGGCCAGGAATGCATCCGACTGCCAGGCAGTGCCGCCATGCACGGCCAGGTGATGCGCGACACCCTCGCGCGACAGGCGTGCCGAGGCATCGAGCGCTACCAGCGTGCCCTTGAAGCGATTGACGTTGCCGAAGACGGCGAAGCGGTCGCGCCGTCCGTCCGGGGTGGCGCGGTGTGGCGCGGGCGATGCGGCGCCGATCGCGTTGCGCATCAGCCGGATGCGCGACGCATCCCAGCCTGCCGCTATGAAGCGGCCGCGCAGGAAGTCGCTGGGTGCGAGCAGCGTGTCGAAGGCGGCGAAGGCGCTGCGGATGCCGAGGTCGCGCAGCGTGAAGTCACTGCCAGGCCGATCAGGCAGGCAGCGCCGGCAGGAATCGGGCGCCGGGCCGGCGCAGAGCTGCCCGTCGGTGGTCAGCAGCTGCCCCTCGCGCGGGCATAATGCGAAGTAGTCATGCAGCGTCGCGACCAGCGCGGCGCGCGGCGCGGCGCGGCGGATCCAATCGATGCCCTCCATGCCCCAGAGCAGCGGGTGATGCAGGTGCACCACGTCCGGGGCCAGCCGGTGGATCATCGGCCCGAGCGCCGCCAGCCCGTAGACATCGCCCTGGGACAGGTAGAAGCGGTCGAAATGGTCGAGCGAGACGAGCATCTCGTCCGCGGCATCGCCGACCGCCTGCAACAGCGTGCCGGGGCGTCGGTCGCGCAGCACGGCGGTGGTGCCCGCCAGGAACAGACCGTCCACCCCGCAGCCATCACGCAGCGCGCGAAACAGGCCGTGGGCGAAGGCCTCGGTGCCTCCCGGCTGCAGCGCGGGGTGATTGTGCGTGAGGAACAGGATGCGCATCGCGGTCATGCGTCCGGGAAGCGCGCCATCAGCGCGCCGATCGCGCCATCCCAGCGGCGGTGGTGCAGGCGGCGGTTCAGCACGCCGGCCAGCGTGCGCGCGTGTCCGTCATGCAGCGCGATGGACTGGCGTTCGAAGTGATAGAGCTCGGCGCCGGGTTCGTAGGCGATCTCGCCGCCAGCGGCGCGCAGCTTCAGGCAGAGATCGGAATCCTCGAAGTCGCCGACGATGTAGTCGGTGCAGAAGCCGCCGGCGGCTTCGAAGGCGGGGCGCTGCACCAGCAGCGCGGCGCCGGTCACGCCGGGCACACGCCGCGCACGCAGCGCATCGGGATGAAGGCGCGGGAAGCCCTTGCAGTAGTGGTCGTTGAGCCACAGCCCGTCCTCGCCGCGGCGGAACAGCAGACCGGCGTGCTGCACCGACCCGCAATCGAAGATCAGCTTCGGCCCGACGGCGGCGATGCGGCGGTCCCGCGCCAGGCGCGCGCGCATTCGCCCGAGCCATCCCGGTGCCGCCGGCAGCACGTCGGAATTGAGGAACAGCAGCGCGGGCGCCTGTGCCACCGTGGCACCGGCATTGCACGCCGCCGCATAGCCGCCGTTGCGCGGCATCACCACCAGTCGCACGGGCCTGTCGAGCATCGTCGCCATGCCGCGCAGCAGGTGTTCGACCTCCTGTCGCTGCTCGGGGCTGTCGAGCACATAGATCAGCTCGGCGCGCCGCAATTGCGGGTCGCGCGCGAAGGCGGCGATCTGGAACCGCAGGAAGCGCAGGTTGCGATACAGCGGCACGATGACAGCGACCGATGGGCGCCCCACCGGGCTGCCCGCGTCAATGACGTCCGGCGCAGCGCAGGCCGCCCGCAGCGCGGCCTTGTGCAACCGCGCCGCAGCCGGGCCGATGCAATCGTCGAGCAGCGCCGGCGTCACCGCCGAGGGATGTGCGGCGCGCAGCACCAGGTCGCGCGCGGCGGCGGGCGGCATCAGGCCGGGCGGCGCGGCGACCTCGATGATCTCGCCCCCGCTCAGGCGCACCGCGAGGCGCCATTGCGCGGTGCGCGCGGGGTCGCCCTTGGGCAGATGGACGATGAATCCCGGTCGCGGGCCGGCGCCGCCCAGCGGTGCGCGCTGATAGCGTTCGGCAAGGTCCGGTCGCCCGACGCGGTGCATTGCCGCCGCGGGGATGTCGCGCTCGATCCCCGGGCCGCGCAGCGACAGGCCGGCCACCAGCGCGAGGGGATCACGCAGCCATCCGCAGGCGAATACCCCGCCAGCATGGTCGGACAGCGCCAGGTCGAGGCCCGCGCCGACCGGTCGGGCAGGATCGTCGAGCCGTGTCGGGCGGGCAGGAGCCAGCAGTTGCGCCTCGCGCAGCACCGCGCCGGCATGGGCGTCGGTTGCGGCGCGGGCCGCCAGTGCGACGATCGGCGAGGGTGTCGCGGCGCGGCGCGCCAGGGCGTCGCGCACGCGGCGCGCCAGCGACACCTGGCCGCGCTCGGCGACCAGGCGCAGCGGCGGCAGCGGCGCGGGCGGCAGCAGCAGGGTGCCGGCGGGAACGGGTCCATCGAGCAGAAGCACGCCGCCTTCCGGGCGGCCGGCGCGCGTGATCGCGACGGGCGAGAGCACTGTCCAGGCGCCATCGGGCGCCGCCGGCACCTGCCAGGCGGAGAGGCTTCCCGTCGGCAGCGCGATCCGCCGCGCCACGCCGCCAGGGCTGGCCAGGGCATGACAGAGCGCCGACAGCCCGGCATCGCCAGCGCCGCGCAGGATCCGTGCGCAGGTGCCGACCAGGAAGCGCAGCAGCGTGGCGCGGCTGTCGGCCGGGAAGCCGGCGGCGAAGACCGCGGGCGGAACCGGGGCGGGCCAGCCGAATTCCGCGACGACCGCGCCGCCGAGGCGTAGAGCGACCGGCGTGCCGGCGCCGACCAGGCCGTGATGGCGCGCGGCGTGCACCAGCCGCGGCGCGCCCGACGTGCCCAGCAGGACAGAGGCGCTGGGCGGGCGTAGCGCCGCCCGGTCGATCAGGAGCTGCGCCGCGCCATCGGGCAGCGGCGCCGCGAAGGCGAGGTCGACCAGCAGCAGGCCATCCGCGGTCGCCATGGCGCGGGGCGCGGGACATGCCGATGGCCAGGGAAGGCCGGTGGCCCTCCCTGGCTGCACATCGATGGCGAGGTCGGCGTCCAGGGGCGCCTCAGACGATACGGAAGTAGCTGGAGAGGTTGTCGATCAGATCCTCGCTGGAGACGCCGACCAGCTTGATCTGGTCGCCGCTGCCGAGGTTGATGACGGCGCCGGTGTCGTCGCTCGAGATGCGGCCGGCGAGCTGTTCGGTGCTGGTGATGCCGGTGCCGTTGATGTTCGCCTTGATGGCGATGACGTCGTCGCCCGGGCGGAAATCCAGCACCACGTCGCGGCCGAAGCCGCTCTCGAAATAGAAGGTGTCGTCGCCGGCGCCGCCGGTCAGGGTGTCCTCGCCGGCGCCACCCGACACCGTGTCATTGCCCGCGCCGCCGGAGACGAAGTCATTCCCCTTGCCGCCCGAGGCCCAGTCGTCGCCGGCGCCGCCGACCACGGTGTCCTTGCCGTCGCCGCCCAGCAGCCGATCGTTGCCGTCGCCGCCGCTGACCAGGTCGTCGCCCTTGCCGCCGTCGAGCACGTCGTCGCCGGCCTCGCCGTTCAGCAGGTCGTCGCCGTTGTCGCCGAAGACGATGTCGTCGCCCGACCCGCCGAGCACGACGTCCTTGCCCTTGCCGGCGAAGACCAGGTCGTCCCCGGCGCCGGCATTGATGGTGTCGCCGCCGCCGAAGGAGGCGATCAGGTTGTCGAAGGACCCAGGGATGTCGATGTCCGCGTCAATGAGGTCGGCGCCGGGGGAGCCGAACAGCAATCCGCCGGGCAGGGTCGCGAAATCGGCCATGGTCGAAGCCTCCTGTAACGTTCGGGGGTTGAAGTCGCGTTAGTGAGACAACTATAGGTAGTCTATTGGCGCACGGCAGAGCCGAATGCGTGCAGTGCACAATTTTCCACAGGCGGCGGGGCGGCGAGGATGGCAAGGGTCAGCGCGTACCCCACACCGCGCACGGAATGGATCGCATCGGACGGCAGTTTTCGGCGCAGGCGCTTGACCAGGCTGTCCACGGCGCGGTCATCCGGGCGCCAGGGGCGGCGGAACACCTGGCGGCTGATCGCCTCGCGATCGACCGGGGCGCCGTGGGCGGCGGCGAGCATCGCGACCAGGTCGTATTCCGCGCTGGTCAGGCGGTGGCCGGGCCCGCCGGGTGGCGCCAGGCGCCGGCCCGTCGCCACCAGGCGCCAGGGGGCGAAGGCAGGCGGTTCCGCGCGAGCAACTGCGATCGGCCGGGCGCGGCGCAGCGTCGCGCGGATGCGCGCGACGGCCTCCGGCACGGGTATGCCGCCGTGCAGAACCTCGTCGGCGCCGGCGTCGAGCGCCTCGACGCGATCGGCCGGGGTATCCTGCGGCGTCGCGACGACCACGCAGGGAATGCCCGAGGCTGCACGCAGGCGGCGGATCGCGGCGATGCCGTTGGGACCCGCCAGGCGTTCAGGGACCAGCAGGATCGCATCGGGTCTGCCCGCCGCCGCGGCCTCCACCAGCCGGTCGAGGGACGCCGCCACCTCCACCCCGACGCCGCGGCGCGCGAGGCCGTCGGCGACCAGTCGTGCGCGCAGCCGGGGCGTTGCCAGGATGAAGAGGCGCGAGGGAGGGGGCGGGCTGGTGTTTTGCATGATGATGGATGAAGTCTCGTGTAGAGACTCAACCATTAATAGAATCTACCGTATCCGATACCCGCATACCGGGATTCACATATCAATGATGCAAGCATGACGAATGCGCTTCCGGAGCGCCACGCGGCGCTGCTCAGTGGCACGGCCGCACAGGCTTTCCTGGCGGCACCGGGCTTCCCGCTGCCCGACGCCACGGCCATCCGTCGCGTCGGGTCGAACACCCCGCGCGATTTCCTGCAGACCGGGCTGCTGCTGCGCGCGGCGCTCGAGGAATCCGCGGGGATCGCGCCCGACCACAGCATACTGGATGTCGGATGCGGCTGGGGGCGGCTCGCCCTGCCGCTGGCGCCGCGGCTCGGGCCGGCCGGCCGCTACCTCGGCATGGATGCCGCCGCCGAGGCGATCGCCTGGTGCCGGCGCCATATCGCCGAGGCCGATCCGCGCTTCCGCTTCCATCATGCCGATATCCGCAACAGCTACGCCAATCCGCGTGGCCGCATTCCGGCGGCGCGCGCGACGTTGCTGCCCTGGGAGGAACGCTTCGACCGGATCGTCGCCTTCTCCCTTTTCACGCACCTGCTGCCCGACGCCCTGGCGCGCTACCTGGCCGAGGCGGCGCGCTTGTGCCGGCCGGGCGGCGTGCTGGTGGCGACCTTCTTCCTGCTCGATCCACAGGCGCGGGCCGCGATGGCGGAGGGGCGGACCGACCGGCGGTTCCCGGCCGCACATGGCATCGCGCGCATCGCCGACCCGGCGGTGCCCGAGGACGCGGTCGCCTACGATGCGGAGGAAGCGCTGGCGCTGCTGGACGCCGCGGGCTTCGACGCCGAATGGCGACCCGGCGCCTGGTGCCCGCGCGTGACGGCACCCTTCGAATACCAGGACCTCGTGGTGGCGCGCCGGCGCGGCGTGGCGCCGGCATCCGGCGGCGCGCGCGGTGCCGTGACGGCCTTGTCCGGAGGGGCGTTCCGCGGCTGGGCCCACGAGGCGAACGGCGCGCCCGCGCGGCTGAGCCTCGAGATCGACGGGCAGGCTGTCGCGCACGTCACGCCCACCGACGGAGAATCCTTCGCGCTCGCGGTGCCCGCGCACCTGCTGGGGCGCGAGGTGCGCGACCTGCGCATCCTGGCGGGTGGGGAAGGCTTGCCGCTCCTGGCCCGGCCACGGCTGCTGCTGGCCGACCCATCGGCGGAACTGGCGCGGGCCTGGCGGATCGAGTCCGTGCGCCGCGGGCTCTGGCGGATCGAGGCGCTGGACTGGCAGCCGGATGGCGCTGTCGAGGGCGTGGTCTGGGCCATCCCGCCGCGCGCCGTCGCGCCGGACCGCATGCCGCATTTGGCGCTCGGCACGCAGCGGTGGCCGCTGCGACCGATGGAGGAGGCGGAGGATGCGCTTGGCTTGGCCCTCGGTGTTGCGCCCGGCAGCCTGCGGCCGCGCTACCGGTTCCGGCTGGCGGACGGACTGCCGGCGCGCGGCGCCTGCCTTCGCATCCTCGGCGAAGCGGGCGAGGCATGGGAGCCGGTGCGGGGATGCCGCGTGCCGGGCGCTGCGCCCGAAGGGTCGCTCGACGCGACGCTCGATGCCCTGGCTGCGGCGGCGGCGCTGCATGCGGCGGCGGGGCTGAGCATGGCGGCGCCGGTACCGCGCCTTGACGTGCCCGCCGACCCGATGGCGCTGCTGGACAGCGCGCCCGAGGGCGCCGCGCGGCTGGTGCTGGCGCTGGATGGTCTCGATCCGACGGCCGTCGACGCCGAGGACGCGCTGGTCGCGGCAGTGGCGCGGGTGACCGCGCCCGGGGGCCTGGTGATGGCGGGCCTGCCTGGTGGACTGACCCTGCTGGATGGCCGGGGCGGGCCGGCGCGGCTGCTGCGGTGGTTGCGACACGGCCTTGACCTCGACCCGGACGCGACGCCGGGCCGACGCGCCGTCCGCAGCCCGGCGCACCTGCGGACTGCCTGGGGGGACGCCTTCGAGATCCTGCGGATCGACGAGGGCGCGCTGTCCGGCCTGCGCGACCTGGTCGTCTTGCGCCGTCGCGCGGCCTAGGCGGGGGGCGGCCCGCTACAGCAGGTCGTTCAGCGACAGCGGCGCGGTGACGCCTTCGAGGAACACGCTGCTCTCGCCATAGGTCAGCAGCGTGCCGCCACCCTGGATGACCGCGCCGCCCAGGACGGCCTCGATCTTGGCGATGTCGAGGTCGTTGAAGATGATGCGATCCTCGCCGATGGTGAAGTCCGCGATGCGGTCGGCGCCGTCGCCCATCGCGAAGATGAAGATGTCGTCGTCCGACCCGCCGGCGAGGATGTCGTCACCCTGGCCGCCGATGAGGATGTCGCTGCCGGAACCGCCCGACACCCTGTCGCGGCTGAGGCCGAGGCCGACGAAGCGGTCGTCTCCGGCGCCAAGGTCGGCCACCACCAGCGTGCCGGCGTCATTGCCCGTGAAGGCACCGGCCCGGTTGGCGGTGCTGGCGAAGGTGGCGTCGATGGATGCCGCGGCGGCGATGTCGAGCGCGCCGACCGTGACCAGGTCGTCGCCCGCACCGGCGCTGACGCGGAATTCGTTCACCCAGGCGGCGCCGTTGGTGGCGACTTCGATCGAGATCACGTCGTCGCCTTCGGCGGTGACCACGTTGCCCCGCTTGGCGCCGAGCAGCCGGACCGAGGAATCCGCGCCGCCGCCGAGCACCACATCGGCATGGACGAAGCCGGACATGGTGACGTTCTCGGCCTGGGCGGCGGTGAAGGTGCCGTTCTTCACGCTGTTCCAGGCGCCGAGGACATCGACCACCACGGCGAACGGCCCGCCGATGATCTGTACCAGGCCGCCGAAGGCCAGGACCGGGGCGGGCGGTGCGAACAGCGTCTCGGTGATGGCGTCGAGAACCGGCAGGGGGGCGCCTGGCGGTGGTTCGGGCAACAGCCCGGTGGGTATGCCGGGCAGCACCCACTGCGTGGCGTTGCCGAGAAGACCGAGGCCAATCGTGTAGGTCATACAGGGGGCTCCACAAGTCGCATGGACCGGAAGCTTAGCGAGGCAGAGAATACACGTATAAGTGGTAATTTGTGTCAATCATCGCGCAAGGCGGGAATTTTGGACGGCTGGCGACCCGCGGCCGTTCCCACCGGCATCCCTGCACGGGCGCTTGTTCCAGGGATATGAAGCTCAAGGCGTGGCGCGACGCCGATCCGCCCAACGGCGATGCGCGGTGCGTCTGCGGCGTGGCCAGCGCTGTCCGCGTCGGGTGGTCGGCACGGCCGCGGACGCGCTGGGGGTGGCGCCGGCCGGCGCAGGGCCTGCCTGCGCCCGCCGCGTGTTCCTGCCGGGGGCTTGCGTTCAGCCCACCAATTCGCGCCGCACGATGGCCGCCCCTTCCGCGAGCGCCTTCAGCTTGGCGAAGGCGCGCGCACGGGGCAGGTATTTCATCCCGCAATCGGGCGCGGCCACCAGGCGGTCCGCCGCCACGTGGCGCAGGCCTTCGCGCAGCCGCGCGGCAACCGCTTCGGCACTCTCGACCTCGGTGGTGCCGAGGTCGAGCACGCCCAGCATGATGGTCTTGTTCGACAGGTCCGACAGCATGCCGAGATCGAGCCGGGGCTGCGCCGCCTCGATCGAGATCTGCGTCGCCGTGCTGTCGGCGAGTTGCGGCAGGAAGGAATAGCCCGAGGGCTTGTCGCTCACGAGTGCTGCGTAGCCGAAGCACAGATGCACCACGGTCGTGCCCGCAACACCCTCCAGCGCGCGGTTGATGGCCTTCACGCCATACCGCCCCGCCTGCTCGGGGCGGGCCTGCAGCCAGGGTTCGTCGAGCTGGATCACGTCGGCGCCGGCGGCGACCAGGTCGCGCGCCTCCTCGGCGACCACGGCCGCATAGGCCATCGCGAACGCCTCGTCGTCGCCGTAGTGCTCGTCCTGCGCCTGCATCGACATGGTGAACGGGCCGGGCAGGGTGATCTTGATGCGGCGGTCGGTATTCGCGCGCAGGAACTCCACGTCGCGGCGTTCGACCGCATGGCGGCGGCGGATCGGGCCGGTCACGCGTGGCACCGGCGTGGGCTTTCCCATGCGCCCGCTGACCACGGCAGGATTGTCGACATCCACGCCATCGAGCGCCAGGGCGAAGCGGTTGGAATAGCTTTCGCGCCGCATCTCGCCATCGGTGATGATGTCGATGCCCGCACGCTCCATGTCGCGCACGGCGATCAGCGTCGCGTCGTCCTGCGCCTGCTTGAGCGCGTCCTCCGCCACGCGCCAGATTTCCTTGAGGCGCACGCGCGGCACGACGTTGTTCCTGGTCAGGATCGCGCGGTCCACCAGCCAGTCGGGCTGCGGGTAGCTGCCGACCACGGTGGTGGGCAGCAGGGAAGTGGTATCGGCCATGGCGTTGCCTGTCCTTGTCGTTGGCCGGCGTTGCGCGCCGGCGGCGTCATTCGGCGGCGAGCCGAGCGGTTGGGCGTCGCCGTGCAGCCGGGGTGGCGGCCCGGCGTTCCAGCGCGCGGCGCACGAATTCGCCGGTTGCATTCAGGTGTTCGGCCAACAGCGCTGCGGCGCGGTCGGCGTCGCGGTCGAGCGCGGCCTCCGCGATCGCGGCGTGTTCGGCGGCGACATCGCGGCCGGGCCAGGCGACGGCGTTCGCCTGGGCACGATAGCGCTCCGCCTCGTCGCGCAGCCTTTCGCAGAAGGCGAGCAGCGGCGGCGCCGCGCAGGCGGCGAGCAGGGCCTGGTGGAAGCCGCGATGCGCCGCCTCCCAGGCCGGGTTGGTCACGTAGCGAGTGGGGTCGAGCGAACGCGGCAGGCGGGCCAGGCGGCGTTCGGCGGCCGCCACGGCATCCTCCCAGGCCGCATCGCCGCGGGCGATCGCTTCGCGCAGCGCGGCGGCTTCCACCAGGCAGCGGCTGCGGACAAGACCGGCGAGGCCCGCCGGGTCGGCATCCGCGACGCGGAAGCCGCGCTGTTCGATCCGCCGCGCCAGGCCTTCCGCGGCGAGTTGCGCGAGCGCCTCGCGCACCGGGCTGGGTCCCGCGCCGCACAGCGCCGCGAGATCCTGGACCTTCAGCCGCTGCCCGGGTGCCAGGCGACCGTCCAGGATCTCGGCGCGCAGCCGGCGATAGGCGGCGGTGGCCTGGGTGTCGGGCGATCCCGCAAGGCTGGGCGGCGCGGTCATGGTGGCAGGATGGGGCAGCGCATCCACCGCTGCAACCCCGATAAAAATGCTTGACCTGCGCATTTTGTCGGTAAAAACAGGATGAACGTCCAAGGCTTCCCATGCGCCCTCCCGCCCCCGCCACGGCCGCCCCGGCGGTCACGCTGACCTTCGACAACGGGCCCGATCCGGATGCCACGCCGGGGGTGCTGGACGTGCTGCGCCGGCGGGGCATCAGCGCCACCTTCTTCGTGGTTGGCGCGCGGCTGGCGGAAGCGGCGCGACGCGCCCTGGCAGAACGGGCCCATGCCGAAGGGCACTGGATCGGCAACCACAGCTTCACCCATGCGGGCCCGCTCGGCGAACGGCGGGATCGCGGCCATGCCGCCGCCGAGATCGGCCGGACGCAGGACGTGATCGGCACCCTCGCCCATCCGGACAGGCTGTTCCGTCCGGTCGGCGGCGGCGGGCGCCTCGGGCCGCACCTGCTGAGCGCCGAGGCGCGCGACCATCTCGCTGCCGGCGGCTACACGGTGGCGTTGTGGTCCGCGGTGCCGGGCGACTGGCGCGATGCCGAGGGCTGGCCCGACCGCGCGGTGGAACAGTGCCTGGCGCAGCCCCGCCCGGTGCTGGTGCTCCACGACATCGCCGGCGGCGCGATGCGCCATCTCGATGCGGTGCTGGGCCGGCTGGCCGATGCGGGTGCCACCTTCCGGCAGGATTTCCCGGCAGCGTGCGTGCCGATGCGCCGTGGCGTGCCCGGCGCCGGCCTGGCCGACATCGTCACGCCCGACGACGCCGGCTTGCTTGACCCGGCCCACCCGCGCCCCGCAGCCTGACCCAAGAACACGCCGCCACGATGCGGCGCCTGGAGGACCCCATGCAGGACCTTGACGCGAACGCCATCACCGACGCCGTCATCGAACAGATGGCGCAGACCCCCGATCCGCGCATGCGCGAGATCATGGAGGCCGCGGTGCGCCACCTGCACGCCTTCGCGCGCGAGGTGAAGCTGACACCCGAGGAATGGCTGAAGGGCATCGCGTTCCTGACCGCGGTCGGCCAGGCCTGTTCGCCGATCCGCCAGGAATTCATCCTGTTGTCGGACGTGCTCGGCATGTCGCGCCTGGTCAATGTCATGCACGACGCCACGGGGCGCGAGGCGGCGGGGACCGAGACCAGCCTGCTCGGCCCCTTCTTCCGCGAGCAGGCGCCCAGGATCGCGCTCGGCGGCAGCATCGCCTACGCGTCGACGGGGCCGGAGATCGTGATCTACGGCCAGGTCACCGACGCCGATGGCACGGGCATCCCGCATGCGGTGATCGATGTGTGGCAGACCGATGCGGACGGGATGTACGACCTGCAGGCGCATGACCCGACGGTCATGGAGATGCGCGGGCAGCTCGCCTGCGATGCGGATGGCCGGTTCCATTTCCGCACGCTGAAGCCGCTCGGCTATTCCATCCCGATGGACGGGCCGGTGGGGGCGATGGTGCGCCAGCAGAACCGCCACGGCTTCCGCCCGGCGCATATCCATATCCTGGTCGCCGCGCCCGGCTTCCGCGAATTGGTCACCGCGCTGTATTTCGCCGACGACGCGCATGTGGACAGCGACACGGTCTTCGGCGTCTCGAAGTCGCTGGTCATCCAGGAAAGGCTGGGCCTGCCGGATGCGCCGGTGCCGGGCATCCCGTCCATCCGCTACGACTTCACCATGTCGCGCGAGACCGATGGCGCCGGCGGTCGGGTCGGCTCCGACCCGTCGAAGCTGGTCCCGGCCGGCTGACCGCAACCCAGGGAGGAAACCAACCGATGATGAAGCGACGCCTGATCGTCGCGGCGGCTGCCGCTGCCGTGGCGCTGCCCCTGCCGGCCCTGGCACAGGAGGCCTTTCCGAACCGCACGGTGCAGATCGTGCTGCCCTATCCGCCGGGCAATGCGATCGACCTGCTGGTGCGCGCGCTGGCGGCCCAGATGGCGCCGCAGCTCGGCCAATCCGTCGTGGTGGTGAACCGCGACGGCGCGGCGGGCGTGGTGGGCTCGGTCTCGGTGCTGCGGGCGCCGGCGGATGGCTACAGCGTGCTGTTCATGCCGGCGCTGGTCTCCTCGGTGCTGCCGATCACGCAGCCGACCTCCGGCCTGCAGGTGAGTTCCTTCCGGCCGGTCTGCCAGGTGTTCAGCAATTCCATGGCGCTGGTGGTGAAGCCGGACAGCCCGATCCGGTCGCTGCGCGACCTGCAGGCGGCGGCGCGCGCCAATCCGGGGCGCGTGACCTACGGCACGCTCGGCGTCACCTCGATCCCGCATCTGGCGATGGTGCAGTGGGCGGCCGCGGCGGGCGTGGAAGTGGAGCACGTGCCCTACCGCGCCGATGCGGCCGTGATGACCGAGGTGCTGCAGGGGCGCATCGATGTCGGGTCGATCGTGCTGGGGTCGGCGGCGGGGCGCAACGACATCCGCGTTCTCGCGGTGTTCGACCAGCAGCGCCATCAGGACTTCCCCGATGCGATGACCGCCGTCGAGCAAGGCTTCGATGTGGCGCCGGCGTCCTTCGGCGGATTGTTCGTGCTGACCGGCACGCCGGAGGACCGCATCACGCGCCTCGAGGCCGCCTGCACGACGGCGGCGCAGAGCGAGGTCTATCGCAATGCGGCGCGCACCGGCTCGCAGCCGGCCAACTTCTTCCTCAGCCGCGCCGACTTCGCGCGCCGCCTGCAGACGGATATCGAGCAGAAGGCGCAGGTGCTGCGCGGTGTACGGCTGAACTGACGCGCTCAGCCGCCGCCGCGGACCCGCCGCTGCGCCGCCATCCGGACCGCCGCGTTGGCGGCGCCGGGTGGTCGGCCCAGGCAGACGGTGGCAATCGATCGCATCGGGGCAGGGCGCGTTCCTCAGATGTCGAAGAAGACCGTCTCGCCGTCGCCCTGGAGGCGGATGTCGAAGACGTAGGCGATGTGCCCGTCGCGCGCCTCGGGCCGGGCTATGAGAGTCTTCCGGCGATCGGGCTGCTCAATGACGTTCAGCACGGGGTCGGCGGCGTTGGCCGCTTCCTCGTCGCCGAAATACAGCCGCGTGGCGAGGCCGAGATTGATGCCGCGCGCGACGATCCAGAGGTTGAGGTGGGGCGCCATCGCCCGGTGCCCGGCGCGTCCCGCGACGGGGCCGGGCTTGATCGTCTCGAAGGCCCAGATGCCGGTGGCGAAGTCGGTCCCGGTGCGGCCCCAGCCGCGGAAGGACGGGTCCTCGGCCTTGCGCGCCTGGTGGTCGGCGGGGTGGGCGTAGCGGCCGGCGGCGTTGGCCTGCCACACCTCGACCAGCGCATCGCGCACCAGCGCGCCGGTGCCGTCGAAGATGCGCCCCTCGACGCGGATGCGCGTGCCCTGCGTGGCCGGCGTGACCAGCGTCTCGCCAAGGTTGTTGTCGAAGATGTCGAAGCCGGCCTGCCGGGGGATCAGCCCGATATGCACGTAGGGGCCGGCGGTCTGGGAGGGCGTCTCGGGCAGGTAGCCGAGCGGGTCGCGCGGGATCATGGCGTCAATTCCCCTGCAGGCGGTTTTCGAACAGCGTGGAGCGCTGCCCGCGCAGTACGATGTCCCAGCGATAGGCCAGGGTGTGCAGCGGCACCGAGGCATTGAGGTCGAGCAGCGCGACCAGCCTTTCGCGCGCCGCCGGGTCCGGGACGGTCTGCAGGATGCTGTCGTGGCGGATCAGCGGATCGCCCTCGAAATACATCTGGGTGATGAGGCGCTGCGCGAAGCCCGACCCGAAGACCGAGAAGTGGATATGCCCCGGGCGCCAATCATTGACGCGGTTGCGGTAGGGATAGGGGCCGGGCATCACGGTGCGGAACGCATAGCGGCCCTCGGCATCGGTCAGGCAGCGGCCGCAGCCGCCGAAATTCGGGTCGATCGGTGCGTCGAAATTGTCGTTGCGGTGCCTGTAGCGGCCGGCGGCATTGGCCTGCCAGAATTCCACCAGCACGCCGGGAATGGGGCGCGCGCCGCCATCGAGCACGCGGCCATGGACGATGATCCGCTCGCCGATCGGCGCGCCGCCGTCGCGCGCGTAGTTCAGCACCAGGTCGGCATCGAGCGGGCCGAGCTCGTCCTGGCCAAAAACCGGCCCGGTCACGTCCGACAGCGAATTCTGCAGCGACAGCAGCGGCCGGTGCGGCGCACGGAACACGCTGGTCTTGTAGATCGGCGTCAGCGCCGGCGGATGCGCGGCGGGATCGCGGGCGACGAATTCGGCATCGGCCTGCATGGGTTTTTCCTTCTCAGGCTACGGCCGGCAGGCCGTGGATGGCGCGTGCCTGGCCGGCGGTGGCGACGGGGCGGCAAGGCGCGCGACCAGCACGCCATTGGACGGTGCCAGCGTGACGCGGTCCAGCCGCATGGTGTCCTCCGGGCCAGTGTTGCGGCGGCCACCCTTCGGGTCCGCCCGACGCGCCCCGTCGAACGGGTGGCGCCCGATGCTGGCGGCGGTCCAGGTCGCGCCGGGCACCTCGAACTCCGTGGGCCCGGCCGGATTGCGCGGCCGGCAGCCGGTGATGATGGCACGGCGATGATGCAGGGTTCGCCGGGCATGGTGCGATCCTCGGCGCCGGGGGCGCGGGTCCCGCACGGTCACTGGAGGCGGATGTTCCTGGCGCGGATCATGTCGCGCCACTTCGCGTTCTCGGCGGCGAAGTAGGCGGGCCAGGCGTCCGGCGCGGTGACGGTCGGCACCACGGCGAGGGTGGCCAGGCGCTGGCGCGTCTCCGGCGCCTCGAGCGCCGCGCGGCAGACCTGGTTGGCGCGGGTGACGATCTCGGCCGGCAGGCCGGCCGGGCCCTGCAACGCGATGTGCTCCTCGACCACCACGCCGGGCAGGCCCTGTTCGGCGAAGGTCGGGATCTCGGGCGCGAGCGGGCTGCGTTCGCGCGAGGCGATGCCGAGGGCGCGCAGCGCGCCCGACTGGATGTGCGGCAGGATGCCCGAGGCGGCCTGGAAGACCATCGGCGTCTCGTGGGCGAGAACCGCCTGCACGGCCGGCGCGCCGCCGCGGTAGCCGATGTCCGCGACCGCGATGCGGGCCTCCTGCAGGAACAGCTCGGTCGCGAGGTGCGTCGAGGAGCCGGTGCCGGAATTCGCGTAGGTGAAGCGGGCATCCGGCCGGCGCGCCATCTCGACGTATTCGGCGACGTAGCGCGCGGGGAAGTCCTTGTGGACGACCATGATGATCGGCATCGTCGCGAGCAGGCCGAGGCCCGTGAAGTCACGCTCGTTGTTGTAGGGCAGCGGCAGCAACCAGGGCGCCATGGCGTAGGTGCTGACGGTGCTGACCAGCAAGGTGTAGCCGTCCGGCCGGGCGCGGGCGACGGAGTTGAAGCCGATCGTGCCGTTCGCGCCGGTGCGGTTGTCGACCACGAAGCTGCGGCCGGTGTCCTGGCTGAGGCGTTGGGCCAGGATGCGCGCCACAGCGTCGGTGGACCCGCCCGCCGCCCACGGGACAACCAGGGTGACGGGACGCGCGGGCCAGGCCTCCTGGGCGACGGCCAGCCCGCCGAGGGCGGGCAGGGTGGCGAGCGCGGCGAGGCTTCGGCGGGCGATCATGGCGGTCTTCTCCCTTGTTCGTCATCGGTGCGACGTTGACATGTACGTACCGGATAGTACATACACCGGCAAGCGGAAAATGCAGCCGCTCGGAGGACCGCCGTGACCACCTGGGACAGCAGGCCCGCTTTCCTCGCCGGGCTGATCGGCGCGGGCATCCAGGCCTCCCGCACGCCCGCGCTGCATGAGCGCGAAGGGGCCGAGCAGGGGTTGCGGCTGATCTACCGCCTCATCGACCTCGACACGCTCGGCGTCGGCGCGGAGGCGCTGCCCGAACTGCTGACGGCCGCCGAGCGCATGGGTTTCGCCGGGCTGAACATCACCTATCCCTGCAAGCAGGCGGTGATCCCGCTGCTGCACGAGCTCTCGCCCGATGCGCGCGCGCTGGGCGCGGTGAACACCGTGGTGCTGCGGGACGGCCGGCGGATCGGCCACAACACCGATTGCTCGGGCTTCGCGGAAGGCTTCCGGCGGGGCCTGCCGGGCGTGGCCCGCGCACGCGTGGTGCAACTGGGCGCCGGCGGGGCAGGGGCGGCGGTGGCCCATGCGCTGCTGGCCGAGGGCATCGGCCTGTTGTCGCTCGTCGACCTGGATGCCGCGCGCGTCGCGGCGCTGGCGGCGGACCTGAATGCCCGCTTCGGCGCCGGCCGCGCGGAGGCCTGCGCGGACCTGCCCGCCGCGGTCGCGGCCGCCGACGGCCTGGTGAACTGCACGCCGGTCGGCATGGCGAAGCTGCCGGGGATGCCGTTGCCCGCGGCGTTGCTGCGCCCGGCGCTGTGGGTCGCGGAGATCGTCTACTTTCCGCTCGAGACCGAATTGCTGCGAGCCGCACGCGCGCTGGGCTGCCGCACGCTCGATGGCGGCGGCATGGCGGTGTTCCAGGCGGTGGGCGCCTTTCGGCACATCACCGGCGTGTCTCCCGATGCCGAGCGGATGCTGCGCCACTTCGCCGAGATGTCGGCCGCCTGATCGGCGCGTTCAGCCCGGCGCGACGTAGCGCAGCACCGCCTCGACGATCATGCGGCGATGCGCGGCGACACTTTCCGGCGCCAGCGGGTCGCGCCCGAAGATCGCGGCCAGGGTGTGGCGGTTGGAGACCCGGTAGAAGCAGAACGAGCTGATCAGCATGTGCAGGTCGAGCGCATCGAGGCCGGGACGGAAGGCGCCCTCGTTTTCGCCCCGCGCGACCAGGTCCCGCAGCGTGCCGATCACCGCGGCGTTGCGCTTGATGATCTCGGGCGAGGCGGCGACGTTGCGCGCCTCGTGGATGTTCTCGACGCTGACCAGCCGGACGAATTCGGGATGCGCGGCGTGGTGGTCGAAGGTGGTCTCGACCAGGCGCTGCAACGCCAGCAGCGGTGGCAGGCGGGCCAGCGGCAAGGCCTGCTCGGCATTGCGCATGCCGCCGTACAGTTCCTCGAGCACGGCGGCGTAGAGCCGTTCCTTGCTGCCGAAGTAGTAGTAGATCATGCGCTTGGTGGTGCGTGTGCGCGCGGCGATGTCGTCGACGCGGCCGCCGGAGAAGCCCTTTTCGCTGAACTCGGCGATGGCGGCGTCGATCAGGTCGCGCCGGGTCTGGTCGGGGTCGCGGGTGCGCCGGGGGCGGTCGGTGGTTTCGCGAGGGGGCGCATCGGCCTTATTGAACTCCATGGTACGTACACTACAGCGTGACCGGCTTCGGCGCGACGGGAATCCGCATCGCGGCGGCCCCTGGCCACGGCGTGGCGGCGATGCGAGGCTCCGCCCGCCGCATCGCCGGCCACGGGGGGAAGGGTCCATGGACCGGCTGACGCTTGCCGTCGTCTCGCGCAACTACTTCAACATGCCGGCCTGGCTCGGCCTGCATGGCGGGTTGTTCGCGGCCGAGGGCATCGACCTCGCCATCGATCACATCGAGGGGATCGAGGAGGTCAACGACCGCGTGCGCGACGGCCGCGCGCAGCTTGCCTATGGCGTGACCGAACACGTGATTCTGGATGCGGAAGCGGGCGGCCACCAGGCGATCATCGGCGGCAATGTGAACCGGCTGCCCTTCTCGCTGGTCGCGCGCGCAGGGATCGACGGGATCGCCGGGCTGCGCGGCAAGCGCATCGGCGTCTCCTCGCTGCGGGCTGGGTCGTCCTCGCTGATCATGCGGATGCTGGCCGCGCATGGGCTGCAGTATCCGGGTGACTACGAACTCGTGGCTTGCGGGCCGATCCTGGCGCGCTGGGACCTGCTGCGGTCCGGCGGCATCGATGCCGGCCTGCAGGGCGCGCCGCTGAACCACATGGCGCTGGACCAGGGCTTCGTCTCGCTGGCCGAGCCGCGCGACGACTTCCAGTTCACCAGCCTGGACGTGGACACGCGCTGGGCAGCGGCGAACCGCGACCTGCTGCTGCGTTTCCTGCGCGGCTTCCTGCGCGCGCATGAACGCTTCTACACGGACCGCCACCTGGCCCGGCAGGTCGCGATGGCCGAGAGCGGCGTCGAGGCGCGATATGCCGACAGCGCCTGGGACGAGTACACCCAGGGAGAAATCTTTCCCCGCGACGCCGAGGCGAGCGAAGCCGGCGTGCAGGCGCTGATCGAGACCAGTGCGTTGATCCGCGACCTGCCGACGCGCGCGCGCACCCGGGCGGAGGACTACATCGACCGGAGCTGGCTTGCGGAAGCGCGGGCATCGCTGTGACCGCCATCGACTACGGCGACCGCGCGCGCATCGGCTTCCTGGTGCCCTCGGGCAACCAGGTCTGTGAGGCGGAACTGCATGCGATGATGCCGCCGGGCGTGGTGGCGCTGGTCTCGCGGCTCGAGCTGCGCGGCAGTTCCGAGCCCGAGTTGCTGCGCATGGTCGAGAATCTGGAACCAGCGGTCCGCCTGCTGGCGGATGCACGGCCCGCGCTGGTTGCCTTCCATTGCACCGCGGTCTCGACCTTTGCGCCCGCCATGGCCGAGGGCATTCCGCGACGCATGGCTGACGCGAGCAGCCTGCCGGCGACGGCGACGGCCGAGGGCATCCTCGCGGCCTTCGCGGCGCTCGGCACGCGCCGGGTGCTGCTGGTCACCCCCTATATCGCCGAGGTGCATGAGCGCGAGACCGCGTTCCTCGCCGCGCACGGCATTGCCGTCGTGGGCGGATCGATGCTGGGCCTGAACACCAACGCGGAGATGGCGGTGCTCGCGCCCGAACGCATCCGCGACCAGGTGCGCGCGGCCGCGGCGGCCTCGCCCGGCGCCGAAGCCTGCTTCATCTCCTGCACCGCGATCCGCTCCGCGCCGCTGATAGCGCCGCTGGAGGCGGAGCTCGGCATGCCGGTCGTCACCAGCAACCAGGTCATGGCCTGGCATGCGCTGCGCCGCTGCGGCATCGGCGATGCGGTGCAGGGCTTCGGGCGGCTCATGACGCTGGGCTGACCCGGCTTTGCCCGCGCGCGCCGGGCGCCTATCATCCGCCGCATATTCCCGGCACGAACCGGGCCCATGGAGGAAATGCCGATGACCACCTTGACCCGCCGCGGCCTCGGCGCCGCAAGCCTCGCCATGGCATCGGCACCGGCCGTGCTGCGCGCCCAGGGCCGCACCGTGCTGCGCATCGGCTGGACCAGCGGCGATGGCGCGCAGGACCCCTACGCCGCCGGAGCGCGGCTGTTCAAGCAGGGGCTGGAGCGCCGCGTCGGCGAACGCGTGGACGTGCAGATGTTCCCGAACCGCGCGCTGGGTGACGAGCGGCCGATGCTGGACGGCATGCGGCTCGGCACGGTCGACATGGGCGTCATCACCAATGCGGTGATCGCGCAGGTCGAACCGGCGTTCCAGGTCAACGACATGCCGTTCCTGTTCTCGAGCGAGGCGCAGGCGCATCGCGTGCTCGACGGCCAGGTGGGGGCGGCGCTGCGCACGCGGCTCGAGGCGCGCGGCGTGGTGCCGCTGGGCTACATGGAGGGCGGCTTCCGCCAGATGATCAACAACGTCCGGCCGATCGCGCGGCCGGAGGACCTGCGCGGCATCAAGTTCCGCGTGCTGCAGAGCCCGATCTACATCGAGATGTTCCGCAGCCTGGGCGGCAACGCCGTGCCGATGGCCTGGGGCGAGACCTTCACCGCCGTGCAGCAGGGTGCGATCGACGGGCTCGAGATCCCGCTCGGGATCATCGACCAGAACAAGTACTACGAGGTGACCAAGTACCTCTCGCTGACCGGGCACATCTATTCGATGATCGGTCTGCTGATGGCCAAGCGCACCTTCGACCGGCTGCCCGCCGACCTGAAGGGGCCTGTGGCGGAAGCAGCCGCCGAGGCCACCGCCGCGCAGCGCGCCGCCAATGCGGCGTCGAATGTCGGCTTCCTCGACAGCCTGCGCCGCCACGGCATGACGATCAACGAGGTGGCCGACAAGGCCGCCTTCCGCCGCGGCGTGCTGCCGATGTACGAGGCCTTCCGCGGCCAGATCGGCGCCGACATCGTGCGCGACGCGCTGGCCGCGGTGCAGTGAGGCTGGTCGCCACCGCGACGCGCGTCGTCGCGGTGGCGACGCGCATGTCCGTCGCCCTGTGCGCGGCCGGCATGCTTGCCGCCATCGTCTACCAGGTGGTGATGCGCTACGTGGTCGGCGCGGCATCGTCCTGGAGCGAGGAGGCGGCGGTGCTGCTGTTCTCCTGGAGCGTGCTGGGCGGCTTGGCGCTCGGCGTGCACGAGGGCTTCCATGTCCGCCTGACCCTGCTGCCGGACACGCTGCCGCGCGGCGGGCGCGTGGCCTATGAACGACTGGTAGACGCCGTGACCGCGGCCTTCGGCGTGTTCCTCGCCTGGTCGGGCTGGCGATTCCTGGACATCACCTCGGGCTCTGTCTCGGCGGCGATCGGCTATCCGACCGAGATCCTGAACGCGCTCGCGATCGCCTGCGGCGTGTTGGTCGCGCTGTTCGGGGCCGAGCGCGCACTGCGCCCCGGCGGCGCCGTGGACGCCGCGGCGTGAGCGAGGTCGCCTGGTTCCTCACCGCCGGCTTCGGGCTGATGGTGATGGCGGGCGTGCCCTTCGCGATCGCCATCGCGCTGGCCATCACCGGCGCCCTGATCGCGGCCGACATCGAACCGGCCTTCCTGGCGCAATCCGTCATCAGCGGGTCGCAGCAATTCAGCCTGCTGGCGATCCCGCTGTTCATGCTGGCCGGGGAACTCATGTCCGCGGGCGGGCTGTCGCAGCGCCTGGTGGACGTGGCCGGCACGCTGGTGCGTCATCGCCGCGGCGGGCTGGCGATGGTCACGGTGCTGGCGGCGTTGGTGTTTTCCGCCATTTCCGGCTCGGCACCCGCCACGACGGCGGCAATCGGCGCCATCATGATCCCCGCCATGGCGGCAGCCGGCTACGATCGCGCCTTCGCGGCCTCGATCGCCGTCAGTGCCGGCGTGCTGGGCCCGCTGATCCCGCCCTCCATTGCCTTCGTCATCTGGGGGATCGTGGCGGAGCAGTCGATCGGGCGGCTGTTCCTTTCGGGAATCGTGCCGGCGATTGTGTTGGCGCTGGGGCTGCTGGTGATCTGCTGGGTCCATGCGTGGCGCCACGATGTGCCGCGCCTGCCGCGTGCCACGCTGCGCGAGGCCGGCACCGCCTTCGCGCGAGGCCGCTGGGCGCTCGCCTCGCCGCTGGTCGTGTTGGGCGGCATCTATGGCGGTGTCTTCACGCCGACCGAGGCGGCCGCCGTCTCCTGCGTCTATGCGCTGCTGGTCGGGCTGTTCGTCGAACGGCAACTGACGCTGCGCGCGCTGCCTGGCATCTTCGCCAGTGCGATGCGCACCAGCGCCATCGTGTGCGCCATCATCGCGGTGTCCGCCGGCTTCGGCATCCTGGTGGCGCAGGAACAGATCGCCACGCGCTTCGCTGCCTGGATGGCGGCGACGATCAGCGAGAAGTGGATGGCGCTGGCCGCGCTCAACATCGCCTTCTTCCTGCTGGCTGCGGTGATGGACGAAATCGCCATCATGGTGATTCTCGGGCCCATGCTCATCGCGATCGGGAACCGCTTCGGCGTGGACCCGATCCATTTCGGCGCGATCATCGTGACCAATGTCTCGATCGGCATGGCGGCGCCGCCGATCGGCTATTGCCTGTTCATCGGCATGGCGATCAGCGGGCTGACGCTGGCACAGATCTCGCGCGCCATCTGGCCGCAGATCCTGTGGATGCTGGTGGTGCTTTTCCTCACCACCTACATCCCCGGCTTCGCGTTGATGTTCCAGCCCGCCGCGCGCTGATCAGAAGCCGTAGAGCCGCGCGGGGTTGTCGACCAGCACGCGCTTGCGTTCGGCAGCACCCGGCACCCATTCGCCCAGCAGGTCGAACAGCGCGCCGTCCTCGGGCATCCAGGACGACAACGAGGGGTGTGGCCAGTCCGTGCCCCACAGGCAGCCATCCGGCGCCGCATCCAGCAACGCGCGCGCAAACGGCCCGACATCCGCGAAGGGCGGCCCGGCGCTGCTGATGCGGTAGGCGCACAGCTTCACAAAGGACCGCCCGGCGCCGAGCAGCCGCAGCAGCGCCTGGAAGCCCGCGCCGTTCACGCCATCGGCGGTGCGCACGCCGCCCATGTGGTCGATCACCACAGGGACCGGCAGGGCCGCCAGGCGTGGTGCAAGGTCCGGCAGCTGGTGCCCCTCCGCATAGACCTGCAAATGCCAGCCCAGCGGCGCGATGCGGCGCGCCAGCGTATCCAGTTGGTCAAGCGGCGTGCCATTGCCGCTCACGGCATTGAAGCGAACGCCGCGCACCCCGCGCGCATGCATCGCACGCAGCGCCGCCTCGTCGAAGCTGTCATCGACCACGGCGACCACGCGCGCGCGGTCCAGCCCGAAGCGTTCGGCCGCATCCAGCGAGCATTCGTTGTCGGTGCCGTAGACCGAAGGCTGCACGATCACCATGCGCCCGATGCCCAGCGCCTCGGCCATGCGCAGATAGGTCGGGATCAGCGCCGGCGCCGGGTCGTAGTGCCGTCCGGCATCCAGCGGGAACCGATCATACGGTCCGAAGATATGGAAGTGGCAGTCGCAGGACAGCGCCGGCCCCGTCCAGGACGGGTTCGGCACGGCATCGAGCGGCGGCAGGCAGGGATGCATCACGCGAGTTCCCCCCGCACGATCGCGGCGCCCTCGACCATCGCGCGCATCTTGCCGTCGGCGACCTCGCGCGGCAGGTACTTCATGCCGCAATCGGGCGCCACGATCACCCGCGCCGGGTCGATGTTCGGCAGCGCGCGACGGATTCGCGCGGCGACCGTCTCCGCGCTCTCGATGCGGCTGTCCGCCAGGTCGATGACGCCGAGGATGATGGTCTGGTCCGGCAACTGCTTGAGCACGGTGGTGTCCAGGTTCGACTGCGCCGTCTCGATCGAGATCTGCCGCACCTTGCAGCGGCACAGCTCGGGCAGAAAGGAATAGCCGTTCGGCCGTTCATGGATGATGGCGGCGTAGCCGAAGCAGATATGCAGCGCCGTGGTGCCGGTGATGCCCTCCAGCGCGCGGTTCACCGCATCCAGGCCGAAGGCGCGCGCCTTGTCCGGGCGGGCCTGCATGTAGGGTTCGTCGATCTGCACGATGTCGGCGCCGGCTGCGAACAGGTCGCGGATCTCGGCATTCACCGCCGCCGCGTAGTCCTGCGCCATCTCGCCTTCGTCCTTGTAGAAGTCGTTCTGCGCCTGCTGGGACATGGTGAAGGGGCCGGGCACGGTGATCTTGATCATCCGGTCGGTATTGGCGCGCAGGAACTGCACATCGCGCGTCTCGACCGCATGGCGGCGGCTGATGCGGCCCACCACGCGCGGCACCGGATTCGGATGCCCGCTGCGATCGAGCGCCGTGCCCGGATTGTCGATATCGACCCCATCCAGCGCCGTGGCGAAGCGGTTGGAATAGCTCTCCCGCCGCATCTCGCCATCGGTGATGATGTCGAGCCCGGCCTTCTCCTGCGCGCGGATGGCCAGCAGCGTCGCGTCGTCCTGCGCCTGCTCCAGCGCCTCGGGTGCGACGCGCCACAGCTCGGTCGCGCGCACGCGCGGCGGGAAGCGCCCGGCCAAACGCTTGCGGTCGATCAGCCATTCGGGCTGGGGGTAGGAGCCGACCAGCGAGGTCGGCAGCAGCGTCGCAGTCATGGTGTTTCCTCCGTGGCGCGACGGTAGCCGCCGCACGCGGTCCCGGCCAGGGGCCGCCCTTGCCGCGGCGCGCCGTTCGGGGAAAGGATGCGGCCATGGCGACACGCGATCGCCGCGATGCACAGGGAGAACCAGGATGCACATGCGCAGGGCGATGCTCGCCGCGGCAATGCTGGCGATGGGATGCGGGGCCGCCACCGCGCAGACCCGATGGACGATGGCCACGGCCTATGCCGAGGGCAACTTCCACACCCGCAACATCCGCGCCTTCATCGAGGATGTGGAGCGCAGCACCTCGGGCCGGCTCAGCATCCAGTTGCACCCCGCGGCGTCCCTGTTGCAGATGCCCGCGATCAAGCGGGGCGTGCAGACCGGGCAGATCCAGCTTGGCGAGGTGCTGCTCTCGGTCCATGGCAACGAGGACCCGTTCTTCGAGGTCGACAGCGTGCCCTTCCTGGCCGACACCTGGGAAGCGACGGCGGCACTCGACCGCGTGAGCACGCCCTTCATCGCCGCACGCATGGAGCGCCAGGGCGTCCTCCCGCTGTTCGCCGTGCCCTGGCCGAGCCAGGCCTTCTACACCCGCAACGAGGTCCGCACCGCCGAGGACCTGCGCGGCCTGCGCTTTCGCACCTACAACGTGCTGACCACGCGCATGGCGGAGCTGCTCGGCGCAGCACCCGTCACGGTGCAGGTGGCAGAGATTCCGCAGGCCTTCGCCACCGGCGTGATCGCGGCGATGTTCACCTCGGCGCAGACCGGCGTGGACACCAGCGCCTGGGATTATGCGCGCTATTTCACCGATGTCGGCGGCATGCGCGCGCGCAACTTCATCATCGTGAATGCCCGCGCCTTCCGCGGCCTGGACGAGGCAACGCGCAGCGCTGTCACGCAGGCGGCCGAACGCGCCACCGCCCGCGGCCTCGAAGCCGCCAAGGCCGCCGAGACCGAGATGGTGGAGCGCCTGCGCGCGCGCGGCATGCAGGTGAGCACGCCCTCGCCGCAATTCCTCGCGCAGCTGCGCGAGGTGGGTGCGCGGCAGACCCAGGAATGGGCGCAGCGCGCCGGCCCGGATGGGCAGCAGCTTCTGGAGCGCTTCCGCGCCGCCGCGCCGCGCTGAGCCTCAGGCGGCGGGCACGAAGCGGAACCCTTCGCCGTCGCGCGTGACCCGCGGCCTGCTGTCGACCCTTGGCGGCAGACGCGGTCTGCGCGACGGCAACCGCCGGCAGCACGCCGAGGGCAGCGGCGCCGATGCCGGCATGGCGAAGGGTGGTCCTGGGCCTGGTTCCTCCCTGGGCGGGCGCGTCATCGCACGCCCGGTCGAGGCGCCCCATTCGCCGATGCGCCGCCGGCCTCAGGCCTCGACGCTGGACATCGCCGGCGCGGCGACCGACGGCGCGTCGCCCAGCATCCGCCAGGTACCGCCCATGAGCACCTCGCTCGGCCGGAAGCGGGCCTTGTAGGCCATCTTGCGGCTCTCCGGCACCCAGTAGCCGAGATAGAC
>LNEW01000032.1 GCA_001464375.1 Rhodospirillales bacterium Ga0074136 | reverse complement strand
GCTATCGCGTGGTGGAAGGTGCGCCCGTGCTGGGCACCTACCGCGGCTACACCATCGCCTCGAACCCGCCGCCGGGCTCGGGCGCGGTGCTGATCGCCATGCTCAACATCCTGGAGAATTTCGACCTCGCCGGCACGCCGGCGGGCAGCGCACGCCACTACGACCTGGTCGCCCGCGCCATGGCCGCCGCGCATGAGGACCGCGAGCAGTGGCTCGCCGACCCCGCCTTCGTGCCGGTCCCGGTCGAACAGATGACATCGAAGGCGCGGGCGGCGGACTGGGCCCGGCGCATCCGCGACGGCTGGCTGCCGGGGCACCGCGCGGGATCGCCACCTTCCTGCACCACGCATCTCTCGGCCTGGGATGCGGCGGGAAATTGCGTGTCGGTCACGCATACGCTTGGCACCGGCGCGGGCGTGGTGACCCCGGGGCTCGGCTTCAACTGGAACAACGCCATGAAGCTGTTCCACATGCAGCCGGGCCAGCCCAACAGCATCGCGCCGGGCAAGGCGCGCACCACCGGCATGGTGCCGACCATCGTGCTGAAGGATGGCGCGCCCTGGATGGTGGTGGGCGCACCGGGCGGCAGCGTCATCATCTCCGCCGTGCTGACCACCATCGTGAACGCCATCGACTTCGGCATGTCGGCGGTCGAGGCGGTGTCCTTCCCGCGGATCCACTGCGAAGCGGGGCCGGTCTTCTGCGAAGCGCGCGTGCAGGGCGATGTGGTGGAGGCGCTGCGCGGCCTCGGCCACGATGTCCGCCATTCCGCCATCTCCTACGACCCGACCATGAGCCGCGCGCACGCCATCCTGCTGCGGGGCGGCAAGCCCACCGGCGGGGCCGACCCGCGCGGCGGCGGCGGCGTGGCCATCGCCTGGTAGCGGCGCGCTACCGCCCGCGCGGCGGCAGGAACAGCAACGCCACCAGCGGCAGCGGCGCCACCACCAGGAACACGCGGCGGAAGGCGGCGAGGAAGGCTTCGTCGGCGGTCGCACCCAGCGCCAGGCGCCCGGCCTCGGTGGCACCGAACAACAGCGTCAGCAGCGACGCCGCGCTCACCACGCCCAGCGTGCGCGTCAGTTGCGTCAGGCTGCCCGCCACGCCGCGATCCTGCCGGCGCATCGTCGCCGTCACCACATCGGTATAGGCCAGGGTGAACAGCCCGATGCCGAGCCCCTGCACGCCCAGCGCCACCACCAGCACCGCCAGCGGCCCGCCGAGCCCCACCGCCAGCAGCCCGGCCGCCGAGAGCACCGCGCCCCCCGCCGCCACCGCGCGTGCCCCCTGACGCGGCACCAGCCAGCCACCGAGCGACGCCCCCGCCATCGCCCCCAGCGCATTCGCCCCCAGCACCAGGCCCAGCAGCACCGGCGGCAGGCCCCACACCCGCGTCAAATAGAAGGGCGCCAGCAGCATCACCGCGAAGCCCGCCAGGTGCACCAGCGTATTCGCCAGGTTGACCGCCGCGAAGCCGGGACGCCGGAACAGGCCGAGGTCGATGATCGGATGCGCGCTGCGTCCGCTGCGCCACACGAAGCCGATGCCACTGCCGATCGCCGCCGCCGCCAGCATCAGCGCGACCGGCGCCGGCGCACGATTCACCGCCAGCACGGCGAAGGCGACGGTCGCACTCAGCAGCACCGCGCCGGCCAGGTCGAAGGGCTCGCGCGGCCCATCGCGCACCGGCGCCGCCAGCCGGCGCGCCAGCACCAGCGCGGCCAGCGCAATCGGCGCCCGCACCCACCACACCGCCTGCCAGCCCAGCGCCTGCACCAGCACGCCGCCGAGCAGCGGCCCCAGCGCGCCGCCCGCCGCCAGCCCGGCCGCATAGGCCGCCAGCGCGCGCACCCGCATCGCCTCGGGGAACATCCCGGTCGCCAGCGCCGGCCCGCAGCCCAGCACGAGCGCCGCGCCGACCCCCTGCAGCACCCGCGCACCCAGCAGCGCGCCATAGGTCGGCGCCAGGGCGCAGGCCACGAAGGCCACCGCGCTCCAGGCCAGCCCGAAGCGGAACACCCGCGCATGGCCGAACACGTCGCCGATCCGCCCGACCGCCAGCAGCAGGCTGCCGTAGGTCAGCACGTAGCAGATCACCAGCCACTGGATCTGCGGCACCTCCAGCCCGAAGGCCGCGAGCACCGAGGGAAAGGCGACATTCACCATGCCGTCCAGCGGCACGACCAGCGTGCCGACGAACAGCGGCAGCAGCCGCAGCACGTCGCGCGGCGTCATGCCCGCGCAGATCCGCGCAGGGCTGTCCGGCGGCGATGCGCGCAAACCCGCATCACCGCCGCCCCGTCAGCCGACCGCGAGCAGTTCCACCTCGAAGACCAGCGTCGCGTTGGGCGGAATGACGCCGCCGGCGCCGCGCGCGCCATAGCCCTGGTCGGGCGGGATCACCAGGGTGCGGGTGCCCCCCACCTTCATGCCGGCGAAGCCGTTGTCCCAGCCCTGGATCACACGCCCGGCGCCGAGCTCAAAGGAGAACGGGTCGCCGCGGTCGCGTGAGCTGTCGAACTTGCGCCCCTTGTTGTCGGGCGCGGCCTCGTCGAACAGCCAGCCCGTGTAGTGGACCGTGATGTGCTGGCCTGGCGTGGCCTCCGCCCCGGTGCCGATCCTGGTGTCCGTCACGCGCGCCCTCCGTTTGACCGTCGCGCCGCGCGCGTCGGTGCGCGCGGCGGGGGCCGTGGTACAGGCTCGCGCGGCGCGCGGCCAGACCCGGGCGGTTCAGCAGCGCTGACCGCCCAGCCCCACGGCGCTGCCCAGCGCGAAGCGGCCTTCCGGCGCGCGCGGCAGCGCCTTGGCGAAGGCGACGCGGCGGGGGTAGCGGTGTCCGGCCATGCCCAGGCGCATGAAGTCGCGCAGTTCCTCCGCCAGCGCCGGGCCCGGCGTGGCATCGCCATGCGGGACGATGATGGCGGTGGCATCCTCGCCGCCCAGCGCATCCGGCGGGCCGACCACCGCTGCCAGCGCGACGGCGGGGTGGCGGCGCAGGCAGTGCTCGACATCGTCCGGGCCCATGCCGTCGCCGGACGCGGCGGCCGCGCCGGCGTCCAGCAGGATCGCCCCGCCCGCAAGGCGGGTGGCGCGGTCGCCGGTCGGCAGCCAGGGGCCTTGGCCAGCGCCCGCCGCATCCTTCCAGTAGCCGAGGAACACCGCCGGGTGCCGCCGCCGCACTGCCAGCATCCCCGCCTGCCCGTCCGGCAGCGGCGTGCCATCGGCATCGACCACCGCGACCTCCTGGCCCGGCACCGCCTGGCCCGCGGCCGTCCCGTCCGTGCCGCCCAGCAGCACCAGGTTGCATTCGGCGGTGCCGTGGCCGTGGCGCAGCGTGGCGCCGAGTTGATCCGCGGCCCAGCCTGCCAGCGCGGCGCCGGGCGGCGCCCCGCTGGTGGCCACGCTGCGCAGCCGCGGCGCGGTCGGCCGCAGGGCGGACGCGTCGCGCAGGGCGCGCAGGGCGGGCGTCGGCAGCACGACGTTGCGCACGCCATGCCGCGCCATCAGGTCGATCGCACGCGCCGCGTCGAAGCGCGGCATCGGCGCCGCCAGCACCGGCACCCCCTGGCACAGCGCCGGCAGGAGCGCATCGAACAGCGCGCTGCGCCAGGCCCAGTCCAACGGCGTCCAGACCCGGTCGCCGGGAAGCGGGAAACCACCATGCTGCGCCGCGACGCCCGGCAGGTGCCCAGCCAGCGCCCGATGCGCGTGCAGCACGCCGCGCGCCGGCCCCGTCGTGCCAGCCCTGAACAGGATCAGTGCGGGGTCGCGCGGGGCGATGGCGCAAACCGGCGCGCCGCCCGGCGCCCGGCCGGCTTCCGCCCAAAAGGACAAGGCGCCGCCGCCGGCGCCTTCGGTACCGAGCACCAGGCGCAGCGCGGGCAGCCCGGGGCGCAGCGCATCCGTCGCGGCCCGCCCGGCATCGTCGGTCACCAGCGCGGCCACGCCGGCATGGCCCAGCCGGAAGGCCAGCGCCGGCCCGTCGAGCATGCACGCCAGCGGCACCGCGATGGCACCCAACCGCCAGGCCGCGAGCAGGGCGACAACCGCTTCCGGCCCCTGCGGCAGCAGGATTCCGACACGATCGCGCCGACCAATGCCATGCGCCTGCAGCACCTGCGGCAGCGCGTCGAAGCTCACGGCCTCGTCCGGCGCATCGGGGCGCGGGCGGATCAGCGCCAGGCGGCCGCTGCCGTCGGCCCAGCGGTCGCAACAAGCCTCGGCCAGGCTGAGCGCGCCGGGCGCGCCGGGGTTCAGCACCGGACAGCGCCGCAGGGGGGATGCGTGGCCGCGGGGGGTCCGCTGCGCGTCATGGCCGGGCGTGATCCTCCGGCGGGCCGCCGGTTGGCGCGCACCCCCGGGGGGCGGAGGTTACGCAGTGGGGGAATCCGACATCTGGAGTGATGGCGGCTGTCGCGAAGTATTCGCGAGACTCACCAAAGTGTGCAATAGTTATTCTGTCGCTCCATCAAGTGTATCTATACCGTGCCGCGCAACTTTCACGGGTTCTGCGCCGGATCGATTCGCCGCCCCTGCCATGCGCGCGGGTCCCGGCGCCCGTTCGCGGGAGGAGGCGCCACCCCTGTCGTTCGTGGCGCGCGCCGCCAGGGCGGTGGGAACCTGCGGATGCATCGGCGGCGCGCCCTCGCCGGGTCGGCAGGGCCAGGTTTCGGCGGCGCTCTCGATGCGGATGCCAACGCCCGGCGATACGGCGTGGCTTGCGCCGGATCAAGAAATAATTCTGATTTAGTCAAAACATTACTTTATCAAACCGATGGAAATAGGGCGCATCATGGTTGGGACGGTCGGCACGGGGTGATTCCCATCTGCAACACTCGGACAGGACAATGAAGCCCGATGGGCCAGAGGGTGCGGAAGGGAGTGTTTCGATAGGGCCCGGCGCGGCAGGATGCCGAATCGGGCGGCATGGGGATGCTGCCCATGGGGCCGGGAGTGGCAGGTGCGGGGGCGCCGCCGGTCGCGGTCCCGATTCAGGGGGAATTTCGATGAATCAAGTCGTCAGGGGTGTATTTCTCGGCAACGGCGCGAAGGCCGCGCGGAGCCTATCGGAGACCCCGCCCGATCCGGTCGCCAACGCGGCTGCCGCCATGCAGCACTGCCTCGCCCAGGCTCATGAGGCCGGGAACGAGGACGCCGTGCCCCTGCTGCATGCCGTCAGCGCCATCCTGTCACATTCGCCTCGAGCGTGATTCAACCTACCAGAAGTTCTACCACAGGCTTTGGCGCGGCATACCGTCAAAGCCTCGTCAATTCGGGTTCTGTGCCGTTGCCCGACGGGCCGGCCGTGCTCAGCCGATAAGGTCGCCCACCGCCCGCGCCACCGCCGCCGTGCCGTCCTCCCGCCGATACGGCGGGTGCGCAGCCCGGCGGTGAAATGGCTCCACGCCCCATCTGCCACAAGCGCCGCCACGGTCATCAAATCCGACGGGCCGCAATCTGGTCCAGCACCTCGTCCGAACGCGGCCCCGCGGCGTTATGCGTCATGCCGACACGCGGCCCCGTTGCGGGAGGAGCGATCCATGAGACAGCACCCGAGCGCGACAGGCTTTCCGATCGTTTGCGTCGGCGGCTCGGCCGGTGGCCTCGATGCCTATGTCCGGCTGCTCGGCTGCCTACCCAGGGATACCGGC
>LNEW01000031.1 GCA_001464375.1 Rhodospirillales bacterium Ga0074136 | reverse complement strand
CTGGCGCAGCGCCTGGCGGCGGCGCCGGAGCCCGCGGCGCCCGGCCGGGCGGCGCCCGCCCCGGCCGGCCCGCGCGCCGCGCCGGCCGCCGAGGGCCGCATCATCCCCGACCTGCCGCTGCCGATCGCGGCCGCGCATGCCTATCGCGGCGCAATCGCCTTCACCGTGGACCACCTGATCGTCGGCGGCACCGACTGGCGGCAGGTGCGCGGCACCCTGGCAATGGCCGACGGCACCGCGCGGCTTCGGCCCTTCGCCGCGGTCACGCCGGGCGGGCCGGTGCGCGGCGAGGCCACGCTGGATGCCGCCGCCGACCCGCCGCGCCTGGCGCTGGCGCTGCGCAGCGAGGGGCGTGGGCTCGACCTGGCGGCGCTACGCCGCGCACGCGGCGAGGCGACGGGCATCGAAGGCCGCGCCGAGGTGGCGTTCGACATCACCGGCCACGGCGCCAGCACGCGCGCCATCGCCGCGACGCTGTCAGGGGAATTGGGCCTCGCGATCATCGAGGGTCGCGTGGCGCATGCCGGGATGCTGCGGCTGGGGCCGGACCTGCTGGGCCTGCTGCTGCCCGGCGCGCCGCGCGAGGGGATCGAGCTGCGCTGCCTGGCGCTGCGCATGTCGGCCGAGGGCGGCATGGCGCGCAGCCAGGCGCTGCTGGCCGAGACCTCGGCCGGGCGAATCGAGGGCGTGGTGGCGGTGAACCTGCGCACCGAGGCGCTGGCGGCGCGGCTGCTGCCGGATGTGACGCTGCTGGGCATCCGGGTGCGCGCGCCGGTCGGGGTCGGCGGCACGCTGGCAGCGCCCCGCGTGGGCGTGGAGCCCGGCCGTGCGCTCGGCCAGGTGATCGAGGACACGGTGGCGAACCGGCTGTGGCGCGACCCGACGGTGGAATGGCTGCGCGGGCAGGTGTCCGGTGGGTCGCCGGCGGGGGATTGCGCGGCGCAACTGCGGCTTGCGCGCATGGGTGCGGACGGGCCGGTGCCGGCGGCGGAACGCGTCATCCCGGGCGTGCCGCGGGAATTGCAGGGCACCACGCAGGATGTACTGCGTGGGCTGGGTGGCATCGGCGGTGCGCTGGGCGGCGCGGTGGGCGGGTTGCTCGGTGGCGGGCGGCGCTGAGAGACGGCCCGCGCGCCCACCCGGCCACCCGGCCCGGATCCTGTTGTTGGGTGGCCGGCTGGGGCGCGGGCCGATGCCCCTGCATTCTCGAACACTCCCTGACGCCGGCGGTTCCGCGCGACGCGGCGCTGATCTAGAAGCCGCCGCATGAAGCGCTTCTGGAACCATGCCGTCGCGGTGCGCCGGCCCGAGGGCGGGCATGCCGTGCTGCTCGACGGCAAGCCGCTGCGCCTGCCGGGCGGCGCGCCGCTGGCCACGCCATCCGCCCCGCTCGCCGAGGCGATCGCCGCCGAATGGGAGGCCGCCGGCGGGGCGAAGGGCGGCGAGATGTCGATGGAGGCGGTGCCGCTGACCCGCCTGCTGGGCAGCGCGCAGGACCGCGTGGCGGCGGACCCGGGCGCGATGGTCTCGGGCCTGGCGAGTTATGGCGAGACCGACCTGCTCTGCTATCGCGCCGCCGACCCGGCGCTGGCGGCGTTGCAGGCGCGCGAATGGCAGCCGCTGCTGGACTGGGCTGCGGCGACGCATGGCGCGACGCTGGCGGTGACCGAGGGCGTCATGCCGGTGCCCCAGCCGCCGGAGAGCCTGGCCGCGCTGCGCGCCGCGATCGCCACGCATCGGGCGGAGGAACTGGCGGCGCTGGGTGTCGCGGTGCCGGCGCTGGGCAGCCTGGTGCTCGGCCTTGCGCTGTCGGCCGGTGCAGTCACGCCCGAGGGCGCGCATGCGCTCTCGGTGCTGGACGAGACCTTCCAGGAACGGCGTTGGGGCGAGGATGCCCAGGCCGCCGCGCGGCGCGCGCGCGCCGCGGCGGATGTGGCGCTGGCCGGGCGGTTCCTCGCGCTGGTGCGGGCATGAGGGCGCGCCGGGTGGTGATCCGGGGGCGCGTGCAGGGCGTCGGCTACCGCGACTGGATGGTGCGCGAGGCGACGCGCCTGGGCGTGCAGGGCTGGGTGCGCAACGCCCCCGACGGCGCGGTGGAGGCGCTGGTGGATGGCGAGGAGGCGGCGGTGCAGGCCATGCTGTCGGCCTGCCGGCGCGGGCCGATGCTGGCGCGGGTGGACGAGATCACCGAGGAGTTCGCGGAGGCGCCGGAGGGGCCGGGATTCCTGCGGCGGTAGATGCCGATTCGACCCGGCCTCGGTGCCGCGAGGCGCCGGCGTTCGTCCTCGAGCCGGGTGATCTCGGCCTCGCATCGCGCGCGTCCTGCTGGCGCGCCGGCCCCATGCAGCGCTTCGATCCGCGCGATATCCGCCGGCGTCCCCATGGCGACGCGCCAGCGCGTCGTTCCAGATGGGCCGCCCGGAGGTTTGAACGCCTTGCCATCGCGCGACGCCTTCAGCGCCCGCCATCGATACGCAGCGCCGCCGCTGGACCCGACGGCGCTTGACGATCCGGGGCCGAACACCAAACGTCGCCCATCTCGCAAGAAGGTGCCCCATGCCGCTCCATCGCCGCGCCCTGCTGGGTGCCGCCTCCACCCTGCCCTTCGCCGCCGCCGCCCACGCCCAGGTGCGCCCCGTCCGCGTGGTGGTGCCCTTCGCCGCCGGCGGCGCCGCCGATTCCGCCGCGCGCACCATCCTGCCGCGCATGGGCGAACGCCTGTCCCTCACCTTCGTGGTGGAAAACCGCACCGGCGCCGGCGGGTCGATCGGCGGGGCCGAGGTGGCGCGCGCCGCACCCGACGGCACCACGCTGCTGTGGGATGCGTCGTCGCACATCGTGAACCACGCGCTGCTGCGCGGGCTCACCTTCGACTACACCACGGCCTTCGTGGCGATCAGCCAGGTCTGCACCTTCCCCCAGGTGGTGGCGGTCAAGGCCGACTTCCCGGCCGCCGACATCGGCGCCTTCATCGCCGCCGCGAAGGCCCGGCCCAACACCGTCAACATGGGCACCCAGGGCAACGCCACGGCCGGGCATCTGGGCCTGGCGCGCTTCGCCCGCGAGGCGGGCATCGAGGTCACGCACGTGCCCTATCGCGGCGGGGCGGACGCGGCGCGCGACCTGGCAGCGGGCACGCTGGACGGCGTGTTCATCACCGCGCTGTCCGCCCGCCCGGTGGTCGAGAGCGGCCGCGCGCGCTTCCTGGCGGTGGCGACCGCGCAGCGCCAGGCCGGCCTGGCCGGCGTACCGACGCTGGCGGAATCCGGCCTACCGGGCTTCGACGTGAGCGAATGGGTCGGGCTGTTCGCCCCCGCCGGCACGCCGGCCGAGGCGACCGCCCGCCTGCACGACGCCCTGGCCGCCACGCTGGCGGAAGCTGAGGTGCGCGCGCGGCTCGATCGCCTGGGCGCCGTGCCGGTCGGCAGCAGCCCGGCGGAATTCGGCCGCTTCGTGGTCGATGGCCGGACGGCCATGACCGCCCTGGTGCGCGCGGCGAACATCCGCATCGAATGAGGCGCCTGCCGCTCGTGCCCATGGCGCTGGCGGCGCTGACCGGGCTGATGGTCGCGAGCGCCTACGGCACGCTGTTCGGCGTGCAGGCCGGCGCGCGGGAGGCACGCCACCTGCCGGCCCTGCTGGGCTTCGTCGCGCTGCTGCTGCGGCGCGACGGGCTGCGCGGGTTCGGCCCTGCCGCCGGCTGGTTGGTGCTGGGCGCGGCGGGCGCGGTGGCGCTGCGCGGCGCCGCCGAAGGGCTCGGCCAATACGGCTGGCTGCCGGGCGCGGACACCACGCGAACCGAGCGCGCCTTCGAAGCCGCCTGGTGCTTCGCGGTCGCGCTGCTGGCCTGGCGCGGCGGGGCGTTGCGGTGGGCCGGGCCACTGCTGGCCGCCTGCGTGGCGACCACGCGCATCGGTGGCTACGGGCAGGCGCTGGTGCCGCTGCTGTTCGAGCCCACCCTGCGCGAGGCGGCGCTGTTCGCGATCGGCATCGTCGCCGGGTTTGCGGGGGGGCTGGCGGTGTTGCTGGCGGCGGGGTGGGGGCTTTACGTGCTGGCGCGCGTTCCGGGGCGCCGGGCCGCGCCCGGCCGGGTGCTGGCGGCGCTGGCGGTGGCGGCGGGGATCGGGCACATGCTGCTGCTGTGAATATGCAGCATGAGCGACCCTGCGGCGGCGGCGCCGCGCCCAGGCCCTTCGGGCGGCTTTGGTGCGGGGCACTGATGGCGTTGGCGATGGCCGGCAGCGCGGCGGCGCAGGAGGACATCCGCACCGTGGTGGGACAGCCCGTGCTGGCCCTGGCGCAGCGCGCCGAACTGACCACCGGGCTGCGCTTCAACAGCGGCGGGCACCGGTCGTCCCTGGCGGCGCGGCTGCGTGACCCCGGCCCGCCTGTGGCGCTGGCCGACGGGCGCTATCTGTTCGGCTTCGGCTGCCGGGCGCAGGGCTGCCGGGAGGGTGGCGCCTTCCTGGCCTTCGACACGCAGGACGACCGGATGTTCCTGCTGCTGACCGACCATGGCGCGGTACGGCTGTCGGTGCC
>LNEW01000030.1 GCA_001464375.1 Rhodospirillales bacterium Ga0074136 | reverse complement strand
GGCTTCGACCTGGTGTGGTTCGGCATCTTCATCGTGCTGGTGGTGGAACTCGCGCAGATCACGCCGCCGGTCGGCTTCAACCTGTTCGTGCTGCAGGGCCTGACCGGCAAGGGCATCTTCGAGGTGGCGAAGAACACCCTGCCGTTCTTCTTCCTGATGCTGGTCGGCGTGGCGCTGGTCACGATCTTCCCGGCGATCGTGACCTGGCTGCCCACGACCATGATGGGGCGGTAGCGCGCCGCGCGCCGCCCCCTGGCGGCGCGCGATGCATCAGCCCGGCGTGATGCCGGGCGCCGCCCGTCCGCGTTGCCAGAAATGCCGCCCGACGAAGAACACCAGCGCCGTGGCGGCGATCCCGCAGATCGACCAGAACAGCCGCTCGACGCCCAGCCAGGAACCGAGGAACCACCCGGCCGCCACGAAGGACGCTGCCCAGACGCCGGCGGCGATGAAGTTCAGCACCGCGAAGCGCAGCTTTGGGTATCCCGCCAGCCCGCACACCACCGAGGCGACGTTGCGCACGCCGTACAGGAAGCGGAAGGACAGGATGAACAGCGTGCCGTAGCGTTCGAGCAGCGCATTGGCGCGTTCGACCCGCGGCTGGGATTTCGGAAAACGCCGCAGGATGGCCGGCCCATAGCGCCGCCCCAGGTAGAACCAGGTCTGGTCCCCCAGGTAGGAGCCGATCCAGACCGAGACCATGAGCAGCCACGGGTCGACCGCCCCCATCGTGGCTCCGATGGCAGCGGCTGCGAGGACGAAGGTCTCACCTTCGAAGAATGCCCAGAGCGCAGCCGCCAGGTATGCATAGCCGCCCCAATCGGCCCAGAATTCGGCCAAGCTCGGAAGTCTCCCAGTTCGTTGGGCGGGAGACTGCCCTGTCCGGCTTCCCAGGGGAATGGGAATCCTTTGCCGATCCTTCGGGACGGCCGGCGCAGTCCGGAACGGCGCGTCAGCCGCCCGCGGCGGGCCAGTCCGGGCGTTCGAAGCGCTGCACCTCCAGCGTGTAGCCGGCCGGGTCGCGGAAGAAGAACGACGTGACGCGATAGGTCTCGGAATAGGCCGGCGCCTTGTCGGGCGTGACGCCCGCCGCCACCAGCCGCGCGTGCCAGCCTTCGACATCCTGGGCGACGAAGGTGATGACCGCGCCGCCCTGCACGCGCGGGTTGTCGCTCACGCGCGGGCCGCGGGCGCGGCATACGCCGAGATACGCGCGCCCGCCGGGTGCAACGGCGTAGATGCGGCACGACCCCTGGTCCTGCGCCAGCTCGAGGCCGAGCACGTCCTCGTAGAAGCGCCAGGAGGGTTCGGGATCCTCGGCATAGAGGAAGGTCACGTGCTGGTCGAAGGGCGCGGTCATGGCGCCAGCATGGCGCCGGCGCGCCGGCCTGCCAACCGGATTGCCCGGGCACCGCCGGCATCGCATGGTCGCGCCCGATGGAGCGCATCCTTCACTGGCTGATCCGGCACTGGGCCTTCAGCGCGACGGCGCTGCTGCTGGCCTGCGGCGCGCTGGGCTATTCGCTGGCGGCACCGGCGCCGCCGCGCGAGATCCGCATCGCCACCGGCACCGCCCCCGATTCCGCGTATACCCTCGCCGCCGAGGCCTATGCCCAGCGCCTGCAGGCCACCGGCTTCCGCGTGCGCCGCCTGGCGACGCAGGGGTCGGTCGACAACCTCGCCCTGCTGCGCGCGCGCGAAGTGGATGTCGCGCTGGTGCAGGGCGGCATCGCCGACCCGGTACGCGACCAGGGGCTCGAATCCCTGGGCGCGGTCTTCGCCGAGCCCGTCTGGGCCTTCCTGCGCGGCGAAAGTGGCGCGCGGCGCCTGGCGGATCTGCGCGGCCGGCGCGTGGCGATCGGCCCGCAGGGCAGCGGCACCCGCGTGCTGGCGCTGGCCATGCTGGCGGCGAACGACATCGGCGCTAACGACATCGACGCGCTGCCGCTGGCCGGCGCGGCGGCGGCCGAGGCGCTGGCGGCTGGCGGGGCCGATGCCGCCATCCTGGTCTCGGCGCGCGCCACGGGCAGCATCGCCACGCTGCTCGGCGCAGGGCCGGCGCTTCACCTGCTCGACTTCGCCGACCACGCCGATGCCTACGGCGTCCAGCTACCGTTCCTGTCGGCGGTGCGCCTGCCGCGCGGCGGCCTGTCGCTGGCGGCCGACGTACCGGACCGGCCCTATACGCTGCTCGCGCCGGTCGCCTCGGTGGTGGCGCATGAGGACATCCACCCGCAGGTCGTCTCCCTGCTGGTCGGCATCATGCAGGAGGTGCATCGCCCGCGCACCCTGTTCGCCGCCGAGGGCGCCTTTCCCAATGCGCTGGCACAGGACCTGCCGATGAACGCGGATGCCGAGCGCTACTTCGCGCGCGGGCGCACCGTGCTGCAGCGCTGGCTGCCCTTCTGGGTGGCGGTCTGGGTGGAACGCCTGGTGTTCGTCCTGCTGCCGGTGCTGGGCCTGGCGCTGCCGCTGATCCGCTTCGGCCCCGCGCTCTATGCCTGGCAGATGGAGACGCGGGTTTGGCGCCACTACGAGACGCTGCGGCGGATCGAGGCGGAGGCGGAGCGCGGCCCCGAAGCGCGCGCAGCGCTGCAGGAGAGGCTCGAGGCGCTGGACGGGCGCGTGGCGCGCCTCGCGCTGCCGGTCACCTATCGCCGGCACGTCTTCGCGCTGCGCCGGGACATCGCCTATGTGCGCGCGCAGCTGGCGCCGGAGTCGGTGCCCCGGATCGAGGATGCGTGAGCCAGGCAGTGCACCGTTGAGTTCCCGACACGATCGCGCCAGCCTGCACGCCATGCCGGATTCGACATGCCAAGGGAACACGAGCCGATGAGCGACTTCGCCAACAAGATCACCAGCAGGATTCCA
>LNEW01000029.1 GCA_001464375.1 Rhodospirillales bacterium Ga0074136 | reverse complement strand
GGCGCCTTGGCGGCAGTGCCGCTGCCGGCGCTGGCGCAGGCGCGCTTCCCCGACCGCTCGATCCGCCTCATCGTGCCCTGGACCGCCGGCGGGCCGGCCGACCTGGGGTTCCGCATCATGGCCGAGGTGGCCTCGCGCCGCTTCGGCCAGCCGGTGGTGGTCGAGAACCGCGCCGGGGCCTCCGGCACGCTCGGCGCGCTGGCGCTGCAGGAATCCCGCCCGGACGGCCACACGGTCTCGCAGATGCATGTCGGCGTGGTGCGGCAGATGCTGCTCAACCCGCGCCCGCCCTACGACCCGATCAACGACCTGACCTACATCCTGCAGATCACCGGCTTCGTCATGGGCCTGGTGGTGCGCGCCGATGCACCGTGGCGCAACCTCGAGGAATTGCTGGCGCATGCGCGGGCCAATCCGGGGCGGATGAATTTCGGCTCGCTCGGCATCGGCTCGACGCAGCACCTGGTGGTCGAGCGCATCGGGCTCGCACAGGGCCTCAGCTGGACGCATGTGCCCTATCGCGGCACGGCCGACACGCTGCGTGCACTGATGGGCGGCGAGATCGACTTCGCGTCGGAAGCCTCGGGCTGGACGCCGCTGGTCGAGGCCGGCAACCTCCGCCTCCTCGCGACCTATGGCACGCAGCGCGCGCGGCGCTTCCCACAGGTCCCGACGCTGCGCGAACAGGGCCTGGACATCGTCGTGGACAGCCCGGGCGGGCTGATCGGCCCACGCGGCATGGACGCCGCGGTGGTCGCCACCCTGGCCGACGCCTTCCGCGCCGCGGCGCAGGACCCGGCGCATATCGCCTTCCTGGAACGCATGGACCAGCCGCTGATGCTGTTGGATGGCGCCGCCTATCGCGAACAGATGCGCCGCACCATGGAGGAGGAGCGCGCGCTGCTCCGCCGGCTCAACCTGCTGCCGGCTTAGCACTACAGTTGCGATTTCCGATAATGAGCTGCTTGAGCGGCGGCTTGGTGGGCGCGTCTCCAGAGTGACCACGCGATGAGGTGCGCGGGTTGGATGCGTCGTCTGGCGAGCCGCGTTGCTATGCGGCGGATTTCCTGGACCGACCAGCGGACGAAGCTGGTGGCGGCAACCCCCGCCTCGCTGGTGTTTTTTTCGGCGTGGCCGCGACCGCATTGGCCTTGTTGCGAATGATCGCCATCATGGCAAAGGCGAGCATCACCAGCGAGACATGCCGGTGCCAGCCATGCCAGGAGCGGGTCTCGTTGTGATCGAGGCCAAGCTCGTTCTTGGCGGTCTCGAAGCTGTCTTCGATGCACCAGCGATGGCCTTCGACGGCGACCAGCTTGGCGATCGGGGTTCCGGCCGGACACCAGGTCGAAAAGAAGGCCATCTCACCATCGGCGATGTGGCGGCGGATCAGCAGGCCGCGCGTCCGCCCGCGCTCGCGATCTACCTGTTCGGCGCGGACACGGCCGAGGAGGCCGCGGTCGCCGCCGGCGACCAGGGCGTTCAGCGGCGTCGCGGCCGAGCGACGGGCACCGAAGATCCAGTGGTCGACCTCGCGCAGGTGTGACGGGCTGCCCACC
>LNEW01000028.1 GCA_001464375.1 Rhodospirillales bacterium Ga0074136 | reverse complement strand
ACACTCCCGAACCCCATGCGCGAGGCCATCCGGCTCACGCGCGACGGCAGGCTGGCGGAAGCCACTGCGCTGCTGCAACGCTCGCTGCTCGGCGATGCGCCGCCCGGTGGCGCCGTGGCGACGCCCCAGGACGCGGCCAGGCCCGCCGCCGGCCGCCCGGCGCGCATCATCGACATCGACCCCGCAACGGGTGAGGCGCTGCCAAGCGGCCCGGACGATACGGCGGACGCCAGGCGCCACCGTTCCGCCGATGCCTGGCGCGCCGCCGGATCGGGCCAGACGGTGGCATCCCTGTTGCCAGGCCTGTTGCCAAAGGCACTGCGCGACCTTCCGGGCCTGAACGCTTCTCGCGAGGCGCTGCAACCCACGGCGCCGCTGCCCGAAGGTGCGCAGTTCCTGACCCGGTCCTTCACCGGCCAGGCCGGCAGCCTCGGCTACAAACTCTACATACCCGGCGGGTTCGGCAGCGCGGCCATGCCACTGGTCGTGATGCTGCACGGCTGCACCCAGTCGCCCGATGACTTCGCAGCGGGCACGCGGATGAACAGGCTCGCCGACGAGCATGGCTGCGTGATCGCCTACCCGTGCCAGACACGCGCCGCCAACGCGCAGAAGTGCTGGAACTGGTTCAGCCCGTCCGATCAGCAACGCGACCAGGGCGAACCGGCGTTGATCGCGGGCATCACCAGGCAGATCGCCCGCGACCATGCCGTGGATCGGCAACGCGTCTATATCGCCGGCCTGTCCGCCGGCGGCGCTGCCGCGGCCGTGATGGGCATGGCGTATCCGGATCTCTACGCGGCGATCGGTGTGCATTCGGGCCTGGCCTGCGGCGCGGCGCGCGACATCCCTTCGGCCTTCGCCGCGATGCGGCAAGGCGCGACGGCGCCGCACGAAGCAGGCCCAGGCCCCGCCGGTCGCCGCATGCTGCCGACGATCGTCTTTCATGCCGACAAGGACGGCACGGTGCATCCGCGCAATGGCGACCAGGTCATCGCGCAATCCGCTGCGTCGGACCGGCTGCGCAGCGAGACGCATCGCGGCCGGGTGCCGGGCGGCCATGCCTACACCCGGACCACCCACATCGACGCGTCAGGGCAGGCCGTGCTGGAGCAATGGCTGGTCCATGGCGGCGGCCATGCCTGGTCGGGCGGCAGCAGCGCAGGGTCCTACACCGATCCACGCGGGCCCGACGCCTCGCGCGAAATGCTGCGCTTCTTCCTGCAGCATGCCCTGAGACACGACGCCGGCTGAACGCCCGGAAGCCCGGCCGGGCAGACCGGGCAGGAAGGGAAGCCGGTTCACGCCGGCTTCCGTCGTGCCATCGGCGGAGTGCAAGTCACGCCGGATCACCGGTCTGGATACGACCTCAGGTTGCGATCCTGGAGGATGCCCTTGGGCTGAACGTCAGAAATCTGTCCGGGTCGTGCATCTTTGGGTTGTGCTTTCGCGTTGGAGCACGTGGCCACGCGCACGCCATGCCGGTCGACCGTCGCATGCCAGGCAGCAGGAGCAACGCACGCATGAGTTCCCAGGCCCCTTCGCTGCACCGCGTCGCCTTCCTTGGCAATCACCCGCCGCGGATGTGCGGCCTCGCGACATTCACGGGCGACCTGTGTGCCGCCGTCGCCGGGGCACTGCCGGACGCAGAGTGCTTCGTGATGGCAATGACCGAAGCGGGTGCCCACTACGCCTACCCGCCGGAGGTCTGGCTCGACATCGCCGAGAACGACCTGCGGTCGTATCGTCGCGCCGCCACGTTTCTCGAAGATGTCAACGCCGACGTGCTCTGCGTGCAGCATGAATACGGCATCTTCGGCGACGCCGACGGGGAGCGTGTCCTGGCGCTGCTCGCACGCGCCTCCATGCCGGTGGTCGCCACGCTGCACACCGTGCTCGACAGCCCGACGCCGGGCCAGTTCCGCGTCATGCAGGGCATCATCCGGCACAGCGGCCACCTCGTGGTGATGACCGAACGCGCCAAGCGCATTCTCGCCAGCGTCCACGGCGCAGCCACCGACCGGATCACCGTGATCCCGCACGGCATTCCGGAACTGGCCACGCAGATGCCCGCCACCGGCCACAAGGCGGAATTCGATGCGGTCGGCCGCACGGTGCTGCTCACCTTCGGGCTTCTGTCGCCCGGCAAGGGCATCGAGCAGGCGATACGCGCCATGCCCGCCATTGTCGCGAAGCGGCCGGATGTCCTGTACTTGGTGCTCGGCGCCACGCACCCCAATGTCCTGCGGTCTGATGGTGAAGCCCACCGGAACACGCTGAAATCGCTGGCGGCGGAGTTGGGCGTCGGCGACCACGTGCGCTTCCTCGACCGCTTCGTGGACCTGCCGACGCTGACGCGCGCCATCGCCGCAGCGGACATCTACCTCACGCCTTACCTGAATGAAGCGCAGAGCGTGTCAGGCACGCTCGCCTACAGCTTCGGCATGGGCAAGGCCGTGGTCTCGACGCCCTACTGGCATGCCGCCGAACTGCTGGCCGAGGGCCGCGGCGTGCTGGTGCCCTTCGCCGATCCGGCAGCGATCGCCGGGGCCGTGACCGGGCTGCTCGACGATCCGGAACGGCTGCGCCGCATGCGCGACGGTGCCTTCGCGATGGGCAACGAGATGCGCTGGCCGCGCATCGGCGAACGGTATCGCGCGGTCTTCGAACAGATGCGGTTGGAAGCACCGCATCATCGCAGGCGCCTGGCCGCAGCGGTCCCGCCGGAACAGCCGCGGCTGGCCATGCGCAGGACCTCGGCGCCGGGCGACCCGCTGCCGGCGCTCAACTTCACCCACCTTGCCCGGATGCTGGATCCGACAGGCATCGCGCAGCACGCAACGCTCAGCATCCCGGACCGGTCGCACGGCTATTGTCTCGACGACAACGCCCGTGGACTGATCCTGGCGACGCTGCTGCCCAGCCAGGACCAGGACAGCGCAGCGGCGACGCCGCCCGACCTGTTCGGCAACACCGCGGCCTTCGTCCAGCATGCCTGGGATGCCGAGACGGGGCGGTTCCGCAACTTCATGGCCTATGACCGCCGCTGGCTCGAGGCGGCCGGGTCCGACGACAGCCATGGCCGTGCCGTGTGGTCGATCGGGACCGTCGCGGCGCAGGCCGATGACGCGTCGCACCGCAGCTGGGCGCATGGCTTGCTGGAACGCGCCCTGCCGCCGGTGCTCACGCTGACCTCCCTGCGCGCCTGGGCGTTCGGATTGCTCGGCGCGATCGAGGCGCTGGCGGTTCGCCCGGGGGATCGGCGCCTGATGCGCCTGCGCACGCTGCTGGCGGAGAAACTGGTCGATCACCTGCGCGGCAGCCGCCGCCCCGGCTGGACCTGGTTCGAGGACATCCTGTCCTACGACAACGCAAGGCTGCCGCAGGCGCTGATCGCCGCCGGCCACCAGGCCGGCATCGTGGCGTGGGTGGATGAAGGCACCGAGGCGCTCGCCTGGCTTTGCGATATCCAGCGCGCCGAGGCCGGGCACTTCCGTCCGATCGGCTCCGAGGGTTTCTGGCGCCGCGGTGGCGAACGAGCCATCCATGACCAGCAGCCGCTCGAGGCCGCGGCGACCGTCGCCGCCTGCCTGACGGCCTGGCGGTCCAGCGGCGATGGCACCTGGCTCACCCAGGCCGAGCGCGCCTTCGCGTGGTTCGTCGGCGACAACGACCTCGGCCTGCCGCTGCACGATGCACGCACCGGCGGGTGCCATGACGGGTTGCTGTGCGACCGCGTGAACCGCAACCAGGGAGCGGAATCGACGCTCGCCTTCCTGATGGCCGCCCATGAGATGCAGGCTGCGCGAGCGGAGGCGTCATCGCGCCTCGATGCCGCCTTCCTGCAGGCCGCGCAGTGAGTTCCGAGCTCGCTGGCCTGGTCCGGCTGCCCATCCTGCTGGAACCGGACAGCGCGCGGGTGATCCTGCGGCCGTTCCTCTCCGCTGCCGATCAGATGGACCTGCACCGGTCGGACCTGCTGCGCGCGACGCGTCTGACAGACCGCGTGCATGCGATGGAGGTGCGCGCGGTCGAGCAGGAACTGGCGGCCACACTGCGCGCCTTCGCTGCGCGCCATCCCAACATCGAGGCCGTCTTTGCCGAGCGCTACACGCAGATCCGCGACCTGCTCGGCCTCGAGGACGAACCGGTCGAGGAGCGGCGGCTGCTGATCGGCGCCTTCTTCAGCAACGAGTACAGCTTCCAATCCACCGCGCTGTTCAACCCTTCGATCGTTGAACACCCGGACCAGTCGGGCCTGGCGCCCGGCGACTTGCGTTTCGTGATGAGCCTGCGCGCGACCGGCGAGGGGCACATCAGCTCGATCTGCTTCTGCTCGGGCGTGCTGACCGCGGGAGGCGACGTCCGGGTCGACCCGCCCGCGGGCTTCGCCACGACGCCGCGGCGGACCAAGGCCGCGCGACTGTCGGATTCCTACGATGTCGCCTTCCCGCCCGGGACCACGCTGGGTGAGCGCGTGATCTTCCCGATCACCCCGCCGCAGCGCAACGGCATCGAGGATGCGCGGCTGGTGCGCTTCGTGGAGGATGACGGCGAGGCCACCTACTTCGCCACCTACACCGCCTATTCCGGCCGTGAGATCGCACCCGAGATGCTGCGCACGGACGATTTCCGCCGCTTTTCCTTCGTGCCGCTGCGCGGCGATGCGGTGCACAACAAGGGCATGGCGCTGTTTCCGCGGCGCGTCGGCGGCCGCTACGCCATGCTGGCGCGGTCCGATGGGGAGACGCTGCAGCTGGTGACCTCCGACGACGTGCATGTCTGGAGCCGCCCATGCGAGATCCTGGCCGCCGCCGAGCCCTGGGAATTCGTGCAGATCGGCAATTGCGGCAGCCCCATCGAGCTGCCGGAAGGCTGGCTGGTGCTGACGCATGGTGTCGGCCCGATGCGCCAGTACTGCATCGGCGCGGCGCTGCTCGACCTGCACGACCCCCGCCGAATGATCGCCCGGCTGCGCCGCCCGCTGCTGACCGCGAGCGCGGAGGAGCGGAACGGCTACGTGCCGAACGTCGTCTATTCCTGCGGGTCGATGGTGCATGCGGGCCGACTCATCCTGCCTTACGC
>LNEW01000027.1 GCA_001464375.1 Rhodospirillales bacterium Ga0074136 | reverse complement strand
GCCGGCACCCACGTAGATGCCCTGCACCCGCGGATCCCAGCTCTGCGCCTGAGCGGTCGCAGCCATCGGCAACGACAGCAGCGTCGCGGCAAGAAGCGTCTTCTTGAAGTTCATCGTCATTCCTCGCGTCCAACTGACGCACCGACCGCGCCGGTGCAGATGGCTCCCCCCGAGAGGGGCTCGGCGATCAGATAACCACATTCCTTCGCGCCTGACCCAGCCTCCGGTGGCGCCAATCCGATATCTGCGACGTACTGTGGCGATCGCGCCACACCTCTGTGGCCTCGCCACGAGGTGCCGGAATCCAAGGGATGCCCGCGCTTTCTTGCACCACGCCGGCGCGGCGGCGCTAGTCTCCCGGGTGGCGGCCCCCCGCCGGGGCCGCCGTCCACCACGGCCGGTCCACGGCCGGGAGACCCGAGGGAGGTCCGCCACCATGACCGATTCCGCGTCAAGACAAGCCGGCGGGGCCATGCCCCGCGCCATTGCCCTGGTCGGCCCGCAGGGCAGCGGCAAGTCCACGCTGTTCGATGCCCTGCTGACCGCAGCCGGCAGCCCGCCGCAACGCCGCGCCGCGGATGCCCGCGCGCGCGCCATGGGCACCGCCATGCGCATCGGCCATTGCAGCTTCATGGGCGACCCCTGGGCGCTGCTGGACTGCCCGGGCTCGGTGGAGTTCGCGCAGGACGTCGCCGCCGCGCTGGCCGTGGCCGACCTGGCGCTGGTGGTCTGTGAACCAAACCCCGCGCGTGCCGCGGCACTCGCCCCTGTGTTCCGCGCCATCGAGCGCGCCGGGCTGCCCGCCATGGTCTTCGTCAACAAGGCCGATATGCTGGGCGACCATCGCATCCGCGACACGCTGGCCGCGCTGCAGGCGCATTCGCGTCGCCCGCTGGTACTCCGCCAGGTGCCCATCCGCAGCCATGGCGCGGTCACCGGCTATGTCGACCTGGTCAGCGAGCGTGCCTATCGCTGGCGCCGCGGCGAGGCCTCCGAGATTATCCGCATGCCCGACGATGTCGCGGCGCGCGAGGCCGAGGCGCGCGCCGCCCTGGCCGAGACCCTGGCCGACCACGACGACGCCCTGCTCGAAAAGGTCGTCGAGGATGCCATCCCCACGCCCGACGACCTTTATCGCCCCCTGCATGCCGACATTGCCGCCGGTGCGCTCGATGCCGTGCTGCTCGGCGCGGCGGAGAAGCAGCACGGCGTGCTGCGGCTGTGGAAGGCGTTGCGCCACGACGTGCCCGGGCCGGCGGTGACTGCCGCGCGCCTCGGCATCGTGCCGGACGGCGAACCCGTCGCGCAGGTCTTCCGTTCCGTCCATGCCGGGCATGGCGGCAAGCTCTCCTGCGTGCGGATCTGGCGCGGCGCGCTGAAGGACGGCGCCAGCGTCAACGGCGCGCGGATCGGCGGCATCACGCGATACCCGGGCGGCGAGCCGACCAAGGCAACCGAGGCGGCGCAGGGCGACGTCGTGGCGCTCGGACGGCTCGATGCGGCGGGCACGGGGGACACGCTCGCGCCGTCCGGCACCGCCGCGGCGCTGCCCTTCCCCGCGGCGCCGGCGCCGGTCTATGCGCTGGCGATCGCCACCGAGGACCGCAAGGATGACGTGCGGCTCACCGCGGCGCTGGCGCGCCTGGCGGAAGAAGACCCATCGCTCTCCATCATCCACGATGCCGAAGCGGGGCAGATCCTGCTGGCCGGCCAGGGCGACATTCACCTCCTCCACGCGGTGGCGCGCCTGGCCGAGGCGCATGGGCTGCGCGTGACCACGGCGCGCCCGCGCATCGCCTTCAAGGAGACGATCCGCCACGCCGCGCGCCACCACGCGCGCCACCGCCGCCAGACCGGCGGCCATGGGCAGTTCGCCGACGTGACGCTGGAAGTCGCGCCGCGCCAGCGCGGCGAGGGCTTCGCCTTCGAGGACCGCATCGTCGGCGGTGCCGTGCCGCGCAAATTCATCCCTGCGGTCGGCGAGGCGGCGGAGGAGGCGACCCGCCGCGGCCCGCTCGGCAATCCCGTGGTGGACATCACCGTCACGCTGCATGACGGCGCCTTCCACTCGGTCGATTCCTCCGACATGGCCTTCGCCACCGCCACGCGCATGGCGATGCAGGAGGCACTGTCGAAGGCCGAACCGGTCGTGCTGGAACCGGTCGACCACGTGACCATCCTGGTGCCACAGGATGGCACGGCCGCTGCGCAGCGCCTGCTGAGCGGTCGGCGCGGACAGATCCTCGGCTACGCCGAGAAGGAGGATTGGCCCGGCTGGGACGAAGTGCAGGCGCTGGTGCCGGAAGCCGAACTGCACGACCTGATCATTGAATTGCGGTCGCTGACCATGGGCCTGGGCACCTACACGCGCCGCTTCGACCACCTGGCGGAGGCGCGTGCCCGGTAGCGGGTCATCCCGGGCCAAGCATCCGCAGCAGCGCGCCCTCGTCGCGCTTGCCGCCGGGCAGCAGCGGGATGGCGCCGATCGCCAGGATCCGCGCGAGGCGCATGTGGGCGGGCAGGGACTGCGCGAGCGCATCGCGCAGCCGCGCCTCGATCCCCGCATGGGCGGAGGCATCCGCCGGCACCACGAAGCCGGCCAGCAGCACGCGGCCGCCGGCCTCGCGCGCCACCACGGCGGCCTGCGCGACTTCCGGCGAGCGCCGCAGCACAGCCTCCACCTCGGCCAGCTCCACCCGCATGCCGTTGACCTTCACCATGCGGTCCCTGCGCCCGAGCACGACGAAGGCGCCATCGGGGGTGAGCCGC
>LNEW01000026.1 GCA_001464375.1 Rhodospirillales bacterium Ga0074136 | reverse complement strand
GCCGGCCCGCCGGCGGTCCAGGGCACGATGAGGCGGATCGAGCGGTCGGGGAAGCGCGCCTGCGCCAGCGCCGGCAGCGGCACTGCCGCCAAGGCGCCGATCAGCGCCGCGCGTCGGGTCGGTCGGATCATGGGCACTGTCTCCCGGGCCTTTGCGGAGTGTGGCGCGGCGCGCCGGTGCACGGCAACCCGCCGCCGACAGCACCGGCCCCGGCACGGCGACAGCGTTGTTCCACAGACGCCGCGTCCAGGGCCAGGCGGCGACCTCCTCCGCGGTCACGTGGCGGCTGTGCGCGAGGAACTTCTGCTGGCGCACCCGGATCGCGGCGGTCGTCGCGGCATCCGCCATCAGGACCAGCATCACCACCACCCAGGACAGGCGCGACGCCGGGTTGCGATCCGGGCGCAGCGCACGCGGATGACCGCCGCCTGCGCCAGGACATGCACAGCGACCCGCATCCCCTGCCGCCAGGTCAGGACCGTGCCCGGCCAGGGCGACACGATGCTTGTGAAAACCGACGCCTGGTCCGGTTGCCGCGGGCCATTGCGAAGAACCGGGCTAGGCCGCGCGCTGCCCGAGGATGGCGCCGGCCATGCGTTTCAGCCCGACCCATTGCTGGCGCAGCCAGCCACCGGTGGCCAGCGCCTCCGGCGCCTCGGGGTCGCCGGTCTGCGGGAAGACATCGCGCTTGAAATCCGCCGTGCCGAACATCCAGTCCCAGACCGGCAGCAACACCGCGTAGTTCTTGCCGTGGTCGGCGGTGGACAGCACGCCGTGATGCAGCCGGTGGAAGCGCGGCGAGACCAGCAGCCGTTCGCCCACCCGCCCGAAGGACAGGCGCACATTGGCGTGGGACAGGCTCTCACCCAGGCGCATCACCAGCACCAGCAGCGGGAACTGGCCAGGCGGGACGCCGATCAGCAGCGCGATGGCGCCGAACCACAGCGCGGCGATCACCTCATCGAGGATGTGGTTGCGGTCGTCGGTCCAGAAGGTCATCTGGCGCTGCGCGTGATGGATGGAATGCAACGCCCACCACCAGCGAAAGCTGTGCTGGAAGCGGTGCCGCCAATACTCGCCGAAATCCAGGATCACCACGTAGATCGCGAACGCCAGCAGCGGCATCTCGCGCAGTTGCGGGAAGGCCGTCTCGATGGTGGGCGGCACGAAGCCGCTGTCGGCGACCGAGCCCTCCCACCAGGCCTGCAGCGAGGCCAGCAGCACGAAGGCCACCATCGGCAGCAGCCCCAGGCGCGTCAGCAGCGTGTAGACGATGTCGGTGCGGATGGCGCCGCGGTCGGTGACGGGCTCGACCGGCCGCCAGGCCTCGAGCGGGCGGCAGACCAGGTAGACCACCAGGATGGAGAACACGCCGAACAGGCCGAATTCCAGCCATTCCAGCGCGTCGTCGGCCCAATCCATCAGCCCCCATTCGTACATCAGGGGCTGCAGCGCGGCTTCGAAGATCCAGCCCGTGACATCGTCCAGGGCGCGGTTGAAGGACTCGATCATGGCCGCGGAGACTCTACCGACGCCCTTCGGCGGGCAAGGTGGCGAAACAGAAGCCGCGCGCCTGCAGGCCGACGATCACCTCGTCCAGCACATTGGCATAGGGGTCGCGACGGGAGCGGATGCCCCAATGCATCACCAGCACCTCGCCGTCGCGGGTATTGGCGATGGCGCGGCGCGCCAGGGCGGCGTTGGGGTGCGCCTCGCTGGGCAATTCGTCGCCGAGGAAGCCGTTCGCGGTCCAGCCCTGGTGGCGCAGGCCGCAGGTGGCGGCCATGGACACCGCGCCGGGCGTGGTGATGCCGCCGGGCGCGCGCCACAGCGGCAGCACCACGGCATCGGGGACGGCCTCGCGCAGGCGCTCGATCGGCCGCGCCAATTCGCGGCACATGGCCGCCTGGTCCAGCACCTCCTCGCCCTCCCGCGTGCGGGAGACGTAGCGGGTGCGGCCGGGGCCGGCATCGCCGCGGAAATACCAGTGGCGGTCGGTGTGGCTGGCGAAGACATGGCCCTCGGCGGCGCGGGCGCGCCAGAAGGCGGCCCAGGCCGGGGCCAGGCTGCGTTCCCCCGTATGGGTGGGTTCGTTGGCGACGAACAGCGTGGCGCGCACGCCCCGGCGCTTGAGGATCTCGGCGATGCGATCCGCCTCGCGCCCCCATCCGGTGTCGATGGTCAGGTACACCGTGCCGGCGCGGCAGGCGGGTGGCGGTTGCGCGGCGGCCGGGCCGAGCGCCGCCAGCATGGCGACGATGGCGCCGAGGATGCGGCGGCGCGCCTCAGCGCGCATGCGTGGCGGGGCGGGCGGACACGGTCTGCGCCACGCCCTCGGTCTCGGTGCGGCGGGGATGAATGAAGATGCCGTGCGGGCTGCGGCCGACGCGGATGGTCTCGAATTCGCCGGTACGGGTATCGACCCGCGCGATCCGCCCGGACCAGCGGAGCGTCACCCAGAGCCGGCCATCGGGATCGAAGGCGATGCAATCCGGCCCGCCGGGCAATTCGATGATGCGGCGCACATCCAGCGTGGACGGGTCGATCTCCGCCAGGCGGCTCTGGACGCGGCTGGTCGCCCACAGGGCGCGGCCATCGGGCTGCGCGAAGATGGTGTGCGCACCGCGCCCGATCACGATCTGCCGTTCGATCTCGCGGCTCCCGGGGTTCAGCACGGCAAAATGGTCGGAGCCCATGATGCCGACAATGAGCTTGCCGCGATGCCACACGATGCCGGCCGGTTCGCGCCCGACCGGCGCTTCCCACAGGGCCTGGAAGGTCTCGAGGCTGATGGCCGCCACGGTGCCGCTGCCCTGCAGCGTGACGAACACCACCTTCCCGTCGGGCTGGAACGCCATGTGGGAGGGCTTCTCGGGCATGCGCAGACGGGCCAGCAGCGCCATCGACCGTGCGTCGTACACATCGACCTGGTTGCGCCGCAGCGAGCAGATCACCAAGAAGCGCCCATCGGGCGAGAAATCCAGGTGATACGGGTTCGAGACCCGTTCGCGCCGGCGGATGTCGCCGGTGGCGGGGTCGACGAAAAAGATCTCGTTGCCGCCGGAATCCGCGATCAGCAGGTCCCGCCCATCCGGCGAGAGCACCAGGTGGTGCACCTCCCGCAGGGCCGGGATGCGGCGCAGTTCCTGGCGGGTGAAGGCATCCAGGATCGAAATGCTCGAATCCCCGGAATTCAGCACATAGACGAGGTCGGCCGCGGCCGGGCGTGCCAGCAGCAGCAGGGGGGCGGTCAGCAGGAGGGCGCGACGACGCATGGCGATGATACGGGCTCTGGGCGACGGAGGGGGCGCCGTCGCGCCGGAAATTGCGCCGTGCTTGCGCGCGAAGCAAGCGCGGAGTCGACCCCGCAGCGGCGGGGCGCCGGCCGGTCCGGATCAGTTGTCCGCGGGGTGGAAGGCGAGTGACACGCCATTCATGCAGTAGCGCAGGCCGGTCGGCTGCGGCCCGTCGGGGAAGACATGGCCGAGATGGCCGCCGCATTGCGCGCAATGCACCTCGGTACGGGTCATGAAGAAGGACCGGTCGGCTGTCTCGCACACCGCGCCTTCGATGGGCGCGAAGAAGGACGGCCAGCCGGTGCCGCTTTCGAACTTGGTGCCGGCTTCGAACAGCGGGGTGCCGCAGCCGGCGCAGCTGAAGGTGCCCGGGCGCTTCTCGGCATTCAGCGGGGAGGTGCCGGGCCGTTCGGTGCCGTGCTGGCGCAGCACGCGGAAGGCTTCGGGGCTGAGGGCCTCGCGCCACGCATTCTCGCTGCGCGCGACGGGAAAGGTCTCGGCTGGGGTCTTGTCACGCTTGAAGAGCATCGTTCGGTGTCCTGTCCTTCGCGCTGCCTGTGGCGCAGGGCGCGCTCCATTCCCCGCGTTCGAACCGGCGGCGGACGACGGTTCTGGCGCGAGGCTCACATCCAGCCCTGCATAGCAAATTCCGGCCTGGTCTGGTGACACGGTTTCGTCGCGACGACCGCGCCGGCGCATCCGGTGGTTGCAACAAGCCAATGCCAGTACACGTGGCGCTTCGCATGGCGGCACGTCAAACGCGACGCCCGCCGGACTGGCACCGCCCGCTGGTGAGAATTGCTGCTGTGCAATACAAAAACGCAATTCCCCGTGCACGACATTACAGGCACTGAACTGGCGTGGGTCGCGGCTGCAACTTAACCTTCGGCGCGCCGTTGTGCCTGGTGATTGGACCTGCAAATCACGGGGCGTCCGGCATCATGGTTATCCGAGACCTGTTCCTGTTGACGCTCAAGGATATCTATTTCGCCGAGCGACAACTTGTAAGGGCGCTGCCGACGACGGCGCTGGCCGCGCGGGCCGGCGGCCTGAAGCACGCCTTCTCCGAACATCGCGAACAGGCCCTGCGGCAGGTCGAGCGCCTGCAGAAGGTGTTCGAGATCTTCGGCAAGCGCGCGGCAGGCCAGCCCTGCGGGACGACCCTGCGCCTCATCGAGGAAAGCGAGGCGCTGCTCGACCAAGCGCCAGCACCGGGCACCGCTCTCGATACCGGCCCGATCGCCGACGGCGAGGCTGTCGAGCACTACAAGATCGCACGCTACACGACGCTGCTGGCCTGGGCGCAGCTGCTCGACGAATCCGAGATCGCGGCGCTGGTCGGAGAACGCCAGCCGGGGCAGCACGGCGCGGACGGCCTCCTGGCCACGATCGCGCAGACATCACCCCATCATGGGCGCGCCGAGCCGGACCAGCGCCCCGCCTGAACGCCACCGCGCCCAGGCGGTCCAGACGCGCAGACGCGCCTCGTGGCGTGCCTCACGCCGCCGGCCGCTTCACCCGGTCGGCGAAGACCTTGCGGAACTTGACCACCTTCGGCGCCACCACCGCCCGGCAATAGCCCGACCACGGGTTGCGCGCGAAATAGTCGTGGTGTTCGGGCTCGGCCGGCCAGAAGCGCGCCTCGGGCAGCAGTTCGGTCACGACCTTCCCATCATACAGGCCGGCCTGCTCGACCTCCGCGACCACCTCGCGTGCGGTGGCGGCCTGCGCCTCGGAATGGGTGAAGATGACGGACCGGTATTGCGGGCCGACATCCGCCCCCTGGCGGTCCTTGGTGGTGGGGTCATGGATGGTGAAGAACACCCGCAGCAGGTCCGCGTAGGACAGCTCGGCGGGGTCGAAGAATACGCGCACCACCTCCGCGTGGCCGGTCTGCTTGCCGCAGACGGCCTCGTAGGATGGGTTGTCGACATGCCCGCCGGCATAGCCCGACATCACCGACGCCACGCCCCGCAAGTCCTTGAACACCGCCTCCAGGCACCAGAAGCAGCCGCCGCCGAGGGTCGCGGCATCATGTCCCGCCTGTGCGCTCATCGCATCCTCCTTCGCCTACACCGAGACTTCGCCATGTGGGGGCGCAGGGTCACGCGAGGAAGAGTCACGCGAGGAAGACGAAATCCGCCGACCCCAGCGCCGACTTCGGCACGCCGGCCAGCAGCACGGAATCGCCGGGGGCGAGGTCGATGATGGCCCCGCTGCCGCCCTGCCGCGTCACCGCCAGCACGGCGGCGGCGCTGGCGAAGCCGTAGCCCTGCAGCAGCAGCCGGTCGAAGCCCGGCACGTAGTCGCGGATGGCGTCCACCCCCGATCCCGGGGCGAACAGGAAGGCGTCGCGCCCGGCTTCCCCGAACAGCGCGTCGTTGCCCGCGCCGCCGATGATCGTGTCGTTGCCCTCCCGCCCGAACAGCGTGTCCGCGGCAGCGGACCCGGTGATGCGGTTGGACAGGGCATTGCCGATCCCGCGCGTGGCACCGTCCAGCAGCAACTGCTCGACATTCGCCGGAAGGGTGAAGGACCCCGCGCCGCGCGCGACCACCAGGTCGATGCCCTGGCCGGCCGCCTCGAAGATGCTGTCCACCTGCTGGCTCGCGATGAAGGTGTCGTTGCCCAGCCCGCCATACATCAGGTCGTGGCCGGGCCCGCCATCGAGCCAGTCGTTGCCGGCCTGGCCATAGAGCACGTCGGTGATGCTGTCGGTGCCGCCGCGGATGGTGTCGTTGCCGTCCTGGCCCTGGAGGTTGTCGCGCGACGTGCCGCCATCGATCACGTCGTCGCCGCTGCCGCCAAAGATGAAGTCGGACCCGGTCTCGCCCATCAGGCTGTCGGCGCCCTCGCGGCCCTGGATGCGGTCGCCGCCATCGCCGCCCCAGACCGTGTCGTCGCCGCCCAGCGCGATGATCAGGTTCAGCGCCTCGTTGCCGCGGATGCGATCGTTGCCGATGTTGCCGATGCCGAAGATCCCGCCCGCGCCCGGCGCCAGGATGAGCCATTCGATGTTGGGCGACAGGTAAATATTGCTGCCGGCGACGACGGTGTCCTCGCCGCTGTTGAGGAAGTCGAGCACCACGTCGCTGCGGCTGTCGACCCAATACAGGTCGTTGCCGAAGCCCCCCAGCATCCGGTCGGCGCCCTCGCCGCCATCCAGCACGTCGTTGCCCTCGCCCCCGACCAGCGTGTCGGCGTCGATGCCGCCCAACAGGCTGTCGGCCGCCGCGCCGCCGGCCAGGCTGTCGCGGCCGGCCGCGCCCAGCAGCGTGTCGTTGCCGCCCAGCCCATCCAGCGTGTCGTCGCCGGCCAGGCCTTCGATCCGGTTGGCGTCGCCCGCGCCGGTGAGGCGGTCGGCGAAGCCCGAACCGCGCAGCCCCTCGAAGCCCGCGAGCGTGTCGCCCTCGCCGCCGGCGACCAGCCCGACGATCACTCCCGCGCCCGCATCGGCATAGGAGGCGATGTCGAAGCCTTCGCCGCCATCCAGCAGGTCGCCGCCCGCGCCGCCCTGCACCACATCATCCGCGGCGCCGCCATCGATGGTGTCGGCGCCACCGCCGCCATCGAGCGTGTCGTTGGCGTCGCGCCCCTCGATCCGGTCGTCGCCCGCACCGCCGATCAGCCGGTTGCGCGCGGTCGACCCCGCCAGGGTGATCGCGCCGGCCACCGCGGAGGCGTCCACCCCCTCGAAGCCGAGGGTGATGCCGCCACCGGCCACCTGGTCGATGGCGCTCTCGAGCGTGACGGTCGCGGCGGCCGCCAGCACCAGCAGGTCGTTGTCGTCCCCGCCATCGACGCGCGTATCCGCGGGGTCGTAGTCCACCGTGTCGTCGCCGGCGCCGGCATCGATCGAATCGGCACCGGCGCCCCCCACCACGAGGTCGGCGCCATCGCCGGCCACGAGGGTGTCGTCGCCCTCCCCGCCGAACAGCGTATCGAGGCCGACGCCGCCATGGAGCCGATCCGCGCCCAGCCCGCCATCGAGGGAATCCCGCCCATCGGCACCCCACAGGCTGTCGTTGCCGTCGCCACCGGCCAGGGTGTTGCGGGCGAAGATGCCGTCCTGATCCTCGATGCCCGGGCCCTCGACGAACACCTCGTCGTCGCCGGCGCCGCCATCGAGGCTGTCATTGCCCGCCCCGCCCCATAGCTGGTCGACCCCGCCGGCGCCCAGCAGGGTGTCGTCGCCCTCCCCGCCGACCAGCCGGTCGGCGCCGTTGCGCCCGGTCAGGCGGTCGTTGCCGGCCAGGCCGAACACCTCCTGCCCGCTGGCGGCGGCCAGCAGCACGTCGTTGCCGGCGGTGCCGACCCGCACGCGGAAGGTGCCCTCGGCGAAGTGCTCGGGGGCCAGCCCACCGGGCGCGGCCAGGCTGCCGATGCGGATGACCGCGTCGTCCGCGCCGATCACCAGATCCTGGTCGAGGTCGACGATGAACCAGCCGCCCGCCGCCAGGCCGCCGGACACCGCCGGCAGGAACCAGGACTGGTAGGTGCCAGGCCCCAGGTCGCTGCCCGGCAGCGGGCTGCCGAGGCCGACACCGAGCGACAATTCGCGCGGCGCCAGCGTGCCGCGCCAGCCGAGCGGCCCCGGGCCGAAGGCGCCGCCGACCAGCCCGCCGACCAGCGCGAGGGACAGCACGTCGCCCTGCGTCGCGTCGAAGTCGGTGATCCAGTCGGGCCCATCGCCGGTCGCGTCGGCCTGGCCGCCGGTCGACAGGTCGATGATGAACAGGTCGGCCCCGGCGCCGCCGGTGAGGGTATCGGCCCCGATGCCACCCAGCAGCGTGTCGTCGCCGGCACCGCCATCGAGGACGTCATCGCCCTCGAGCCCGTACACGAGGTCGATGCCCTCGCCGCCGGCGAGGCTGTCGGCGCCCTCGCCAGCCCAGAGCAGGTCGTCGCCATCCTCGCCCAGCAGGGTGTCGAGGCCGGCGCCGCCGAACAGCATGTCCCGCCCGGCGCCGCCGGCCAGGTGGTTGCGGTCCTCGGGGGCCTCGGTCTCGGGCGTGAGGTTGTCGAAGGCATAGAGCGTGTCCCAGCCCTCGCCGCCCTCGAGCCAGTCGGAGCCAGGGCCGCCGCGCAGTTCGTCGGCGAGGTCCCCGCCATACAGCGTGTCGTTGCCGAGCCCGCCTTCGAGCACATCGACGCCGTCGCCGCCCGAGAGCACGTCGTTGCCGCCCTCCCCCCAGAACTGGTCGTCGGTGGCGCCGAGCCCCGTGAAGGCGTCGTTGCCCGGGCTGCCGACCAGGCCGGCGAAGGCCGCCAGGAAATCGCCCGGCACCAGCGTGGTGGCGGCATCGCCCGCCGGCACGGCGATGCGCAGGAACAGGTCGTCGGGGCTGAAGCGGCCGTCGTCGTTGAGGTCGGCCCATACCTCGAAGCGCCAGGCCTCGCCCTCGACCAGGCGCCACATGACGTCGGCGAAGCCATCGCCGATCCGCGCGGCCGGCAGTTGCACGCCCGATTCCGCGTAGCCCTCGAAGACGAAATCGGCGCCGCCGACATGGAAGGTGAGGCCGAGGCCGATGGAAACGACGCCGGGCAGGCCGATCCGGTCGCCGCTCGTCGCGCCGGCGCCCTCGAAATCGGTGATCAGGTCGGGGGTGGCAGGCGGGCTGTTGGGCAGGCCCGCCACGTCGAACAGGAACAGGTCGTCACCCAGCCCGCCGGTCAGCAGGTCCGCGCCGGCCCCGGCCGAGATGGTGTCGTCGCCCCAGAAGCCGTCGATGGTGTCGTCGCCGGCGCCGCCCGCCAGGCTGTCGCCGGCCAACCCGCCGGCCAGCGAATCATCCCCGCCGCCACCCAGCAGCGCCATCCCCGACGCCGACACGCCACGGCCATCCACCGTCAGGGCCAGCCCGATGCCCTGCGCCGACCCGTCGATGGTGAAGACGGCCCCGGCCGCCGGGGTGGCGGTCGCGACAGTGGCCGCGTCGAGGGTGATCGAGACGGTCCCGGCGCCGATCTCGAAGCGCTCGATGCCCGTGACGGTGAGTGGGCCGAGCGCCACCGTGAGGGTGCCGGACAGCACCAGCACATCCGCCGTGCCTTCCCCGCCATCGATCGTGTCGAGGGCGTTGAGCCCCGCCTCGGCGCGGATGTAGTCGTCACCCGCGCCGGCGGTGATGCGGTCGTCCCCGCCGCGATCGGCGCCGATCCAGTCCGCGCCATCCCCACCGGTCCGCACGTTGCTGGCGGGGCCATCGAGGATCAGCAGGCTGCCATCCTGGAACACCAGGTTCACGGCATTGAGCCCCGACCCGCCTAGCCCGATGCCGAGCAGGCGCACGGTATCCGACCCGACGGTGACCAGCAGGTCGCTGCCCGCGGCGGTGAATCGCAGCGCGGCAGCCGGGATGCCGAAGGGCAGGACGAGCAGATCCTGCGCCGGCACGAAGGCCAGGCTGGTGCCAGCGACATCGGTGAAGGAGTAGGTGGCCATCGCGTCCTGCGATCCGATCAATGCAGGAAAGCGCGCGAGAGTTGAATTAACAATGAACAGCCCGGCGAAAATTGCCGGGTGGCGGGCGCGTCGTTATGTTCGCTTGGACACAACGCCTGGGGAACAATCTGGATGCGTCGCCTCGTCCTTGCCGCGCTCGTTGGCCTGCTCGCCCTGCACGGGGCGGCGCGGGCCCAGGCGCCGCTGGTCGCCGGCGCCTCCGACCTGCAATTCGCCCTGGCCGAGATCGCCGCGCGCTTCCGCGCCGATACCGCCCAGGAGGTCCGGCTTGCGCTCGGTTCGTCCGGCAACATCACCCGCCAGATCGAACAGGGCAGCCCGGTCGAGATGTTCCTGTCGGCCGATGAAGGCTTCGTGTTCCGCCTCGCCGAGGGTGGCCACACCCGGGACCGCGGCGAGCCCTACGCCATCGGCCGCATCGTGTTGCTGACCCCGCCGGGGTCGCCGATCGGAACCACGGGCGGGATGGACGCGATCCGCGCGGCGCTGGCGGCCGGCCGCGTCACGCGCTTTGCCATCGCCAACCCCGAGCACGCGCCCTATGGCCGTGCCGCCCAGCAGGCGCTGCGGTCGGCCGGGCTGTGGGACGGCATCAGCCCACGCCTGGTGCTGGGCGAGAACGTCTCCCAGGCGGCGCAATTCGCCCTCGCCGGCGGCAGCCAGGGTGGCATCGTGGCCTATTCGCTGGTCCTCGCCCCGGCCATGCAGGGCCGCGGCGCCTACACCCTGCTGCCGGAGACGCTGCATGAACCGCTGCGCCAGCGCATGGTGCTGACGCGCCGCGCCGGGCCGGTCGCCACGGCATTCTACGACTTCATGCAGCGGCCGGCCGCGCGCGAGATCATGCGCCGCTACGGCTTCGTGCTGCCGGGCGAGTGAGCGCGCAGCATGGACTGGACCGCCTTCCGCCTCTCGGTCGTCCTGGCGCTCTGGACACTGGTGCTGCTGGTGCCATTCGCCATCTGGCTCGGGCGCATCCTGGCCTATCGGCGCTTCGCCGGGCGCGGCTTCATCGAGGCCGCGGTCGCGCTGCCGCTGGTGCTGCCGCCGACCGTTGTCGGGTTCTACCTGCTGGTATCCTTCGGCAATCTCTCGCCGCTGGGCCAGGCCTGGCAGGCGGTGTTCGGCCATGGCCTGGCGTTTTCATTCGAGGGGCTGTTGTTCGCCTCGGTGCTGGTGAACCTGCCCTTCGCGGTGCAGCCGATCCAGAACGCCTTCGCCGCCATCCCGGATCGGATCCGCGAGGCCGGCGCGACATCGGGCATGGCGCCGTGGCGCGTGTTCCTGCGGGTTGAGGTTCCGCTGGCATGGCCCGGCATTGCCACCGCGGCGGTGCTGACCTTCGCCCATACGCTCGGCGAATTCGGCGTGGTGCTGATGGTGGGTGGCGCCATCCCGGGCGAGACGCAGACCATCGCCATTGCCATCTACGACCGCGTGCAGGCCTTCGACGAACGCGGCGCGGCCATCATGTCGGCGGTGCTGCTGGGCGTGTCGGTCGTGGCACTCGGGTTGACCAATACCTTCTCCCGGCGCGTCGGGCGGAGAGCCCGCGATGCGTGAGGCCGGCACCGCGGCCGGGACGGCTGCCGCGGCGGACGGGACCGGGCTCTCGCTGACGCTGGCCGCCACGGCGCCTATCCCGTTCGACCTGTCGCTGCGCGTTGCACCCGGCGAGATGCTTGCGCTGGTCGGGCCCTCCGGCGCCGGCAAGTCCACCGCGCTGCGCTGCATTGCCGGGCTGCATCGCGCGGCCAAGGGGCGCATCGCCTGCGCGGGCGCTACCTGGTTCGACGCGGCGGCGGGCGTCGACCTGGCGCCGCATCGCCGCCCGGTCGGGCTGGTGTTCCAGGACTACGCGCTGTTCCCGCACATGACGGCGGCCGCCAATGTCGTGGCGGCGATGGGGCATGTGCCGCGGGCGATGCGCGCCGGGCGCGTGCGGGACCTGTTCGCGATGGTCCACCTCTCGGGGCTGGAGGAACGCCGACCGGCGGAACTTTCGGGCGGACAGCAGCAGCGCGTGGCGGTGGCCCGCGCGCTGGCGCGCGACCCCGCCATCCTGCTGCTGGACGAACCCTTCTCCGCCGTCGATCGCGCCACGCGCCGGCGCCTGCAGACGGAACTGGCGGCGCTGCGGCGCAGCCTGGCGATCCCGATCCTGTTGGTGACGCACGACCTTGAGGAAGCCCTGGCGCTGGCCGACCGCATGGTGGTGATGCATCGCGGCCGCGGCCTGCAGACCGGCACGCCGGCCGAATTGCTCACCCGTCCCGCCAGCGCCGAGGTCGCGCGCCTGCTCGACCTGCACAACCTGTTCCAGGGCGTGGTCGAGCGCCACACGCCCGCGGCGACGATGCTGCGATGGGGCGCATGGCTGCTGGAGGCCGCCCCGGCGCCCGGATTCCCCGCCGGTGCGTTGGTCGACTGGCTGGTGGCGGGCGCGGGCGTGGTGTTGCATCGCCGCGGCCGCCCGTCGGCCGGCGAGCGCGAGAACCCGATCCCGGCGCGCGTGCTGGACCTGCTGCCGATGGGCGAGGAGGCGCGCATCACGCTCGAGGTCGGCGACGCCGCGGGCGGCACGCTGGGCTTTTCCATGCCGCTGCACGCGGCGCTGCGCAACGGCCTGGCGGCGGGCGAGGACTGCACCGTCTCCCTGTTGCGGGATGCCATCCACCTCATGCCGGCCGGGAGCGCCCGGTGACCCCACCGCCCGGCGCGGCCCTGCTGCGCGGGGGCGCGATCGGTGCGCCGGGCGGGCTCGTGGGCCTGGGCGGCGCCGCGTTCCGCCGGCCCGTGCTGCCCGGCGCCCTTGCCCTGGTGGCCCATGCCTCCGTCAGGCTTTGGCGCGCCGGTGCGGCCAGGGTCGCGGCGGGGCGGGCGGCTGTCGGCGCATGACCGGCCCGGCGCTGTCCATCCGGGTGGACCTGGCGGGCGGGCGGCTCGGCCCGGGCAAGGTCATGCTGCTGGAAGCGATCGGCCGCGAGGGGTCGATCAGCGCGGCGGCGCGTGCGCTGGGCATGTCCTATCGCCGCGCCTGGGCGCTGGTCGAGGAGGTCAACGCCACCTTCGCCGGCCCGGCGGTGGAAGCGAGCGCCGGCGGGCGGCGCGGCGGCGGCGCGGCGCTGACGCCGCTCGGCGCCGAACTCGTCGCCGCCTATCGCGCCATCGAGGATGCCGCGGCGGCGGCGGCGCAGATGCACCTCTCGGCGCTGGCGCGGCGGTCGTGATTCCGCGCGCACGACGCGCCGGGCCGGACGCGTCGCGCGGTGCTGGCTCCCGGCAGGTCGATGGCCACGCGCCGGGCGCAGCAGGCGCGCGCAGGTGTTGACGCGCCGCCGCGCCGGGCAGGACGCTGCCGTCCGACAGCGACGGAAGGATGGTGCGGCGATGCGGTGGTGGATGGCCCTGGCGGGCGTGATGCTTGCGAACGGCGCGCGCGCGCAGGACGGGCCGGCGCTGGCGGCGCTCGAGGCGCGCGCCGTCGCTGCGCTCGGCGCGGGCTATGTCGCGCAGATCGAGGGGGACCGGATGACCCTGACCTGCGCCGCCTGCGATGGCGCGCCCATGGTCGAACTGCGCGTCGGTCGGCAGGAGGACGGCACCGAGGGGCGGCTGCGCTCCGGCGCCACCTCCATCACGGTGCTCGACCAGCAATGCCGCGGGCGCAACCCGACCTGCCGGGTGGAGGGCGCCGATCTCGGGCCCGCGGTGGGCTGGGTCTCGGCCTATCGCGCCGGTGCCATCGCGGGGTCCACGCTGGTGCTGCTGCGCGACGGCGCGATGGTGATCGCGCGCTCGGTCGCGGCCTCGCCCGAGGTGGCGCGCGGCAATGTCGAACGCCTGCGCGCCGAGGTGTTGCCGGCGCTGATCGGGCGCTGATCCCTGGACGCCGTGCGGGGCGCGCGCCAAGGTCGGACGCATGAGCATCGCCGCCGCCATCATCCCGGTCACGCCCTTCCAGCAGAACTGCGTGCTGATCTGGGACGAGGCGACGAAGCACGGCGTGGTGGTCGACCCCGGCGGCGACGCCGAGCGCATCCAGGAGGCGATCCAGCAGGCCGGCGTGCAGGTGCAGCGCATCCTGCTGACGCATGGGCACCTCGACCATGCCGGTGCCGCCAGCGAACTCGCGCAGGCGCTGGGCGTGCCGATCGAGGGACCGCACCGCGCCGATGCCTTCCTGCTGGATGGATTGCCCGAACAGGGTGCGAAATACGGGATGGCGTGCCAGGCGGTCACCCCCGACCGTTGGCTCGAGGACGGCGAGAGCGTCGAGATCGCCGGGCAGGACTTCGCGGTGCTGCATTGCCCCGGGCATACGCCGGGGCATGTGGTGTTCGTCTCGGTCGCGCTGGGGATAGCGCTGGTGGGGGATGTGCTGTTCCAGGGCTCGGTCGGGCGCACCGACTTTCCCTATGGCGACCCCGATGCGCTGATCGCCGCCATCCGCGGCAAGCTGTTCCCGCTGGGCGACGACATCCAGTTCATCTGCGGCCACGGGCCGGGCTCGACCTTCGGCGAGGAGCGACGCACCAACCCCTATGCCGGCGAAGGAGCCGCGTGATGGACACCATCCAGACCGACATCGCCCCGCTGGCGCCGGCACGGCCCGAAAGCGTCGGCATGTCCTCCGCGCGCCTGGCGCGCATCCGCCCGGCGCTGGAGCGCGAGGTGGCGGAAGGCCGCTTCCCCGGCGGCGTCGTCGCCATCGCGCGCGACGGGCGGCTGGTGCACATGGAGGCCATCGGCTTCCTGGACGCCGAGGCGCGCGTGCCGATGCGCGCCGATGCGCTGTTCGCGATCGCGTCCATGACCAAGCCGGTGTGCGGCGTGGCGGCGCTGAGCCTGGTCGAGGAAGGCCGGCTGCTGCTGTCCGACCCGGTCGGCGCCTATGTGCCGCCGCTGATGAGCATGCAGGTCGCGAAGCCGACGCCGGGGATGCTGTCGGGCGAAGGCCCGATCGAGACCGAGGCGCAGCGCCGGCCCATGACGGTGCAGGACGCCGCACGCCACACCACCGGCTTCGTCTATGGCGGCTTCGGCGCCACCGCGGTGCATGCGGCGCATCCGGGGACCTCGCTGACCGTCTCGCGCGACCATGATGCCGCGAGCCTGGCGGCCGCGCTGGCGGCGACGCCGCTGCGCCACCATCCGGGCGAGGCCTGGGAATACGGCTTCTCGACCGACGTGCTGGGGCTGGTGGCCGGCGCGGCGGGCGGCGCTTCGCTGGGCACGCTGATGCGCGACCGGATCTTCGCGCCGCTCGGCATGGACGACACCGGCTATGCGCTGCCGGAAGGCGGGCTGGCGCGCTTCGCCAAGGCGTTGCCGGCGTGCCCGCTGACCGGCAAGGCGCAGTCGGTCGCGGCACCGGTTGCGGCGCCGCGGCTGGAAGTGGGCGGCGCGGGGCTGGTCTCGACCGCGGCGGACTACCTGCGCTTCGCCGAGATGCTGCGCGCCGGCGGCACGCTGGGCGGGGTGCGCGTGCTCTCGCCGCAGACGGTGCGCTGGATGGGCTCGGACCATCTGCAGGGCATCGAGGGCGGGCCGGACCGGATGGATCCGGGCCTGGCCGGCTACGGCTTCGGGCTGACGGTCGCGGTGCGGCGCAACCCGGGCGGGTCGGCCTTCATGGGCGCGCCCGGCGCCTTCGGCTGGTCCGGGGTGTTCGGCACCTTCTTCTGGGTCGACCCCGCCGAGCGCCTGGCGGTGGTGCTGATGGCGCATGCGCCCGGCGAGATGCGGCTACGCTACCGGCGGCTGGTCAACATGCTGGCCTACCAGGCGATCGAGGGCTGAGCGCGCCCGACCGCGGCCGCACCCTGCGCGCGCACCCGTGCGTTGCGCGCGCCGGCGCATCGGGCGCAGGCTGCATCCGGAGGACCGACGCCATGATGATCGTGCAGGTGAACTACACGCGCCCCGAGATGCCCAAGGCCGAATGGGAGGCCCGCTACACCGACGACCGCGCGAAGCAGTTCCTCGCGGTGCCCGGCCTGCAGTGGAAGATCTGGCTGGATGGCGATGCCGAACGGCGCGCCGGCGGCCTCTATCTGTTCGACACGCGCGCCGCCGCCGAGGCCTATGTGGCCGGCCCGATCGTCGCGCGCATGAAGGCCAACCCGGACATCACCGACCTGCAGATCCGCATCTTCGACGTGCGGGAGCGCATGACGGCGATCACGAACGGCCCGGTGCCGGGCCTGGCGATGGCGGCGGAATAGCGCCGCCGGCCAGCACCGCCGGGTCGCGGTGCGCGAGCAGCCCGGTCTTCAGCCCCGCCAGCGTGCGGATCATCTCCCGCCGCAGCCAGGGCACGATCTTCAGCCGGTCGAAGACCAGGTCGCGCACCACCGCCAGGCTGCGGGCATCGGATTGGAAGAACGGCGTGATCACCGCGCTGGCGCGCTGGTAGAAGCGCACATGCGCGCGCCGCGCCGCGGCGTAGCGCGCGAAGGCGGTTTCATGCGCGGGCTCGGCCGCCAGCGCATCGGCCAGCGCCAGCGCATCCAGCAACGCGCTGTTCGCCCCCTGCCCCAGCTGCGGCGAGGTCGCATGCGCGGCATCGCCCAGCAGGACCAGCCGCCCGCGCCAGGGGCGCTTCGCGGTGAACGGGATGTAGGTGGCCGGCGTGAAGGCCTGCGGCCCGGGCAAGGCCGCCAGCACCGGCGCGATGGGCGGCCACAGCGCCGCGGCCTCGGCGCGCCAGCCGTCGAAGCGGGCCGCCCAGGCGGCGTGGTCGCCAGGCTTGATCGACCAGAACAGCGCGGCGAGCGGCTTGCCTGCAGCCTCCGCGCGGCCGACCGGCAGCCAGCCCAGCATGATGCGCGCATCGACATAGCGTTGCAGCAGCATGCCGGGTGCCAGGCCGGGATCGGGCACGCTCGCCCAGACCGCGCCATAGGCGAAGGCGCGCGGCGGCGTCGGGTCGACCAGCGCGCGCAGGCCCGACCGCGCGCCGGAGGCATCGATGGCGATGTCCGCCTCCGCCAGCGTCGCGCCGGTGGCGTCGTGCAGCAGGATGCGGTCGGCGTGTTCGGCCACGCCGGCCACGGCGCGCGCCGTCTCGATCCGCGCGCCACAGGCGGCGAAGGCCTGCCACAGCACGCCGTGCAGCGCGGCGCGATGCACCGCCAGCGCATGCAGACCAGGCGCGAGGTCGCCATAGGCCAGGTCGAAGACCGTGGCACCGCGGTCCGTCGTGCCGTGCAGGCGGTCGATCCGCGCGCCCAGCGCGGCGATCTCCTCGCGCAGCCCGAGGCGCTGCAGCGCGGCAAGCCCGGTCGGCTGGAGCATCAGCCCGGACCCTACCGGCGCCGGCCGGTCGAAGCGTTCCAGCACCACCACGCGATGGCCCGCGCGCGCCAGCAGCGTCGCGACGGCGAGCCCAGCCACGCCGGCGCCGACCACCGCGATGCTTCGCCTCACGCGATGTCGCCGCGCCGGCGCAGCGCCGCGATGGCCTTCTGGACGATCGCCGGCGGGTCGATATCGACATCGAGGTCGATGACATCCGCCTCGGTGTCCGGCGGCTCCAGCGTGGCGAACTGGCTCGCGATCAGGCTGGCCGGCATGTAGTGCCCGGTGCGCGCGGCCTGGCGCGCCATGATGAGGCCGGGCTCGCCGGTCAGGTGCAGGAAGCGGATATCGGCGTGGCCGTCGCGCAGCCGGTCGCGATAGGCGCGCCTCAGCGCCGAACAGGCGATGACCACGCCGGTCGCGCCGCCCCGCGCGGCGGCGATGCGGGCGGCGATGGCGTCGAGCCAGGGCCAGCGGTCGTCATCCGTGAGCGGCGTGCCGGCGCGCATCTTCTCGACGTTCTGCGGCGGGTGGAAACCGTCGCCGTCCTCGAACGGCCAGCCCAGCCGGTCGGCCAGCAGCGCGCCCAGCGTGGTCTTGCCGCAGCCCGAGACACCCATCACCACGATGGCGGACACGCTCATTCCTTGCGCGGCTCCAGATGCCCGCCGAAGCCCGCGCGCATGGCCGACAGCGCCTTGCCCGCGAAATGCCCGTCGTCGCGCGTGGCGAAGCGGGCGAACAGCGCCGCCGTCAGCACAGGCGCGGAGACCGCCGTCTCGACCGCCTGCTGCACCGTCCAGCGGCCCTCGCCGGAATCCCCGACGCGGCCGGAATACTTCGCCAGCGCGGGGTCCTCCGCCAGCGCGGCGGCGGTCAGGTCGAGCAGCCAGGACGTCACCACCGACCCGCGCCGCCAGACCTCGGTGACATCCGCCACGTCCACGCTGATCCGGTGGTCCGGCGGCAGTTCCGGGCTGTCGGCGGCGCGCAGCAGGTCGAGCCCCTCGGCCAGCGCCTGCATCATCCCGTACTCGATGCCGTTATGGATCATCTTGACCAGGTGCCCGGCGCCGTGGCCGCCGCAATGCAGCCAGCCTTCCTCGACATTCGGCGCGCGGCCCTCGCGGCGGGGCGTGGCCGGGATGTCGCCGCGCCCGGGCGCCAGCGCGGAGAAGATCGGCGCGAGGCGCGCCACCGGTGCAGCCTTGCCGCCGATCATCAGGCAATAGCCGCGCTCAAGCCCCCAGACGCCGCCCGATGTGCCGATGTCGAGGTAGTCGATGCCATGCGCGGCCAACGCCGCGGCGCGCCGCACATCGTCCTTCCACTGCGTGTTGCCGCCATCGATCGCGACATCGCCCGGCGCCAGCAGCGTGCCAAGCGCGGCGACCGCCTGGTCGGTCGCGTCGCCATGCGGCAGCATCACCCAGACCGCGCGCGGCGCGGCCAGCGCGGCGACCACGCCGGGCAGGTCCGCCGCACCGGCCGCGCCATCCGCCACGACCGCCGCGACCGCCGCCGGGTCGCGGTCCCACACGACGCAGCGGTGCCCGCCGCGCATCAGGCGGCGGGCAATATTCGCCCCCATCCGCCCCATCCCGACGATGCCGATCTCCATGCGCGCCACTCCCTGCCCGGCGCGATGCTTGCCCCGCGCTGCCCTGCTCGATGCTTGCCCCGCGCCTGCCGGGCGCGATGCTTGCCCCGCGCCTGCCCGGCGCCATGCTTGCCCCGCGCCTGCCCGGCGCGAGGATTGCCCCGCGGCAGCGGAGTGCGCAACCGGCGCGCGGCGAAGCCTGCGGCAGCCCTGATTCGCACCACCCTTTCGGCAATGCGATCGCCGCGGCGAATCCGCATCCCGCACCCGCGCCGCGTGGCAGCGCCCGTGCCGGCAGCCGCGGCCGCCACGATCAGCCGAGAATGGCCGCGCGCACCCGCCCGATGAAGCCATCCATCGCCGCCGGATCCGTCCAGCGCAGCACCGCCACGATGCCGCTGGACGGATCGACCCAGGTGAGGTTCCCCCCCGCGCCGGAGGCGAAGAAGGCATCGCGCGCCGCCGAGGGAAACCGCGCCCCGTCGCTGTTCAGCCACCACAGGAAGCCGTAGTGCGGATTGAGCGCGCAGGGTTGCGTGGACTGGTCGAACCAGGATGCCGGGACCAGTTGGCGCCCGCCCCAGGCGCCGCGGTTCAGCGCCAGCAGCCCGACCCGCGCCTGGTCCTCGGCGTGGATCGCGAGGCCGCCGCCCCAATGCGTCCCGCCCGGTACCGACTGCACGCGCGACCCATCCGCCAGCGTGACCCAGGATGTGCGGTAGCCATCCCAGCGCCAATCGGCCGACCCGCCGATCGGGCCGAGCACGCGTTCGCGAAACATCTCGGGCAGCGGCCGGCCGAAGACGCGCAGCAGCGACAACGACAGCCGGTTCACCCGCACGTCGTTGTATTCCCAATGCGTGCCGGCGGGCTCCAGCGCGCGCTCGCCCTTCTTGCCCTGGCCCTCGACACCCAGGTTGCGGCCGCGGTCGATGGCATCCGCCTTGCCGAACAGCGTGCCTTCCCATTCCGAGGTGTTGGTCAGCAGATGCCGCCAGGTGACCGGGACGTTCTGCGGGCTGTCGAAGCCGCCATCGTCGACGCTCTCGCGCACCGGCCGGTCGATGTCGGGGATCAGCCCGTCGGCCACGGCGATACCCGCCAGCAGCGAGAGATAGGATTTCGCCACGCTGAAGGTCTGGCTGACCTCCCGCGTGTCGCCCCAGCGGGCCGCCAGCACGCCGTTTCGCGTGATGAGTCCGCCTGGCGCGCCGCGCGGCCACAGCGGGCCCAGCACCTCGTTGTCCGGCGGCGGTTCGAAGCCGCCGCGGCCGATATGGCCGGCCAGGTCATAGGGCCAGGGGGTCTCGTGAGCGGCGGCGAAGGCGACCGCCGCGTCCAGCCGCGCGGCGTCGAAGCCGAGCGATGCGGGCGTGGCCTCGGGCCAGGGGGCGGGATGGGCAGCAGGGAAGGTTCTGGACATGCGCGCGACCATGCGCGGAAGCGGGGCGGCGTCCAAGGCCCCCCATCGCACCGAGCACACTGACAACGCCCAGCCCCAAACGCCCCCGACCAAATGCCCGCGGATCCAAGGGGCCGCTGCCCCTTGGTGGGGGGAGGTCCGGAGGGGGGCAAAGCCCCTCTCCGGGACAGCGCCGCTTGTCTCAGCCGCGGCCCACCCCCATCCTCCCGGCTGCACGAACCGAGAACCCCGCCATGTCCAATCCCGTCGCCGGCCGCCTCGAGATCGTCTCCGACGCCATCTGCCCCTGGTGCTGGATCGGCAAGGCGCACCTGGACGGGGCGCTGGCGTTGCTGGCAGCCGAGGGCCTGACCTTCGACATCGGCTGGCTGCCCTACCAGTTGAACCCCGACATGCCGGAGGGCGGCGTCGACCGCCGCACCTATCGCACCGAGAAGTTCGGATCCTGGGAACGCTCGCAGGAGCTCGATGCGCAGGTGGCCGATGCCGGGCGCGTCGCCGGCGTGGTGTTCCGCCACGACCTGATGGCGCGCACGCCCAATACGATCGAGGCGCATCGCCTGATCCGCCTGGCCGGTGCCGACGGCGTGCAGCACGCCGCGATGGAGCGGGTGTTCCGCGCCTATTTCCAGGAGGGGCAGGATATCGGGTCGCGCGCCGTGCTGGCGGCGCTGGGGGCGGACGCCGGCATGGCGCCGCTGACGCTCGCCGCCTTCGCCGAGGGGGATGCCGCGCGCGACGAGGTGGTGGCAGAGACCCTCGCGCTGGCGCAGGCGGGCATCAGCGGCGTGCCGTCCTTCCTGCTGGACCGGCACCTACTGTTCTCGGGCGCCATGCCCGCGGAGCGCATGGCGGATGGCTTCCGCCGCGCGGTGGCCATCCTGCGCGACCGCGCTGCCTGAGAGGCGCCGCGCCGGGCACGGCGCGGCATCGGGGTTCGGCGCAAGGCCGCATCAGCACGATCCGGGGTCCCCGGCGGCCCGGCATGGGCGCGGCGCCGTGGTCAGGCGCCGCCGGCCCACAGCGCGATCTCGGCGGCTGCCCAGGCGAGCACTAGGAAGCCGGTGAAGTCGCGCAACGCGCGGCGGGCCACGCGGGCCGGCGGCGTGGCGGGCACGAAGCGCACCACGACGGGATGGGGCGGGATGACCAGGGAGGGGTCGATGGCGGTGGCATGGGTCATGCGATGATAAGAACAAAACTAGAACATTAATGCAAGCCCCATGAAGGCGTTCGGTGCGTCATCGACCGCGACCTCCGAAGCGCCCGGTTCGGCCTTGTGTCCGCATGGCCGCGACGCCGAGAATGCCGCCGACGACCCATCAACGGAGCAACGGCCCGATGCCCGATTCTCCCGACCATCGCCTCGCCCGGCGCCTCCTCGTGGTGCGCGTGGCGGTCGGCGGCGCCGCGGCCCTGCCCGCCGTGGCCCTGGCCCAGGGCACCAAAGGCGAGAGCGGGGGCCCCGCCCCGTCGCCCGGACCGATTCCCGCGCCCTCGCCGAGCCCCATCCCCGCCCCGCCCGCGCCACGCAACGCGCCTTCGGGTGTCTCGGATGCCGATCCGTCGGATCCGGCCGGCCAGGGCCGCGGCACCGGCAATGCGCCGACGCAGCGCCAACCCCAGGCCGGCGTGACCGATGCCGACCCGAACGACCCGCCGAATGCCGGCCGCGGGCCGCAGGGTGGCGGAAGGCCGCGCACCGGGGTGAACGACTCGGATCCGGAGGACCCGGCCGGCGGCGGCCGGGGCACGCAGCGCGGTGGCCGCCCGCGCACCGGCGCCTCCGATTCCGACCCCACGGATCCGCCGGGAGGCGGGCGCGGCGGCACCGGCGGCCCCCGCACCGGTGCGACCGACGCCGACCCCAATGACCCACCCGGCGGCGGACGCGGGGGTGGCGGCGCACGGCCGCGCACCGGGGTGTCCGACGCGGACCCCAACGACCCGCCCGGCGGTGGGCGCGGGGGCGGCGGCGCGCGGCCGCGGACAGGCACGACCGACTCCGATCCGAACGACCCGCCCGGCGGCGGGCGCGGTGGCGGCGGCGGTGCACGGCCGCCATCGGGGCCGAGCGACACCGACCCGACCGATCCGCCCGGTGGTGGCCGTGGCAGTCGAGGCCCCATCAAGACCTGAGGATGTTTTCGGGACCTCATCTCACGTCACGAGATTATTCTCGGAAATTCGTCTCCTTTTAAAGACAGGCGGGCATCCTGGCGGAGTCCGGCGCATCCCCGCGCCGGCTCTGACCAGGAGCCGCCGCCCTGTCCGTCGTCACGCTTGCCACCGCGGCGCCCAACGCCCAGGCGCTGCCAGCCTTCGCGAGCCTCACCGGCGGCCTTTTCGCGGATGACATCACCGTCACCGGCGCCCTGTCCGGCGCCGTGGCGGACCTGCTGGACGGCGCCGACCAGCTGAGCCTGGCCAACGGCACGAACACGCTGGTCGTCGCCGGGGTCGAGACGCTCAACGGCGGCACCGGGACCGACAACATCACGCTGGCCGCGCCGGTCGAGGGCATGACCGTCTCGCTGCGCGGCGGCAGTGACACGCTCATCCTGGCCGATGGCCGCAATGTCGTGCGCGTCATGAATGTCGAGACGGTGCTCGGCGGCAGCGGCGCGGACGATGTCTCCTCCTCGACCCGCTTCGCCGGCTACGTCTCGCTGGGCGGCGGGGCCGATCGGCTGGTGTTCACCGCCTCCGCCGGCAACGAGGTGCTGCTCGCGCCCGACATCGAGACCATCATCGGCAGCGGCGGCCAGGATGTCGTGACCTTCACCGGGGCGGTCACGGGCGGCGCGCGCATCGACCTCGGTGCCGGCCATGACGTCGTCATCCTGGCGGACGGGCCCAACACACTGACCGTGCGGGGGGTCGAGTCGCTGTCGGCCGGGGCGGGCGACGACAGCATCACGATCGAAGGCGCGTACGGCGGCAGCATCGACCTCGGCCTTGGCGAGGACTGGCTGCTGCTGGGCGATGGCGGCGGCGCCCTTGCCGTGTCCGGCGTGGAGAACCTGGTGGGCGGCGCCGGGGCGGATGCGATCACCCTCGGCGGCTCGCTGGCCGACAGGCTGGTGGCGCTGGGCGCCGGCGCCGACCGGCTGGCACTGGCCGATGGCGGCAACGTGCTGAGCCTGTCGGGCGTCGAGACCGTGATCGGCGGCAGCGGGGGCGATCGGCTGCTGGTGCTCGATCCGCTCGCCGCGGGCGCGCTGATCGACCTCGGCGACGGCGCCGACAGCGTGGCGCTGGCCGATGGCGACAACACCGTGAGCCTGCGCGGCGTCGAGACGGTCACCGGCGGCGCCGGCGCGGACCGTGTCACGCTGCTGGGCGGCGGCACGCTGCACATGCGCCGCGTCGAGACGCTGTTCGGCAGCGAGGCGGACGACCTGGTCGTCTCGCTCACGCGCATCATCGGGGGGCATGTCGACCTTGGCGCCGGGCGCGACAGCCTGATGCTGGCCGATGGCGGCAACCTGCTGCGCGCGGTGGGCACCGAGACCCTGTTCGGCGGCGACGGGGCGGACATCGTCACGCTGTCCGGGGCGATCACCGATGGCGTCATCGACCTGGGCGCCGGCGAGGACCGCCTGGTGGTGCGTGGCGGGCCGGTCAGCGCGCGGCTGATCGGCATCGAGACCGTGCAGGGTGGTGGCGGCGACGAGGACCTGACGCTGACCGCGCCGATGGCCGGCACGATCGACCTCAAGGGTGGGCAGGACCGGCTGCGCCTGGCCGATGGCGGCAATACCCTGGCCATCAGCGGCGTCGAGACACTGGTCGGCGGCGCCGGGGCGGATGTTGTCCAGCTCATGCGCAGCGTGCGCGACATGCTGCTGGATCTCGGCGACGGGACGGACCGCCTGACCCTGGGGCCGGGTGGGAGCAGCGTGACCGTGTCGGGGGTGGAAGTGCTGAACGGCAGCGCCGGGCATGACGAGGTCACCATCGCCGGGCGTGCGGCCAACGCGCTGGTCGGGCTCGGCGCCGGGCGCGACCGGCTGATCCTGGACGACACCCACGACGTGGTTCGCCTGCGCGGCGTGGAGATGCTGCAGGCCGGCGGCGGGGACGACCGTGCCACGCTGCTCGACCCGCTGCGCAGAGGGCACCTGCACATGGGGGCGGGCAACGACACGGTCATCCTGGCCGAAGGGCGCAACGTGGTCACCGTCGCGATGGCGGAAACCATCCTGGGCGCCGGCGGGGACGACGCCATCATCCTGGGCAGCGCCATGCCGGCGGGCCTGGTCGACCTGGGGGCCGGCAACGATTGGCTGGTGCTCACGCGCGGCGGCAACGCCACGTCCGTGGCCGGCGTGGAGCTGCTGATCGGCAGCGACGGCGACGACACCATCGACCTGGCCGGCGGGGCCGATGGCGTGGTGCTGCGCATGGGTACCGGGAACGACCTGCTCCGCCTCGGGCCCGGTGCAAACCAGGTGATCGTCGCCGATGCCGAACGCATCGAGGGCAATGCCGGCAACGACACCGTGGTGCTGTCGCGCGTCGCCGCGGGGGCGGTGATCGACCTGGGTGCCGGCATCGACCGCGTGGTGCTGGGTCCCGGGTCGAACGCGGTGCGCCTGTTGGGCGTGGAGGGCGTGCAGGGCAGCCGCGGCAACGACCACGTGATCCTGGACGGCGCGGCCGCGACGGTGGTGGCATCGCTGGGCGAAGGCTACGACATGCTGACGCTGGGCGATGCCGGCTTCAGCGTGCTGGTGTCGCAGGTCGAACGGGTGCGCGGCGGCGCGGGTTCGGACCTGATGACCGTGGCGCCGGGCGGCGGGCGGGCCATGCTCGAGGGCGGCGAGGGTCACGACACGCTGATCGGCGGGGCCGGCGCCGATACGCTGTGCGGCGGCGCGGGGGCCGACCACCTGGTGGGCGGCGGCGGGGCGGACCTGTTCATCTATACCGCCGTGGCGCATTCCTCGGCCGCCGCACCCGACACCATCGTGAACTTCAACCCGCTCGAGGGCGATGTCTTCGGCTTCGCCGGCATCGGCAGCGGCGGGCCGTTCAGCTGGCGCGGCGCGTTTTCCTTCAGCGGCGATGGCGGCATGGAGGGCCGCTTCGACGAGGCGACCAAGCAGCTGCGCATCGACCTCGACGGCGATGGCGAGGCGGACATGGCCTTCTGGCTGCCCGGCTTCCCGCCCGAGGGCTTCGACGGGAATTCGGTGATGTGGGCGTAAGGGTCGGCGCGCGCTTGCGGCCCCGCGCGGCGTTCAGCGCGTGGTCAGCATCCCGCGCGCCACGATCATGCGCATGATCTCGTTGGTGCCTTCCAGGATGCGGTGCACGCGCAGGTCACGCACGATCTTCTCGATCCCGTAGTCGGCGAGATACCCGTAGCCGCCGAGCAGTTGCAGGGCGTCATCGGCCACGCGCGAACAGGTGTCGGTCACGAAGCGCTTGGCCATGGCGCAGAACGCGGTGGCGTCCGGCGCGCCGGCATCGAGCTTGGCGCAGGCGCGCCAAAGCAACGCACGCGCCGCCTCCAACTCGGTGCGCATGTCGGCCAGGCGGAACTGGGTGTTCTGGAAATCACCGATCGCCTTGCCGAAGGCGCGACGCTGCTGGACGTAGTCGAGCGCGATCGCCAGCGCGGCCTCGGCACCCCCCAGCGAACAGGCGGCGATGTTGAGCCGCCCGCCATCCAGGCCGGCCATGGCGAAGCGGAAGCCCTGCCCTTCCGCGCCGAGCAGCGCCGAGGCCGGCACGCGCGCTTCCTCCAGGATCACCTGGCGCGTCGGCTGCGCGTTCCAGCCCATCTTGCGTTCGTTCGCGCCGAAGGAAAGCCCGGCCGTCTCCTTCGGGATCAGCAGGGCTGAGATGCCCGAAGGCCCGTCGCCGCCGGTGCGCACCATGGTCAGGTACAGGTCCGACACGCCGGCGCCGGAGATGAACTGCTTGGTGCCGTTCAGCACGTAGCCTTCGTTGTCGCGCGCCGCACGCGTGCGCAGCGCGGCGGCGTCGCTGCCCGATCCCGGCTCGGTCAGTGCATAGGATGCGACGCGATCCATGCTGATGAGCGATGACAGGTGTTCGGCGCGCTGCGCGTCATCGCCGAAGCGGTCGATCATCCAGGCGACCATGTTGTGGATCGACAGGTAGGCGGAGACGGTGGGGCAGCCGGTGGCCAGCGCCTCGAACACCACCGCGGCATCGAGCCGCGTGAGGCCGGCCCCGCCGCTTTCCTCGCGCACATAGAGCGCGGCCATGCCGAGCCTTGCGGCCTGCCGCATTTCGTCCAGCGGGAAGTGGCGCTGTTCGTCCCAGCGGACCGCATGGGGGGCGAGCACCTCCCGGGCGAAGTCGCGCGCGACGGATTGCAGGTCCCGCGTCGCGTCTGACAGGTCGAAGGTCTGGGTCATCGGTTTCCCCCTGCATGCCAGCATAGCGCGAGCCGCGGGCGAGGTCCGCCCCCCTGCGGAAGAGGACCGCCCGAGGGGCGTGCGCGCGCCGCCGGTGCCCGGCCAGGTCGCGCCCAGGCCTGGTTCAGGCGATCAAGGGGCCGCGCATCGACATCGACGTGCCGGCGCATCCGCCGCACTCTGCGACCGGAGCGTCCCGCGCCGTAGGTCGACCCGGCCGCGCCTCGGCCAGGCCGCGGTGGCGGCAACACACGGAGGAGAGGCCCATGGACTTCAGCGGAAAGGCAGCGGTGGTCACCGGCGGCGGCAACGGGATCGGGCGCGCCGTGTGCCTGGCCTTCGCGGCGCGCGGCGCACGGGTCCTGGTGGTCGACCGGGA